>JBILLV010000143.1:0-22857 GCA_044375895.1 Polyangiales bacterium | reverse complement strand
CCCGCGCTCGCCCTTGAACGCGAGGATCCCCGCGACGTGCAGCGACCCCGCCCCCGCCATCCCCGAGCGCCCCTTGCGCAGCCGCATCGGCTCGTAGAGCCGCGAGTCGAAGAAGCGCACGCTGGCCTCGAAGCCCTGCAGCGTCATCCGCTTGGCCAGCGCGATGGCAAGGCCCCGGGCGAACACCGCGCGCGCCCCGCGCATCGACGCGCTCGCGTCCACGAGGATCTGGAAGGTGCGCGGCGGCGGCCGGTCTTGCGCCTCGTGGGCGTAGTAGAGCAGCTCGTGGTCGATGAAGCGCTGTTCGAAGAGGTCGTCGTCGTGGGCCATCTCCGTGAGCACCAGCGAGTCGAACGACCCGTTGGCCACCACCCCCGAGTACCCATCCACCGAGAACACCTGCTGCCCGCCCCCGCGCCGCGTCTCCAGCACGCTCGGCAGGATGTCGAGCGAGAAGTTCACCACGTCGTTGGCCTCGGGCGAGTTGAAGACGGCCAACAGGTCGACCAGCTCGGTCTCCGGCGTCGCGCTGTCCTGCCCCACCATCCCGAGGAGCTCAACAGTGTCGAGGTCGATCTGCTCGATGCCCAGCAGCAGGTGGAGGCGGTGCTTCACCAGGTGCTGGAGGAAGTCCACCTCCGGGCGCCGATCGACGGAGGCCCACGCCTGCGCGAGGTACATCTGTGCCTGCGTCAGCGTGTCAGCGTTGATGGGCACGGGCTCGAACTGCGCCGTCGGCCGCCACCGATCGACCACCGGGCCGATGGCGCGCGTGAGGAGCATCGTGAGCACCGAGTCCTCCAGCCGCGACTTCTGGATCTGCGCGGCGACGTCGGTCTTCGCGATCTCCTCCAGGAGGCGCCCGTACAGCGTGAGCAGCGCGTGCATCCCGTCGGCCGGGAGCTGCGCCGCTGCGCCGTTGGGCATCTCGCGCGGCGGGCCGTAGGCCGAGGCCTCGCCGAGCAGCGCCGCCCCGATGTCGTGGGCCACCACCAGCGGGACGTTGAGCCCGAAGCGCAGCAGGATGTTGTACCAGGCCAGGGCGCGCATCCCGAGGGCCGCCTCGCCCGCGCCGGTGCACGACAACGCGAGGCCGCCGAGCGCGCGCGCCTCTCCTGCCGACATGCTGTTGATCACGGTCATCGAAGGGGCGCGATGGTACCGCGCGTCGGCCCGACCGGTGACCCGAAACGCGTCCTGGTGGGTCGTCCCCCACCGCGGACGATGGTGCGTGGCTCCCGCAACGGAGGGAGAACCGACGTGGGCAGTGCGGGAAGGCGACGCCACGCCCTACCGCCCATGGCACCCGGCTTGCTCCTTTCTGCCGCCATGCAACTGATGATGATCCGATCCGTGCTGGTGATGGTGATGGCCTACGTGCTCGCTGCCTGCGGTGGCGGTCCGTGCGGCGACGGCCTCTTCGGCGGATCGTCGTCGGTGGCGCCCGCGATCCCCACGCTGACCGTCGGGGTACTCGTCGACTCGGGCAACACCCTGGTGATCGAGCTGGTGTCGACCATCGACGGCGCGTGCTCCCCCGCGTCGTCGCAGACCTCGCGGCTCGTGTGGGCCCCGGCACTCCGTACAGCGACCGCCACGATGGCGATCCCCTCCTCGTCGGCGCGGCGGGTCTCCGGCGCCATGCTCGGCGGCGGCGTCACGACCTGGGAGAACGTCATCCCCGGCCTCACCCTCCGCGCCCGCAACAACGGGGTCGGTGGCGCCGTCCTCACCTTCACCGTCGACGGCGCGTCGAGCACCACCCTCACCTGCAGCGACTCCGCCTCGTCCTGCACCCCCGGCTGACGCGGCTTCGTGCCGCGGCGTCACACCGCCGTCGCGCATCCCGCCCGCATGTGCCGTGGACGCACGCGCGTGCTTCACGTCGCCACAGCTCGTGCTGCTCGACTACACCTCGTCGAGCCCCGCGAAGAAGCTGTCGTCCGCGTCCCGCTCCCACCCGCTGCCGGCCTCCGCGTCACGCGGCTTCGGCTCGGCGCCGGCCGGGAGCCCGTACGCAAACGCCTCCCGCAGCAGCCCCTTCACGTCGTCATCGAGCTCACCGGGCGACACAACCCGCACGACGTGGACGTGCAGCCCCGGCCCCGACGTGAAGGCCTTCACCCGCGGATGCTCGACGCGCCGCGTGAGCAGCAACCGCAGCTCGAGCCACCCCTTGCGCGGCACCGCAGACAGAAACCGCCGCCGCGCGATGAAGCCGACGCTGTCCTTCTGCACCGCGACCGTGACGTTGCCCAGGGCCATCACCATCGCCCGCACGTCGTCGAAGAGCGCGCGCACCACCGCGGGCTTGTGGGCGAAGGGAACCTCCAGCGCCAGCGGCGCGCAGGGGTGCTCGGTGTCGGGGCGGGTGAAGCGCTTGCCGCACGCGGGGCAGTACCAGCCCGTCGGCCCGCGCCGCCTGGTAGCGCCGGTGTCCGCCGGGGCGCGCCCGAGCACGTGGTCGACGACCCACGCGACGGCCCGCGCGCGCGCCGCGTCGGTGTTCGCCTGCGTGAAGTAGCGAACCAGCTCCCAGCGGTGCGACGAGCTCCTCGCTTCGAAGGTCGCTCGCGCCCCCGCCGCGTCGAGGCCCGCCGCGAGCTGCTCGGGGACGCGCACGGCGTCTCCGACGCGCGGCGTGACCGTGACGCGCACCGCGTCGCCGACCTTGATGCCCGCGTCGCGGCGCATGGCGGCGTTGAGCACCAGCATCTGCCGCCCACCGCCGCGCGGCGTCAGCGACCCCTGCACGCTCACGTCATTGAGCGTCGCGTCGATGCGAACGTGCCCAGCCTTCTGCCACGGCGTGAGCGCGCGGGTCACCCGCTCGGGGACGTCGAGCCACGACCACGCGCCGCTCGCCACCTTCTGGCTCACGACGACCGCGCGGAAACGGAGCGTGGGCAGCGGGTCGGACGCCATCGGATCGCTCAGGGATCGAAGGGGAGTCAGCGCGTGAAGCGGCGGTAGTAGATGTCGCCGGTGGTGTTGTCGGCGCGACGGTCGACCCACACGACGTGGAGCATCGGCGCGCCCGACTCGGTGTTGGCGAACACCGCCGGCGTGGCGCTCGCGCTCGACCCCGCGGCCGAGGCGTCGAAGCGGATGTCGACGGGCTGGAAGATCCCGCCGCCGTCGAGCGAGTAGTTGCCCCAGATGTCGAGGGCGCCGCCCCGGTCGTCGGCCCACACCGCGAACACGGTGCTCCCCACGGCAGCCGCCACGAGGTCGTAGGCGCGGAAGAGGCCCGGGCGGCCGCCGACGGCCTGCACGTCGTTGCGCATCCACGTAGCGCCCGCGTCGGTGCTGCGGTTGGCGTAGGGCGTCGGGAGGCCCCAGCGCCGGTCTTCCCACACGACCGCGACGCCGCGCGACGGGAGCGCGAGGGCCTTCGGGCGGATGGAGTCCTGCGCGAAGGTGTCGGTGTCGAGCCGAACGTCCGCCGGCAGCCAGGTGGCGCCGCCGTCGGTCGAGCGGTTGAAGTAGATGTCGTACGCCATGCCCGTGCGCACGTCCTGCCAGGCGACGTAGACGTTGCCCGCGGTGTCGGCCGCCACGCTGGGCTCCTCGCTCGCGTGCGAGCCCGCGGGGTCGGTGTCGAGGCGCGTGTCGCGGCCGAGCCAGGTGGCACCGCCGTCGGCGCTCGCCTTGAAGTAGATGTCGGGGCTCCCCGAGCGGTTGTCGCGCCACACGACGTACACGCGGCTCCCGGCGCCGAGCGCGACGTCGGGCGTCGAGGCGACGGCGGCGGTGGGCGCGTTGTCCACCTGAACCACCGGCCCCCAGCTGGCCCCACGGTCGCGCGAGAACGACGACCAGACGTGGCGCCCGCGGAGCGAGTTGTAGATCGCCTCCCACACCGCGACCATCCCCGAGGGCGTGACGATGAGCTGGAGGTTGAAGGCGTCGTCGTTCATCCCCGCGTTGATGCGGCGGTCGCTCGCCCCCCACGCGGCGCCGCTCGACGGAGACGTGTTGAAGTAGAGCTGGCGAAACTCCGCCGGGTCGACGCCCGGGCCGCGGAAGTCACCCCAGGCCGCGAACACGTTGGTTCCCGACCACGCGAGCGCGGGCTGCACGCTGTTGAAGGCGCCGGCCGCGTCGGTGTCGAGGCGCAGGTCGGTGGCCCACGACGCGCCGTTGTCGGCCGAGCGCGTGAAGTAGATGTCCGCTTCCCCGCCGCGCCGGTCGAGGAAGGCGACGCCGAGGTTGCGCGCCTCGCCGACGATCGTCGGCTGGATCGAGTTGGCCGCCGTCGCCCGATCGAGCCGAAGCTCGGTGCCGAGCGTGCGGAGGCAGCCCTCGTCGATGACGGCGTCGCAGTTGTTGTCGATCCCGTCGCAGAGCGCCTCCTGATCGAGGTCGCGGTACGTCGGCGGGTACTCACAGGTCCAGCCCCGCGTCCCCCCGCAGAACGAGCGCGCCCCGGCGCACACCCCGGTCGTCTCCGTGCCGCGGCGATTGCACCGGAAGCCCGCGGGGGCGACGGTGAGGTCTTCGTCGACGCGACCGTCGCAGTCGTTGTCGACGCCGTCGCACACCTCGGTGGAGGGCCCCGTCTCGCCCGTGCAGACGATGCGCGCGCCCACGCAGGTGAACGTACCGAAGCCGCACGCCCCGACGTTGTTGCCGCAGACGGTGCTCGGCCCGGTGCCCGGCAGCGAACCGCCCGCGGGCGCGTTGTCGACCATCCCGTCGCAGTTGTCGTCGAGCCCGTTGCAGAACTCCGTCCCCGGCATCGTCGCGCCGACGCAGCGGAGCACGCCGCGCTCGCAGACGTTGGTCCCCTGGCGGCACACGCCCAGGGTGGAGGGACCGCACGCGGCGCCGACGCCCATCACCGCGCCGTTGTCGATGAAGCCGTCGCAATCGTCGTCGCGCGCGTTGCAGCGCTCGGGTCCGGTCGCCCCGGTGCTCGGGTCGCCGCAGGCCCACTCGCAGCCGTCGTTGGGGTCGCGGTTGAGGTCGGCGAAGCCCGGACGGCACGCGCCCGCCGGGATCGTGCAGCGACCCATCGCGCACGTCGGCCGCACGTTGACCGTCGAGCACGCGCGCCCGCACGCGCCGCAGTTGACCGCGTCGGTGGCCGTGTTGATGCCGTTGTCGACGGTGCCGTCGCAGTCGTTGTCGCGGCCGTCGCACACCTCGGGGCCCGACGGGGTGCAGGCGTACTCGCAGCCGTTGGCCGGGTTGCGGTCGAGGTCGATCGCGCCCGCCCGGCACGCGCCGCGCGCGCACATGCCCATCACGCACGCGGCCTCGGCCTGGTTGAAGACGCACACGTTGCCGCAGCGCCCGCAGTTGGCCACGTTGCTCATGAGGTCGAAGCCCTCATCGACGAGGCCGTTGCAGTCGTTGTCGCGGCCGTCGCACACCTCGCGCGTCCCGGTGCGCGTGCAGGCGTACTCGCAGCCGTTGGCCGGGTCCATGTCGAGGTCGATCCAGCCCGAGTCGCACTGGCGCACGGCGCAGCGGCCCATCGCGCAGCTCGGGATGGTGTGGGCGCGCTGGCAGTCGTTGCCGCAGCGCCCGCAGTTGCGGATGTCGGTGTCGAGGTCGAAGCCCTCGTCGACGCGGCCGTTGCAGTTGTTGTCGCGCCCGTCGCACACCTCCATCGTGGCGGCGGTACCCGTGCAGCCGTCGGGGCGCCCGGTGTCGATCGGTGACACGTCCCCGCCCGCCTCGGGGCGCGACGCGTCGAAGGCGCAGTTGAGGCAGTAGGGCTCGGCGTCGCAGCCGAGCACCACCGCCACGCACAGGGACGCGAGCAGATGGAAGCGGCTCATCGCACCACCTCCACGCCGCTCTCACCGCGCCGCCGTCTCCGCCGCGCCGAGGCCGCCGCCGCGAGCGCGACGAGCACCGCCCCCGCGAGCCCGCCCTGCCCGCCGCCGGGTCGCGCGGCGCAGTCGCCGCCAGAGCCCACCACGCGGTCGCGGACGAGCGGTGTGAGGAGCGGGTCGATGCACTGGCCGTTGCGGCACTGGATCGTCGGCGCGCCGGGGCACGTCACCCCGAGGCAGGGGTCGTCGACGAGGGCGCCGTTGACGCAGACGCGCCCCGGCAGCACCCCGATGTTGGCGCAGCGGTCGACCTCGCAGCGCGCGCGCCCTTCGACGACGACGCAGGTCTGCGCCGCGGGGCAGGCGAAGCCCCCGCACGGATCGGCGATGCAGCGGCCCTCGGTGCACGTCTGGCCCGCGCTGCAGCGGACGTTGGCGCAGCTTGCGATGCACTGCGCCCGACCGCTCGCGTCGGGGCGGCAGAACTGACCCGTGGGGCAGCGCATCGTGGCGCAGCCGTTGTTGGCGCAGGTGCCGTTGCGGCAGATCTGGAGGCCCGTACAGGGGATCTCGTAGCAGTTGTTGGCGACGCAGCGGGCGGCGGCGCCGTCGCGGCGGCACACCCGACCCATCGCCTCGCAGTTGAGGGCGGCGCACTGGTCGGTGCAGCGGTCGTTGACGCACACCTCGGAGTCCGTGCACATCCGCGTGCCGCACACCGGCGGGACGCAGAAGCGGTCGGCGTTGCACACCAGCCCCACCGAGCACGGGAACTCCCCCGGCAGGCAAGGCGTCCGGCACCCGCAGCCAATGCACCGACCGCCGCCCGGGCACAGTGCGCCGGCGCCCGGGAGGTCTTCGTCGACCATCCCGTCGCAGTCGTCGTCCATGCAGTTGCAGATCTCGGGGCGGGCCACGGTGCCGCCCTCGCAGCGCAGTCGCCCGTCACGGCACCGCTGGGCGCCGGCCGCGCACAGGCGCTCGCCGCCCTCGGCGGTCATGCACGCGGCGCCGCCGCCGGGGTCACCCTCGTCGACGAGGCCGTTGCAGTTGTCGTCGATGCCGTTGCACACCTCGGTCATCGCGCCGCCCACCGCGCCCTCGCAGACGTAGCGGCCCATGCGGCACTGGAAGGTGCCCGCCCGGCAGACGCCCTGCGTGGTGCCGCACGGCCCGCCCGGCGGGACGCCGTTGTCCACCATGCCGTCGCAGTCGTTGTCGGCGCCGTCGCACACCTCGGGGCGCGGCTGCGGCGCGTTGCACACGAAGGCCCCGCCGACGCACTGCTCGGTGCCCGCGCCGCAGCGCGACATGCAGGGGCGCGTGGCGACCCGGTCGTCGATGATCCCGTTGCAGTCGTCGTCGACGCCGTTGCACACCTCGGCGGTCGGCAGCGGCGCCGTGCAGGCGCCCCACACGCCGCGCACGCACACCTCGACGCCGCTCCCGCAGCCCGTCCGGCAGGTGCGGGAGAGCCCGTCGTCCACCATACCGTTGCAGTCGTTGTCGACGTTGTCGCAGAGCTCCGCGGTGGGCACCGTCCGCCCCACGCAGTCGCCCCACATGCCCGCCGAGCAGTACTGCGTCCCGGGTCCGCACGGGGTGGTGCAGGCGCGGTTGACGCCCTCGTCCACCACGCCGTCGCAGTTGTTGTCGACGTTGTCGCAGACCTCGGTGCCCGGCGCGCCGGGGGTGCAGGTCTGCATGCGACCGGCTTCACACACCGGGACGGTGCGGCGACACGCGCCCACGCCGCAGGTGGCGGTGCCGAGGCCCTCGTCGATCATCCCGTTGCAGTTGTTGTCGCGCCCGTCACACACCTCGGGGACGGGGAAGCACGTCGGGACGAGCCCGATCGCGCGCACCAGGGCGTCTTCGAAGTCGTTGTCACCGCCGCGGAAGAGGTCTTCCCAGCCGAAGTAGTAGCCGTTGGTGAAGGTGCGCGAGCGGTAGATGAGAAAGTGCACGTAGTCGCCGTCGTCGTTCACCGTGTTGTCGGTGGAGTAGACGCGGTTGCGCGTGGAGTTGAGGTCGGCGCAGTTGTTGTCGACCCCGCCGACGATCAGCTCGGGGGTCATGATGTAGAAGGCCACCGGGCCGCCGCGCCAGCGACCCATGCGCTGGAAGCAGTCGAAGTCCACCTCCACGATGTTGGCGTTCAACCACGTCGTGCAGGCGGAGGCCGGGGGCGCGGTGCGGCGGGGGCCGGTGGGGCACGGGCACTCGCAGCCCGCGGCGGTGAAGGCGTCGCGGCAGGCGAAGACCTCGAAGCGGGCCGCCGCGGTGAAGGGAGAGTCGCCGACATTGTACCAGCCGAAGCGGTTCTGGTACCCCGCGCCCTCGCCCACCATCGTGAACTGCGCCACCCGTCGCCCATCGCTCGCGCGCGGCGCCGGGATGAAGGTCTGCGGGCTGATCGCGGCGTCAGCCACCGCATTGAGCACCCCGCGGCCCTCCCCCGGCGCGGGGTTGGCGGGGCTGGGCGTGGAGTCTTTGTTCAGACACGCCTGAAGGAGAATGTCCGTCGGGACGATCTGACCGTCGACCTGGTTGATGATCGCCTGTGCGTCGCCGGCCGCGAGCGCCGTGGCGACGAACGCCGCGACGATCGAGCCGATTCGCGTGGAACTCCTGGTTGGCCGCATGCGCGCTGCTCCGCCTTCCTCTCCCCGGCGACTCTCGCAGACCGACCGAACGACCACAAGGGCCTACGCTCCCCCTTGCGCCGCGGTGGACCCTTGCCCCACGCTCCGCGGGCCTGTGCGCGACGCCGACGAACACCCCCTGCGCGAGGTGCGCCTGCACCGCGCCCTCGACGACAGCCCGCTCGGCCACGCCGCGGTCTCCCTCGACGGGCGCATCGTGTACGCCAACCGCGCGCTCGCCCGCGCCCTCGGCCGCGACGACCTCACCCGCCTGCGCCTCGACGCGCTCACCCACCCCGACGAGGCCCTCGCCGACGCGCGCGCCACGCTCGCCCTGCTGCGCGGTGACGACGCAAACTTCCAGGCGGAGCGGCGCCTGCGCTGCGCCGACGGCGCGTGGCGTTGGTTCTCGCTCTCCGCGGTCGCGCTCCGCGATGACGACGGCGTCCCGACGCACCTGCTCGTGACCGCCGTGGACATTTCAGCGCCCCGTCGCGACCGTGAGGCGCTCGTCGCGGCGCGTGAGGAGGCCGAGCGCAGCGCCCGCGCCCGCGCGTCCTTCCTCGCCAACGTCACCCACGAGCTGCGCACGCCGCTCCACGCCGTCCTCGGCTTCGGGCGCGTGCTCGACCGCGGCACCTACGGGCCGCTCACCGAGCGCCAGCGCGAGTACCTCGGTCACCTCCTCGAGTCGGGCGAGCACATGCTCGGCCTGGTCGACGCCCTCCTTGACCTCCGCCGCGTCGAGGACGGCAGCACCGAGCTGCGCCGCGAGCCCATCGACGCCCGCGACGTGATCGAACGGGCCGCGCGCATGCTCGAGCCCCTCGCCCAGGCCCGCGCGCAGTCGCTCCGCGTCGAGGTCGCCTCGGAGCTCTCGGCCGCCGTGGGCGACGCCGGCGCGCTGCTCCAGTGCCTCACCAACCTGCTCACCAACGCGGTGAAGTTCACCCCTGAGGGAGGGCACGTCTCCGTGCGCGCGGCGGCGCGTCAGGGGCGCGTCGCGATCGACGTGGAAGACGACGGCCCCGGCATCGCCGCCACCGAGCGCGACCGCGTGTTCGAGTACCTGGAGCAGGCGCGCGCCGAGGTCCCCGCGTCGCTCCGCGGGTCGGGCATCGGCCTCGCCCTCACCCGCGCCCTCGTCCGCCACATGGACGGCACCCTCACGCTGCGGAGCGCGCCCGGCCGCGGGTCGGTGTTCACCCTCACCCTGCGCGCCGCTCCCCGCGAGGCCCCCGCGTGACCTCCCCTGTCATCCTCGTCGTCGACGACGAGCCGCGCAACCGCGTGCTGCTCGACGCCATCCTCGCCCCCGAGGGCTACACCACCGTCGAGGCCGCGAGCGGCGAGGCGTGCCTCCAGGCCCTCGACGCCCGCGCGGTCGACCTCGTGCTCCTCGACGTGATGATGCCCGGCATCGACGGCGTGGAGACCTGCCGCCGCCTGCGCGCCGACCCGCGCTGGGCCGAGCTGCCGGTGGTGTTCGTCACGGCCTACGGCGACCGCGACGCGCGGGTGCGCGCCAAGGACGCGGGCGGCGACGACTTCCTCACCAAGCCCGTCGACGAGAGCGAGCTGCTCGCGCGCGTCCGCAACCTCCTCCGCCTCAAGGCCCTGCGCGACCTGCGCGAGCGCCAGCGCGACGACCTCACCCGCGAGCTCGCCCGCCGCGTCGACGAGCTCGTCCGCGCCGACCGCCTCGCCACCCTCGGCACCCTCGCCAGCGCCGTCGGCCACGAGCTCAACAACCTCGCCACCAGCTTCCTCCTCGGCCTCGACGCCCTCGAACACGCCGCCGCCGACGGCGCGCCGCCGCCCCCGGAAGCGCTCGCCGTGCTCCGACGCGCGTACGCCGGCGTCACCCTCCACGCCTCGCAGCTCCTCTCGCTCGGCCGCCCCGGCGCCGACCGGGCCGCCCTCGTCGACCTCGGCGCCACGCTCGACGGCGTCCTCGACACCCTGCGCTCGGTGGGGCGCCTCCGCGACGTGCGCGTGGAGCTCGACCTCGACCCCGACCTCCCCTGCGTGCTCATCAACCAAACCCGCGCGGAGCAGGTGTTCACCAACCTCGTCGCCAACGCCGCCGACGCCCTTCAAGAGACCGCCGACCGCGAGCGCGTGCTCCGCCTCTCCGCCCGCCCGCTCCCCTCCGGACGCGTCGAGTGCTGCGTGCGCGACAACGGCCCGGGCATCCCCGCCCACCACCTCGCGCGCATCTTCGAACCCTATTTCACCACCAAGCCGCCGGGCCGCGGGACGGGCCTCGGGCTCCCGGTCGTTCGACAGATCGTCGAGTCCTACGGCTCCGAGCTGCGCGTCGACACCCGCGACGGCGTCGGCACCGCGTTCACCTTCGACCTCCCCGCCGTGTGAGCCGCGGCTTCCCTCGCGGCGCGCGAGGGGAGATACTCCGCGCGGTGTCCGAGGCCCCCAACAACCCATCCCCGCCCGACGCGCCGCCCCTCTCGCCCCCCACCCACGACGGACGCCAGGGGAGCGGACTCCCCCACACGATGCGCGTCTGGCTCCTCCCGCTCGGGGCCCTCGCCGCCGCGAGCTTCGCGCTGCTCACCGCGTCGTGGTGGCTCGACGAGCGGGCGGGCTCCACGTCGCTCGTCGCCACGCTCACCGCGCTCGACCGCGACCGCGCGGCGGAGGCCCTCGGCGGCGTCGCGCAGGTGGTCACGCAGGTGCTCGGCGTGGCCATCTCCGTCGTCGCCATCATCGTCGAGCTCGCCTCCAACCGCTACACGCACCGCGTCACGGAGCTGTTCTTCCGCGCCAAGATCAACTTCGCGGTGATGGGCCTCTTCGTGCTCGCGGGGCTCGACGGGCTGTGGGTGAGCTTGATGTTTCGCGACGGGCGCGCGCCGGTGCTCGCGACGCTCCTCGCGATGGCCCTGATGACGGCGAGCATGCTCCTGCTGCTCCCCTACATCGCCTTCGTCTTCGACTTCGTGAACCCGATGCACATCGTCTCCCGCATCCGCCGCGAGACGCTCGCCACCATCCGCCGCGCGCGGACCCTCCGCGACGACGCGCCCGACGACGCCGAGGCCGCCAAGCGCACCGCCGCGGAGGGCTCTGAGCAGCTCTCGGACGTCGCGCTCAACGCGATGGCCGGCCACGACGGCGCCATCGCCCTCGCCGCCGTCAACGCCCTCGGCGAGCTGGCCCGCGACTACGGCAGCGAGCGCCCGAGCCTCCCCGGCGTCTGGTACGCCACCTCCACCGGCGTGGCCCGCGACCCCGATTTTGTGTCGATGACGCGCGAGGTGCTCGACAAGCTGGCGCGCGACAAGGTGTGGTTCGAGTTCAAGGTGCTGCGGCAGTTTCAGGCCGTCTACCAGGCCGCCATCGGGTCCAACCGCGAGGTCTGCTACATCGTCGCGATCCACACGCGCGAGATGGCCGAGCGCGCGATGACCACGGGCGACGACCGCGTGGTCGGGCTGTGCGTGAAGTTCTTCAACACGTACCTGCGCGCGACCGTCAACGGCCGCGACGTGCGCACGGCCTACAACGTCCTCAACCAGTACCGCCTGCTCGCGGAGGCCGCCCTGCACGCCGGCCGCGACCGCGACGCCATCGAGATCGCCCGCCACTTCAAGTACTACGGCCAGCTCGCCTTCCACATGGACCTCGGCTTCGTCCTCGAGACCGCGGCCTACGACCTCTGCGCCCTCAACGAGCGCGCCTTCGACCTCCGCGCCGCCCCGCGCGCCGAGCTCCTGCGCATCTTCCTCCAGGTCGACAAGGAAGGCGAAGGCGCCTCCCGTGAGGCCTCGCTCCGCGGCGTGCGCAAGGCCCAGGTGCGACTCGCCACGTACTACCTCCTCCACGGCGACGAGGCCGCCGCCCGGGAGGTCTTCCGCGACATGCGCGACGAGCAGCCCTCCCGCCTCGCGAGCATCCGCGACGAGATGCTGTCGGTGTCGTCCCCGGAGTTCTGGGAGGTCACCGACCGCGGCACCAACTTCGACTACATCCCGCCCGAGCGGAAGCAGCGCCTGGTGGAGTTCTTCCTCTGGTTCGGCGACACGCTCGCCCCCCCGCGCGTGAGCCTCGTCCCGTCGCTCCCGCCCGCCGCCAACATCGACCCGCCGCCCGCGACCGTCACCGCCGACGTCCCTCACTGAAACTTCCATTCGCGCGTCGACCCGCGGGTCTCGCGCGACCCTGCGGCGTGGGTCACCAACGACCTCCCCCATTCCGCGGGGATTCCTACGAACCTCGGTTTTTCTGGGGGTCACGATCGACCCGGCGGTGTTGGAGAGTGCGAAATTCCCCGTGTTCTCGCGTCATGGGGTGCTGGCACGTCGAATGCTCATGCCTTGGGTCACGGAGACCCATGACGACCATGAAGACGCGCACCACCGCCGCCCCGAAGTCCTCGCGCACCCGCATCACCCGCGTCCCGCTCACCGATGACCTCGCGGCGAAGTACCTCCCCCGGGTCCAGCGCCACGCGACCCGCATCGCGCGCAAGCTCCCGCGGCACGTGCAGGTGGGCGACCTCGTGAGCGCCGGCTTCTGCGGTCTCGTCGACGCGTTTCTCCGTTTCGACCCCACGCGCATGGAGAGCTTCGAGGCCTACATCGACCACCGCATCCGCGGTGCGATCCTCGACGAGCTCCGCCACCACGACCCGCTCACCCGCGACCAGCGCGCCTTCGTCCGCAGCGTGTCCGAGGCGCGCCAGAGCTTCTCCGGCCGCGAGGGGCGCCTCCCCGACGAGCGCGAGCTCGCCGCCGAGCTCGGCCTCACGCTCGCCCGCTACCGTCACCAGGTCGACCGCATGCACGCCACCGCCGTCCGCAGCGACGCCACGCCCTTCAACGAGGACGAGGACCGCCCCGCCGAGCCGGCCAACGACAGCCCCGACGCCATCGCCTCGACGCGCGAGCGCAACGACCGCATCGCCTCCGCGATGAACTCCCTCGCCCCGCGCCTCCGCGACGTGCTCCGCCTGCACTACCACGAGGGCCGCACCCTCCGCGAGATCGGCATCGCCCTCGGCGTCACCGAGTCGCGCGTCTCGCAGATCCACGGCGAGGCCGTCATCCGCCTCCGCGAAGTCCTCTCCACCATGCCGCTCTGACCGCCGACGATTCCGTCGCACCGCCCGCGCCCCGCGTAGCATCCTCCCCGGGCGATGACCGCCCCCGACCTCCCCCCGGCCGCCCACACGCACAGCGCGGCGCCGCGCTACCGCTACTTCGACCTCATCGTGGGCGTGTTCGTCACCGCCCTCATCACCAGCAACCTCGTGTCCGCCAAGGTGGCCGAGGTCGGCGGCCACAAGATCGGCTGCGGCATCTTCGTCTTCCCCATCAGCTACATCTTCGGCGACGTGCTCACCGAGGTGTACGGCTACGCGCGCAGCCGCCGCGTCATCTGGATCGGCTTCCTCAGCGCGGCCCTCGCGTCGCTGGTGTTCTACGTCGCCGACGTGATGCCGCCGGCCCACGACTGGCCGCACCAGAGCGCCTTCCACACCATCCTCGGCCAGCTCCCCCGCGTCGTGTCCGCGAGCCTCGTCGCGTACGTGATCGGCGAGTTTGCCAACAGCTTCGTGCTCGCGAAGCTCAAGGTGGCCACCGGCGGAAAGCACCTCTGGGTGCGCACGATCGGGAGCACCGTGGTGGGGCAGCTCATCGACAGCGCCGTCTTCTACCCGCTGGCCTTCTACGGCGGAGCCGACGGCTGGCCCCTCTCCCTCGTCGTCGAGGTGGCCATCAACAACTACCTCATCAAGTGCGCCGTCGAGGCCCTCTTCACGCCCCTCACCTACGTCGTCGTCGGCCGCCTCAAGCGCGCCGAGAACGAAGACGTCTTCGACGTCGAGACCGACTTCAACCCGCTCCACCTCAAGGGCTGACGCTCAGTTCGGGAGGTCGCTCCCACCGCCGCGGATCACCCGCAGGTGCGGGCCGCTCGGACGACGTGTCCGCGTCCCACCGCGGGGCGTCCCCTTCGCTCCGAACAGGTACCCCACCGGGAAGCCCGCGAGGCCCGCGACCCCCGCCCCGTCGCGGTGCCAGGCCAGTTGGAGCGCCGCCGCCACCACCACCAGTCCGAGCAGCTGCCCCCCCGTCAGCGTCGCCAGTCCCATGAGCGACACCCGCTGCCTCGCGTGAAGTGTGGCCCAGGCCCCGAGCAGGGCGGCAAGGGCCGCGGCGGGCGACACCGTCACCCCACCGAAGATCCTCGGGCTCAGGACGCCCACCGCGACGACGCAGAGGCTGCCGAACAGGGTGGCGACCCCGAGCAGCGCCAGCACCCGGCGGAGCCCCCACTGCTGCTCCAGCGGCGACCCCAGAAACCACAGCCCCACCACCGTCAACACAAGGGACGCCACGCCCCCCGGATCATGGAGGAGCGCGTGGGTCACGAGCTGCCAGACGAAGCCGCGCTGGAGCACGGCGGCCGGCACCAGCGCGAGCGGCTCGAGGAGCCCCAACGGACCCGTGAAGCCCGCGAGTCCTGCGCCCTGGAGAAGCACGGTCACCAACCAGAGGCCCACGAAGACGGCCGCGAGCGTCTTCATCGCCCGCGTGAAGGTCGGCGCCTGGAATTCGAAGCTCGGCTCTGCCACGGCCGCGGAGAGTAGCACCTCCCGCGGTCTGGGATTGACACGGCAGTGCCAGGGGCGATACCCGATTCACAACGAGGGCGATGGATCGCGTCATCTACACCTGGCTGGTCTCGTTTCAACACGCACCGGGCGGCGGAGGCGGCGGCGGACACGTGCCGGGCACCTTCGAACTCATCGCGCAGGCCACGCTGCCCGTGAAGGGCGTGCTCACCATCCTGCTCGTCTTCTCGGTGGCGTGCTGGTACATCATCGGGTTCAAGTGGCTCTACCTGCGCCGCGCCTTCGATGAGAACGAGTCGTTCCTCAAGGTGTTCGAGGAGACCCGGCAGCTCAACCTCGCCAACGACGCGGCCACGCAGCGCACCCGCAGCCCCGTCGCCGCGCTCTACCGCGCGGGCTACGACGAGCTCATCCGCGTGAAGGCCGCCCAAGGGAGCGACGACGCCGGCGGCATCGAGAACATCGAGCGCGCCCTCCGCCGCGCCACCTCGAAGCAGACCACCATCCTCGAGAGCATGGTCCCCTTCCTCGCCACCACGGGCAGCACGGCCCCGTTCATCGGCCTCTTCGGCACGGTGTACGGCATCATGCACGCCTTCCTCGCGCTCTCGGCCTCGCACGACACCAGCACCATCGACCGCGTCGGCCCCGGCATCGCCGAAGCGCTCTTCACCACCGCCGTCGGCCTCGTCGCCGCCATCCCCGCGGTCATCGCGTACAACTACTTCGTGCGCCAGATCCGCGTGCTGTCCACCGAGATGGACATCTTCGCCAACGACTTCCTCAACATCGTGCGCCGGCACATTCTCAAGTAGCCGCAAGGAGCCGCCGCGATGGCCTTCACCACCGGGGGAAACAGCGCCGGGCCCGTCAGCGACATCAACGTCACGCCCCTCGTCGACGTGATGCTCGTGCTGCTCATCATCTTCATGGTCACCGCCCCCCTCGTGCAGGCGGGCATCAAGGTCGACCTCCCCAACGCCGAGGCCCCGCAGATGCCCGTCTCCGAGACGCGCATCCAGATCACCGTCGGCCACGAGAACGCCAACGACCCCAGCACCCCCATCGGCGTCTGGGTCGGGCAGGATCGGGTCACCCTGGAGCGCCTCGGCGACGTGCTCCGCGCCAACGCCACCGTCCAGCGCGACCACGAGGCGTACGTCTCCGCCGACCAGAGCGTCCCCTACGGCACCGTCGTGCGCGTGCTGGGCATCATGCGCGCGTCGGGCGTCGAGAAGCTCGGCATCGTCACCGACCCGGTGGCGAGCCAGTAGCCCCTACGGCAAGCCCCTCGGCTGCGCCGCCGTCGGGTACATACACCACGTCGGGCCGCGCAGGTCGGGTCGCCCGTCGGCGCCCTCGTCGTAGCGACACACCAGCGCCCCGCGACACTCCGCGTTCGCGCGACACAGGCGGTAGAGGCACACCCCGAGGTTGTCCGCGTCGGGCCCGGTGTCGGGGAGAATCACGTCGGGCTCGTCGGGGCAGGTGGGGCGCTCGGCGACGTTGACGTAGCTCCCGCAGATGCCCTGCGATGCGACCGTCTCGGACACTGGGAAGCACTCGCCGCGGCACTGCGTGTTGCGCGGGTCGATCTCCCCCGGAGGGATCTCTTGAATCGTGGGGTTGCACGGCGCGCCGTCGGGCACGCGTGCGTTGTTGGGCAGCGGGATGTCGCACACGCCCACGCGCGAATTGCAGCGCTCGCCGGGGTAGCAGTCGGCGTCGCGCGAGCAGAAGGGCGCGCACCCCGGCGTGTCGGAGCGGAAATCAGCGCGGGTAAACCACCACCCCGTGCACACGAAGCCCGCGCGGCACGACCCCGGCGCCCCGCTCGCAGCGCCCGGCGCGCAGGCCGTCGCGCACACCGAGAACGTGTCAGGGCCGGTGCCTGAGGTGAGGCAGGTCGCGTTGGGGCCGCCGCACATCGACCGCTCCGTGCCCTGCAGCGCGCTGTCGACGCAGTCGCGGGTGCACGCCGCGGTGGTGACCGTCGGGAAGCACCCGAAGGCCGCGGTGCATGCCACCGGATCGTTGCCGCCGCGCGGAGCGGGCCGCGTGCAGAGCCCACCCGCGCGCGAGCTCCCAGGCGCGAGGCACGTCCCCGACACGCACGAGTCGCCAAGGGGACAGGCGTGGTCGCACGCGCCGCAGTGACGCTCCGAGGCCCGCACGTCGACGCACGATCCGCCGCACAGCGCCCGTGGCCGCGCGCACGACGGCGCGTCGACGCCCAGGTCGACCGTCACCTCGACGCCCACGTCCGGCACGGACCCATCGGCGAAGTCCGGGGGAAGCGGCGCGTCGTCCGCGTCGATCCCGGCCATCGCATCGGCGTCGGGCAGAGCGGCGCCGTCGACGCTCGCATCGACCGCGGCCTCTGCGACGTCCACGAGCGTGTCCAGCGGGGCGATGGGGACGTCCGTGTCGGCGACGTCCCCGACACGAATCGCCCGCACTTCGAAGGCGCACCCCGACGCGACCGCGACGACGAGCGCGAGGCGGAGCACGGAGGCGTCGGACGCGAGCACCACCGGGGGAGTCTCGCACACCCGCGGCCCGAGCGCGCAACCCGAGGTCGCCGCGAGCTTGCCGCACGGCGGGCGCGTGGCGTAGGCTGCGTTCGGTTCAAGCCCCCGCCATGACCGCCGCCGACCAAGACCCCTTCTTCCCGGGAGGCAGCTTCGGTCCCTACGACATCCTCGAGCGGATCGGGGAGGGGGCAACGGCCTCCGTGTGGCGGGCGATGCACCGCGGCCTGCGCAAGCCCGTCGCCATCAAGGCCCTCGGGCTCGAACAGGCGCAGAACGCCCGCACCCGCGAGCGCTTCCTCCGGGAGGGCGAGGCCATCTCGCGCATCCGTCACGCCCACGTGGTGGAGGTGCACGACCTCGGCGTCGTCGCCGACACCCTCTACCTCGTGATGGAACACCTGGAGGGGGAAGACCTCCGCGCGTTCTTCCTGCGCAGCGGGCCGGTGGACGTGGGCCCCCTCGCCGACCTGCTCGTCCCCGTCTGCGCCGCGGTGGCCGCCGCCCACGACGAGTCCGTCATCCACCGCGACCTCAAGCCCGCCAACATCTTCCTCGCCTACACCCGCGACCGCGGCGTTGTCCCCAAGGTGCTCGACTTCGGCATCTCGCGCCTCGACGACGGATCGCAGGGCCACACCGCCGCCTCCACCCTCCTCGGCACGCCCCGTTACATGGCGCCGGAGATGGTGCGCGGCGGCCGCTTCGCCGACGCCCGCAGCGACCAGTACTCCCTCGGCGTGATGCTCTACCAGGGCGCCACCGGGCAGGTGCCCGTCGACGACGTCAACCTCTACGAGCTCCTCCGGCGCATCGCGAGCGGCGCGATCACCCCGCCGCGCGCGCTCCGCCCCGACCTCCCGCCGGCCTTCGAAGCCGTCGTGATGCGCAGCCTCGCGCTCCGCCCCGACGAGCGCTTCCCCTCGGTGCGCGACCTCGGCGCGGCCCTCCTCCCCTTCGCCAGCGAGCGCACCCGCGTGCTCCACGGCGACGCGCTCGGCGGCGCGGCCCCGGCGGTGATGCGTCCGCGCGTCGTCACTCCCCCACCGCCCGCAAGCGTCGACACGCACTCCCTCACGCTCGCGGGCGCACCGCTGGAGCTCCCCGCAGCGCGCCCCGTCTCGCCCGTGCCGGCGTGGGCGCTCGGCGCGGCGGCGGCGTGCCTCGTCGTCGTCGCCTTCGGGATGGTGCAGTGGCTCCGCCCGAGCGAGCCGCGCGCCATCGCCGCGCCACCCGTCGTGCCGATCCGCGCGGCGCCCACGCCAGAGCTCCCCGCGCCGCCGATCGCCGCGCCCGCTGCCCCGACCGTGCAGGTCATCGCCCCGGTGGCCGCGCAGCTCGTCGCCCCTTCGCCGCGCCCATCGAGCGGGCGCACGCCGCTTCGAACGCCGCGGCCCGCTGCCCGTCCTCCCACACCGCCCCAAACCCGCCGCGGGGGAGCGGCCCCCGTGGTCAACGCGCATGAAGTGGACTGAGGGGGCGCTCGTCGCCGCGCTGGCCTTGCCCTCCACCGCGTGGGCGCAAGGGCGCGACGACGACCCGACCCGTCGACGTCTCATCCTCGAAGCCGGCGCGCTGCGCGATCGGGGCGACCACGCGACCGCGCTCGAACGCCTGCGGGAGGCCGCCGCGCGCCGGATGAGCCCGTCGCTCCGGCTCTTCCTCGCGCAGGAGGAGCACGCGGTGGGGCGCGACGACGACGCGATCCGCGACGCCCGCGGGTGCGCGCAGGCGTTCGAAGCCGACCGGACGCTCTCGCATCGGGCGGAGTTCCTCGCCTCGTGCCGGGCGCTGGTCGACGCGCTGGAGCCGCGCGTGGGGCGCGTGATCGTGCGGGTTCCGGCGGACGCGCGCGACGCCGTGGTCACCCTCCGTGGCGCCGTCTTCCCCGCGGAAAACTGGGGCGTCGCGTGGGACGTCCTCCCTGGGCCCCTCGCCGTCGAAGTCACCGCGCGCGGTCGCGAACCCTTCGCCCGCGAGGTCGACGTCCAGGCCGGGAGCACGGCGTTCGTTCGCGTCGAGCTCCCACCACGCACCGCTTCCCCACCGCCACCACCCCCTCCTCCGCCGCCCCCTCCGCGCGAGTCACCTGGTGCGGGCGTGCCCGTCGGGTCGGTGGTGCTCGTCGGACTCGGCGTCGGGGCCCTCGCGTTGTCGGGGGTGTTCTTCGCGCTCCGCGGCGACGCGCTCGACACCCGCGACGCCCTCTGCGGAACGCCCACCGGCGACTGCCTCGTCTCCACGCCCCAACAGGCGCGCGACGCGACCGCCGCCCAGGACGACGCGTCGACCTACAACACCCTCTCGGCAATCTCTCTCGGCGTCGGCGCCGCCGCGGCCACCGCGGGGGTCATCTGGCTGCTGGCATCGCGCGGATCGCGCACGCCACCACGCGCGGCCGTGTCGCTCAGCCCCGAGGGCGCGACCTTCACGCTGCGCCACGCGTGGTAGCGCCGCTTTCCTTCCGCGGGAAACCGTAGTACCCGTCCGCTCGATGAGCACCGACATCAGCCAGCGCAAGCGCGACCACCTCGACCTCTGCGCGACGGGTGACGTCGGCTTCCGCGATCGCACGACGCTGCTTGAATGCGTCCGTCTCGTGCACGACGCGCTGCCCGAGCTCTCCCTCGACGACGTCGACCTGTCGGTGACGGTGCTCGGCAAGCGCCTCCGCGCCCCCATCGTCATCGCGGCCATGACCGGCGGCACCTCCGAGGCCGCGGAGGTGAACCACACCCTCGCCGCGCTCGCCGAGAAGCGCGGCTACGGCTTCGGCCTCGGGAGCCAGCGCGCCATGCACCGCCGCGCCGAGGTGTCGTGGACGTACGCGGTCCGTGAGAACGCGCCCACCACGCTCCTCCTCGGCAACGTCGGGCTCGTGCAGGCGCGCGAGATGAGCACCGAGCAGCTCCAGCGCCTCGTCCGCGAGGTGGGAGCCGACGCGCTGTGCGTCCACCTCAACCCCGCGATGGAGCTCGTCCAGCCCGGCGGCGACCGCGATTTCCGTGACGGGGTCGCGCTGCTCCGGCGCGCGACCGCAGAGCTCGGCGTCCCCGTCGTGGCCAAGGAGACGGGCAACGGACTCTCGCCGGGGACGGCGAAGAAGCTCCGCGCGGCGGGCGTCCGTCACGTCGACGTGTCGGGGGCCGGCGGCACGTCGTGGGTGGGCGTGGAGACGCTCCGCGCCGAAGGGAGCGCCCGTCGACTCGGCGAGGCGCTGTGGGACTGGGGCGTCCCCACGGGGGCGAGCGTGGCCCTGTGCGCGCCGCTGGGTTTCGAAACCGTGATCGCGACGGGCGGCGTGCAGACCGGCACGGACGTCGCGCGCGCCATCGCGCTCGGGGCCACCGTGGCGGGCATCGCGCGACCGACGCTCAAGGCGCTCCGCGAGGGCGGCGCGGAGGGGGCCGAGCGCTTCCTCGACGAGGTGGAGAGCGAGCTGCGCGCGGTGATGCTGCTCACCGGCTCGCGCGACGTCGCCGCTCTACGCGCGGCGCCGCGGGTCGTGGTCGGCGAGCTCGAGCGCTGGATCGCGCAGCTCGGGGGATAGCGGCTACGGGCAGCGTCGGCCGCCCATGAGCCGAAACGCGGCCACGAAGGCGGTCGTGCCCGACACGGTGCTCGAACCGCCGACGGCCACGCCCTCGTCGCACCCGGGTCGCCACGCGAGGCCGCGCAACGAGGCCGTGGTGGGCTGCATGTAGGGCGCCCCCGCGAGGCCCGCGATGCTCACGTCGACGACGTCCATCGGGCTGTAGAGGTCGTAGCGGTACTCGTGGACGCGCCCGAAGCCGCCGAACGCCAGCGCGCGCGTCCCATCGAAGGAGAACGCGATGGACGACGCGCCCGTCACGGTCGGCGAACCGAAGGCCGTCTCCCAGCGGGCGTCGCGGTAGCGGTAGAGCTTCGACGACCCGCCGATGGCGAGGGCGAGGTCGCCCTGGGGTCGCACGGCGATGCTGTACACGTTGCCCGCGCTCGCGCCGACCACCGACATGAAGCGGGGCGTGCCGAGCGGGTCGGTCACCGTGAGAATCTCCCCGGTGTTGATCCCGCACACGACGGAGAGGGCGGGGTCGCCGAAGCCGTCGGTGATCCAGCCGAGGTCGTCGCAGCCCGTGTTGGGGACGCGCCCGTAGGCCGCGGGGCCACCGTTGCGCACGCCGTCGGGTCCGTAGAACCAGATGGAGAGGTAGTTGTTGGCCATCCCGAGGAGGGCGGCGCGCGATCCGTTGGGGGCCCAGCGGAGGGACTGGTACGTCCCCATGGTCCACTGGTCGGTGGTGCGCTCGGCGAGCGTGGAGGTGCCGTGGTCCCAGACGAAGAGACGGCCGCGGCGGGTGGTGACGCCGCCCGCGGTGGTGGCGGTGTTGGCGACGAGCAGCGCCCGCGCGCCGTCGGGGGTGAAGCTCACGGCCTTCCAGGCGACGTCACGGGCGGTCATCGCGACCTGCACGACGGTCATCGCGCGCGGGTCGTAGCGAAACACCGTGTCGCTCGCCGAGAGGACGAGCGCGTAGGCGCCGCTGGGGTGCCACGCGACCGCGACGGGCGCCGCGAGGGTCGCGGGGCGCACGCCGGTGTACTCGTAGACGCCGACGCCGACGGGGCCGACGGGTACGTCGGGCGGCGGTGGGACAACGTCGGGCGGAGGCGGAGGAGCGTCGGGCGGCAGAGGCGCGTCCGGGGGCGGCGGGACGAGGTCGGCGACGACACGGTCGGACGGGGCGACGGTGTCGAAGGGCGGGTCGACGTCGGGGCGAAGGGGGGCCTCGGCCGGGGCGTCGAAGGCGAGGTCGTCGGCGGCGTCGAGGCCCGCGTCGACGGCGGCGGTGTCGTCGGGCGCGGGGCGGTCGACGCTCTTGCGCGAGACGCAGGCGCCGTTGACCGAGCAGGCCTCGCCCGCGAGGCAGTCGCGGTCTTGCACGCAGTCGCGCACGCAGCGATTGAGCTCGCAGCGCGCCCGGTCGCCGCAGTCGGAGTTGAACGAGCACTCGACGCTGGCGCACGACACAGCGAGCGCGCACGCGACGAACATGGCACCGCGGAGCATCACGACGCGGAGAGGTGTACCAGCAAGCGCCGCGGGGCGGAACGGGGCGACGCGTACCAGCGGCGGGCGGGGCTGTGCCGCTGCGGTTTGGAGGAGCGCTTCGGAGCGACGAGAAGCTACGCCCGATCGCTATCCGCGATACGGTCCGTCGTCCGTCGCCGGGGCCGTAGGGTCGCCCCCAACGAAGCGAAGCGCATCGACTCGACGCCTCTTTCGAAAGCGCCCGAATGGCCCCCAGCGA
>JBILLV010000142.1:0-22914 GCA_044375895.1 Polyangiales bacterium | reverse complement strand
TCCGTCGCCGGGGGCCTTACGGTCGCCCCCAACGAAGCGACGCGCACCGACTCGACGCCTCGTTCGAAAGCGCCCGGATGGCCCCCGGCGACGGATGACGGAACGTATCGCGGAAGCGATCGTGCGCGGCTTCTCGTCGCTCCGGGGGCGCTCAGCGCGGGTCGCCGTCGGGCTTCTTCGCCTCGGGCTCGTCGGGCTTCTTCGCCTCGGGCTTCGCCTCGGGCTTCGCCTTCGCGCGCTCGAAGACGGAGGTGAGCTCGCCGAGGTCGGGCACCACGATCTGCGCGTCGTGGCGCGCCGCCTGCTGGAAGGCGTTGTGGATCAGCTCGACCACGTGCAGCACGCGACCGTCCTGCGCGTCGAGCTCACGCTGCGACGCCGGCAGCGTGTCCGCCGCAGCCGCCAGCACCTCCTGCGTGTCACGCACCCGCGTCGCACTCGCGTGCAGCGACCCCGCCAGGTCCGACACGAACCCGACGCCCTCGTACACCTCACGATCCTCCTCGCTCCACGTCCCGCGCCACACCGTCAGCCACGACGCCAGCGTGTCGAGCGTGTTGGCCAGCGCGTCGGGGTTCTGCGCTCCCTCGACGGCGCCCGGCAGCGGCGCGAGCGTGAGGTGGGCCTTCGGCGTCCACCGCAGCGCCACCCGCAGCGTCTGCTCGCCCGCCGCGCGGCCCAACCGCAGCGCCTCCCGGGCCTCCGCCTCCCGCGCCTCCCGGCCCATCGCGCTGGCCCGGGCGCGGGCGTCGTAGCGGCGGTTGCTGTCGCGGAGCGTGGAGGTCTCGTCGAGCAGCACCGCCACCATCCCCGGCTGGAAGCCGAGCACCTTCGCGCGGCGCTCGGGGGACAGCGCCTCCCAGGAGAGGACGACGTTCTGCGCGTAGCCGGGGACGGCCGTGAGGATGCGCTCGGAGGCCACCTTGCGGCCGAGCGCGAGGCCCTCGTCGGGGTCGAAGGCGTCGAAGAGCACGCGGCGCAGCACGGGGTTGGGCGCGCCGTGCTTCGCGCGGAGCGACTCGATCGTCTCGTGCGTGATGGTGTCGGTGACGCCCGCCTGGTTGGCGGCGTCGCGGCCGATGGTCACCGTGAGGGCGAGCGGTTCGTGCGCCTGGGTGGAGTCGGAGGAACGTTCGGCAGCAGTGGGCTTCGTCAAGGGAACCTCGTGGGGTCTGCGACGCGCCAATGCGAGGCGACCACCGCCCCGCTCACCGCCCGTCACGCGTCGCAGCATTCGCGCGACGCAAGGCGCTTGTCGAGCGCGAGACGCCTGTGTGCAGGCGCGCGACATCGGCGCGGCGAGAGCATGTCCGAGGGGCGGGCAGTGCAGGGGGGTGCGCGGCGTGGTGCAGGGGTGCGCGCGGCGTGGTGTGGGGGTGCGCGCGGCGCGGTGTGGGGGTGCGAGCGGCGCGGTGTGGGGGTGCGAGCGGCGAGGGAGGAGCTCGCGGCGCCGAAGGGCGGGCTCGCGGCGCCGTGCCGTGGGCGCGAGGGCGTCGGGGGCGCGCTCGAAACGCTGCGGGATGGGCTCGCGGCGGCGTGGTGCAGGCGCGGACGGACGCGGGGAGGCTTCGCGCGGCTGCGAAGTGAGCTCGCGGCGTGGAGGCGCGCGCTCGGGGGCGTGCGGTGCGGGCGCGGGGGGCAGTGGGGAGCGTGGGGAAGCGTGTGGTCGTGCTACGGGGCGTTGGTGGGGATCGGGAGCGACGCCGCCCGCCTCGTTGGCGGGCCGGGTGGTGCCCACGGTGCTTCTCGCTGTGCGCGCCCCGACCCGAGACGACCTCGCGGGCGTCGTCGCGCGCGTGGTGGCCCGCGTGGCGAAGGCGTTCGCGCGGACGACGGAGGACGAAGCGGACGGCGCGGGCCGCGAGCGGCTCCTGCGCTACACCGCGCGCCCCGCCGTGGCGCTCGATCGCGTGAGCGAGCTGTCCGACGGGCGCATCGCGTGGCGGCCGAAGCAGCCGGGTGGGCGCGGGGAGACGCATCGGTTCATGGAGCCGATGGAGTTCATGGCGAGGTTGGCGGCGCTGGTGCCGCCGCCACGACACCCGCTGGTGCGTTACCACGGGGTGTTCGCGCCCCATTCACCGTGGCGCGCGGCGGTGGTGCCAGGGCCGCGCCCGCAGGAGCTGGAGCGTCGGATGAAGGCCAGCGCCGCGACGACGGCGGCGGCGACGCCTGCGGCTGCCGCGGGGGTGGCCAGCGCCGCGGGGGCGCGAGCCGCGACGACCGACGCAGGGATCTGGAACGAAGGTGACGGAGGGCGCCAGGCAGAGATGACGGAGGCGACGCGGACGAAGGCGATCGCACGCGGGCCCTCGCGGATGGACTGGGCGACGCTGCTGCATCGGGTGTGGGACGTCGACGCGCTGAAGTGCCCGCGGTGCGAGGGGCGGATGAAGTTCATCGCGACGATCACGGACCGGGCGGTGATCGTGCGCATCCTCGCGCACCTGGGTCTGCCGGCGGCGGAGGTCGTCGCCGCGCCGGCCAGGCGTTGGGACGACACGAGCTGATCTGCATGGGTGGGGCACCGAGGCGCAGCTCTCAACGAGCGAGGCGCTCGTCAGGGCGACGTCTGTCAGCCAGAGCACCGACCGCGGCGCGTTGGAGTCGGTCACTACCGGCAACACCGCACGACGTGCCGCCACTACAGCAACACCGCACGACGTGCCGCCAAGCTGTACACACACGGTCCCGAGCGAGCACACCCGCGGGGCGTGGGACGGGCGCTGCGGGGGTGCTTGACGGGCAGGGGCCATGGGTTGCCCTATACCCTGGCCGTGCAACCGAAGGCACCGCGACGACGACCGCTTCTGGCAGCGGCACAGTCCAATTTCCCCATAGGTGACTGAGGCGTCCGGCTGGCTCCGCGGCTTCGTTCAAAGGCGACTTGGCGAAGCGCCTGCCACGGGCATGTGGACTGGCACCCGTCGGTCGATGCGCCTCGCCAAATCGCTATCTCTTATGCGCGCCATCGGTCGGGCGGAGGGGCCACGGTCTTGGCGACGAGGGGCGTTGGATGCCCTATCCTCTCTACGAAGAGCTCGGGTTGCAGGTGTGCCGCGGCGCGCTCAACGCCGACCTGGTGTTCGAACTGGTGAC
This sequence comes from Polyangiales bacterium, assembly GCA_044375895.1. Lineage (GTDB taxonomy): Bacteria > Myxococcota_A > Polyangia > Polyangiales > CAISKJ01. The sequence continues at coordinate 19,815 of JBILLV010000142.1, read as the reverse complement.
CTTCCCGACCGACTTCGCCGAGCGTACGAGGCCGCTCTGTCAGTTCATGGGGCGCGCGTGGTTCGGCGCGGGCCGCCCGATCGCAGGAATGTGCGCGAACACGACCCGTCTCGGAATGTTCTACGATCACATGCGCCGCACCGGAGGCGACGCCGACGCGGCGACCGCCCGAAGTATCTGCGCGTACCGCATGCCGCGGTGAAGCGCGCGTCGCGGGGTTATAGGGCAACCCATGGCCCCCGCCCGTCAAGCACCCCGGCAGATCCCGTCCCGCACCCGGTGGCTGTGCTCGCTCGGGACTGTGTGTGTACAGCCTGGCGGCACGTCGTGCGGTGTTGCTGTAGTGAGTGCGTGCACTCGGCCTCGCAGCGATGCTGCCGGGCCGAACGATGCCAGTGATGCCGATGGGTCAGTCATCCGCCCGTGAGGTGCTTTGCTCCAGGGGGCGGGAGCGGAGGTCGCGCTGGGCGAGGCCGTGCCGGTGGGCCTGGTAGCGCCAGCCCAGGTCGCCCATGAGGCGGTAGGCGAGGTCGGGGAGGGGCGACTTCATCATCAGCTCGAGGGCGCGCGCGGGGATGTCGTCGCCACGGCCCAGCGACTCCGCGGCGAGGTCGAGGGACTGCTTCACGTGCTCGGCTGGGCCGTGCTGATCGTCGAGCGCGACGTCGGGCTTGAGGGTGCCGCCGCCGCCGAGGGGGAGGCCGCCGGCCCAGCGGTAGCCGGTGCGGGCGCAGAAGTGCCGCGCGATGCGCATCGCCGTCCGGTCGTGCTCGGGCTCGGGGAACCCGCAGTTGACGACCGCGGCGAACCGGCCGCCGCTGGTGTGAGCGCGCGCGACATGATCGAGTGCGTGCACCACCAGCGCGGGCAGCGCATCGACGTAGAGCGGCGTGACCAGGATGAAGAGGTCGGAGCGGGCGATCCCGGCTGCGACCTCGGCGGCCTTCTTGTCGTGAACGAAGTCGGTGGCGAAGTGCAGCGTCGTGGTGATGCCGTCGCGTTGCAACCGCGCGGCCAGCGCGCGCGCCATCGTCTCCGAGACGCTCGTGCCCTTGATCTTCGCGCTCCCGACCAGGATCGCGGCGGTGCAGGGCGCGCCCAGCGTGGCCGGCGTGGCCTCCGGGCGCGCGGCCTCGCGCAGCGCGTCGCGCAGCGGCCCGCGCCCATCGATGTTCTCGCCCGGGTGCGCGCTCGATCCCAGCATCGCGCACACCTCGGCGGCCCACGCATCACGGTGGTCATCGTCGACGACGACCGCGCCGACGGTGGGGGCGAGCATGTTGATGGCGTTGCCGTCGGCGAGCTCGCACCAGGTGCGCGCCTCGGTCCCGTCCTGACGCGGCATCCAGCCCAGCGCGTACAGGCTCGCCGGCTTGTCGTACCGGCTGCCGTGGTGCGTCAGCGACGCGCGCTTCTCGAAGAACGGGCTCAGCAGACAGATCAGCCGGTCCTGCGCCCGCTTCAGCGTGTAGCTGTGCCCGCCATAGGTGACCGCGTCGATCAACACCACGCGGTCGGCGTCGTGGATCGCGCGCACAATATCCTGCTCGGCATCGTGGGCGCGGCACACGCCCGGTGTCTTCACCCAGCAGTCGAACTCGCCCTGACAGTAGGCGAGCTTGAGCTGCGCGAGCTCGAAGGTGTGGATCTGGGTCTCGCCCTTCTGCGCCAACTCGGCGCGGACGAGCACCTCCAGGGCCTGGAGCGACGGGAGTTCGGCGGAGCTGGCAGACAGGATGACGGTCGACATGCCGGGTACGGCAGCAACATCCGTACCTCCACGCGACCTCCGCCCGGCGTCGCGTCGCGCCGATGCACGCTGCAGCCCTTGCATCGCGTGGTCCACGGTGCGCACCGCCTGCGCGAGCGCGTGTGCGCCGGGCATCGAGCCTGGCCGCGCGGGTCGCGGTTCTGGAAGGCGACCATCCAGCCCGGGTACTCCGCTGGCAGCGCGCTGACGGCGTCGAGCGCCGCAAGGTCCTAGGCCGAGAGCGTCAGCGTGATGGCGGCGAGGTTGTCGGCGAGCTGCTCGTCGGTGCGGGCGCCGGTCGGATCCGCCGCGAGAACTACGGCTCCCGCGCTGGAGGTGGTTTAGGATCCGCGCGGCCCCGCGGACCCTCCGCGCGCCCCCCGAAGACCCCCCATGGTGCTCGAACGCCTCCGCCTCCGCTTCGGCCTGATCGCCGTCCTCTTCTTCTGCACCGCCGCGTGGGCCGCGGGCATGGCCATCCGGCGCGACGGCCTCCCCGCCTACGAGGCCCGCCTGGAGTCCGTCGACCGCGGCCTCGCGCGGGCCACCGTGACCGGCCACGGGCGCTCCTTCGAAGACTACCTGTCCTTCGACGGGCTCGCGCGGCAGGCCATCCGCCCCGGGGACACCGTCACGGTTCACTGCGATTTCGCCGAGGGAGACACGCACGTGTGCTTCACCGGGACCCTCGCGTCGAAGCTCTCGCTCCTCGCCGCCTTCGGCGCGACGTCGCTCCTCGTCGCGGTGCTGCTGCTGCGCCCGTGGCTGCGGCGCTGGTTCGTCAACGGTGCAGGCCGGGGTCCCTGAGGCCCACGGCGAACACCCACAGGAGCGCCACCAGGACCAGCCCCCCGATCAGGGCCACCCGGCCCCATGCGATGGTCTCTGGCGGCGGCTCGAGCGTTGTCCCGGGGGTCCGCGGCGGGCTCGCGAGCGTCACCGTCGGGGCGACCACCACCGCCTGGCGCGGGGGCGCCGCCGCTCCCTCCCAGCACACCCACAGCGCCGCGATGGCCTCGGTCGCGTCGCGGAACCTCGCCGCCGGATCGCGCACCACACACCGCGCGAACCAGGCGTCGAAGCCCGCGGGGAGCCTCGGCCCCACGCCATACTCCGCCGCGCGCTCCGCCGCAGGCGCGAGGGGCTCGACCATCACCTCCACCAGCAGGGCCGGCAGGTTGAACGCCTCGTCCGCTCCCTGGGCGCCGCGCCAGTAGAAGCGCCCCGTGCGCAACCAGAAGGCCAGCAGGCCCAGGGCCCACACGTCCGCCGAGGGGCGAATCAAGGCCCCGCGCTGCGCCTGCTCGGGCGCCATCCACAGGGGCGACCCCATCGCCGTGGTCATCACCGCCGCGCTCTGGTCGGCGCGCAACGAGCGGGCGATGCCGAAGTCCAGCACCTTCACCGAGCGCGGCGCCCCGACGCTGCGCGAGGCGCCCACCATGATGTTCTCGGGCTTCAGGTCGCAGTGAACCACGCCCGCCCGGTGCGCGGCCCCGAGGGCGTGGCCGGTCTGCTCGAGCACCGAGCGCGCCTCCGCCGGCGGGAGGAGGCCCTCGCGCGCCACCCACGCCGCGAGGTCCTCGCCCTGCAACAGCTCCATCACCAGCCACGGGGCGCCGCTCTCGCGCACGACGCCGGCGGCGATCACCTGCACGATGTGGTCGCTCTCGATGCGGGCCCCCACCCGGGCCTCCTCGAGGAAGCGCGCGCAGGCCCTCGGGTCGTGGGCGATCCCCGCGTGCATGAGCTTCAGGGCCCGCAGCGCGCCGGTGCTCTGCTGCTCGACCACGTAGAGCCGCCCCATGCCCCCGGCGCCGAGCGGATGGCGCACCACCCACTCGCGTTCGAAGACGGCTCCGGGCTGTAGGGCATCGATCATCGCAGGGGGAGCTCACTCTCGCACGCTCGGGTCGGGGCTCGCGCGGCGGCGAGGATAGGACAGAGCGGGCGCGCGAGGAAGGTGGGCGGCGGGCCTCGTGCGGCGGAGGGGGGCAGAGCCCGTCGCGGCGGCGGTGCGGACGCCGCGCGGGTGATCCAGCGGGCGTCGCGCGCGTCCGCTCGACGGAGACACGGCGGCGCGCATCCTCGGGGTGCGCGCGCTCGTGCTCACGCCGCCGGCGTCACGGGGGGACAAGGCGTTCAACGCCCCTCGTCGTCGGGCCCCCGCCCCGCCGCCCGACCGATGCGTCGCATAGCGGATGTTCGGTCTACTCTCGCTGTGCTGCGCGCAGTGTTGCTGAAGTGGTGAAGAAGCCCGCCGCGGCGCCGGTGGTGGCAGGGGTATAGGGCATCCCGCGCTTCAGTCGTCCCAGGCGCGCTGCACCTCGGCCCACACGGCCCGCCCGATGACCGTCAGCACGGCACTGCCGCCGACGGGGATCAGTGCCGCCGACAGCGCCGGGGGGCGCTCCTCGCCGCGAACCAGCGCGCGCGCGCGCAGCTGCAGCGCCTCGTCGTCGGGGTCGCCCGCGTACACGCGTCCGCTCAGTCCGCCCGCCTGCACGAGGCACCCGACGAGCGCCGCGCGCACCGGCGGGTCGGCCACGCGCGGACGCAGCGCGTCGCGGACCAACACCGCGAGCCGCGCGCGCCGCCCGTCGGGACCCACCCCGTAGCGCTCACCCCGAAAGAAACCTGCCTTCGATACGCGCACGATCGATCCGGCCGCGACGAGCCGTGCGATCGCCTCGTTGCGGGCCGTCCGAAACCGTCCCCGGATGAGCGCGCGCACGGCGCGCTCGTCTGGGAGCGTTGCTCCGTGGAGCACTCGCTCCAGCACCTCGGCCCCGGCCAAGGCATGGCCGAGCCCAGCCTGCCCGACAAGGTTGACCGTCTCGGTCTCCGGCACGGCGAGCAGGGCGAGGTCGTCGACGAGAAGCATGTTCATGTCCGTCCTCCAGCGGTCGGTGCCCGGTGAAGCTTGGGGCGTGTGGTGGTTCCCGTCCCGCAAGGATTCCTCCGGTCGCGACGGCACGCCCATCGTCGTGACCGGCTCACGCATCGCGTCGCCCCGCGCTTCCCGCGCGGGAAGCGCAGGGTGAACCGATCGTCTTCAGAGACTTGCGCGACCGCTCAGACGCGCCGGGGGCTCAGGTGCTGGCGCGCACGCGAACGGGCACGAGGGCGCCGCCGGCGTCGTTCGCGCGCACCACCGCGCGGAACACTCCCTGCGTCACGAAGTCCGCCGGGCCGGGGACGATGTAACCCGGCTCGTTGCTCCACGTGCAGCCGCCGGGCGCCGAGACGCCGACGCGGTAGCCGCCGCCGATGCGTCGGTAGGAGAGGTCCGCGCGACGCCGAAAGAGGTCCACGTGAACGCGCGCGCCGACGGCGCAGGTGACCGCCTCGCCGGTGAACGACACCATCGGCGCCCGCGTCGACACGTCGACCACCGCGCGGGGGCACGGTCCTGCCACGTAGCTGCTCACGTCCCGCGACCAGGTCGTGTTCGAGAACGTGATGCCGCTCGGCGTGACGTCACCAGGCGCGATGACGCAGTCGATGTACTCCCGCACCGCCGTCGCGACGGCGGGCCGGTACACGTCGCTGTTGCGGATGGTCAGCGACTGCTCCAACTGCAGCCCGTGCCCGCCAGCGAGGGCGTTGACGTAGTTGGCCGGGTTCTCACCGCCCATGTCGGCGCCGGCGGGGGCGACGACCACGGTGGGCACGGCGCCGCCGTCCACCGACGGGAGCACCTCCCGCAGCAGCTCCGCGACGCCGCTGCGAAAGGTCGCGTCCTCGCCGCCGCCGACGAACACGTCTCCGCACGCCGCGCACGTGCCGAAGCCGTGGAACGAGACCGCGTAGCGGAAGCCCGCGGAGACCATCGCGCCGAGGCCGGGGAAGCTCGTCGTGCTGATCTCCGTCGAGGTCGTGTGGTACTGGTCCCAGCCCGCGGAGTTGTTGAGCTGTCGGTACATCCCGATCCAGCCGGCGTCCCAGTCGACGCCGCCCTCGAGGGCGGTGTTGACCTGGTGGTGCGTGCCGCCCTCGATGAGCCCGTGCGGAGCGGTGTAGATCACGCGGTCCACGCTGCTCGGGATCGTCTGCGACCGCCACTCCTGCACGTCCGGCACGCCGAAGTTGAAGTCCGGCGACGCGCCGCTCTGCTGCACCGCGATCGGCCCCGCGGCGCCGCCGGCGAGCTGGTCGCTGACGCTCACGTTCGTCACCGGCGCGAGACCCGCGTCGGCCGCGAAGATGAAGCGCCCGCGGAGCGTCGCGGCGTTCATCTGCGCGCGCGGCGGCTGCCCGTCGACCTGCGGCGCCGCGACGGCGTCCACGGTGCAGAGCGCGAGCCGCGTGGGGTTCGCGCGCAGCAGCCGAACCTGCCTCCCCGCGGGGATCTGGTTGAGCAGCGCCTGCGGCAGCCGGCAGTGCTCGTCGGCGATGCCCGGCACGTCGACGAAGGTGACCCCCGCGAGGGTCACCGCCGCGACGGTGGTGCTGGTGGACTCTTCGACGCCCTGGCCGCAGCCGAGGAGCGTCGCGACGGTGATGAATGAGGCGATGCGCTTGTTCATGTTGGTTGGTCTCCCGGGAAGCGCCATCGCAAGCGCGAGGCCAACGTGCGCGCGCGCCGCGACGCGGAATTCCGCGGCCTCGCAGCGACGCTCAGCGATGGGTGCCGCTGGCACGGGCCACGCGCGTGCCACCGCGCGCCCACGGGAGCGACGGTTGCGGACAGGGCATCCAACGACCCTCCTCGCCAAGCCCCTCCCACCTGCGCGCTCGATCCGTCGCACAACGGACGTTCGGTCGACTCTTGCGGTACTGCGCGTGGTGTCGCTGGAGTGGCGTCTGGTAGCCTCGTTTGGATGGCGCAACTCATCGGCCTGTCGACCGGCATCTTCGTCGTGCTGCTGGGGCTCTTCTTCGCGCTGGCCCGCTGGCGCAGGCGGCACGGCGCGGCTGACGGCGTGCGGCAGCTCGTGGCCCTCGACAGCGACCGCATCCTCTCCGTCGAGTACCAGATCCACACCGGCTCCGACGACGGCGGGCTCCGCGAGGAGCGGTGGAGCGTGCGCTCGCTCGCGGACGGCCGCCTGCTCGCTCGCACCGACGTCGACGGCGGGCTCCGCGTCGTGGCCCGTGGGAGGCGGCACCTCGTCGCGGTGGGCGGGCGGCCGCGCGTCTGCGTGTTCGACCTCTCGCCCGCCGTCGTCGCGGGGGAGGCCGAGGTGAAGGCGTCGAACCCCGGGCTCGGCGAGCTCGCCCCGCCCGACTCGCTCTCGCCCGAGGTGAGCGGCGGCGGCCTGTCGGTGCTCACCGCGCAGGGGCGACGCGCGACGCTGGCGCTGCTCTCGGCGCTCGGCGACGACGGGCAGCCGCGGTGGACCACCCCCCTCGACCGCAGCCTCGTCCGCGACGCGTGCGCGGCCGTCGTCGCCGGGGGCGGGGTCGTGTTCGCCCTCGCGGCGAGGGCCCCCCGACCGGCCGAGCTCCTCTGCGTCGACCTCCGCGACGGCGCGGTGCGCTGGCGCACGCGAACCTGAAGGGAGGAAGGCCAATCGCTCCGCCTCCGCACCGTGCCAGCGGCACCGGCTGGCACCGCGCCACGGGGTGCGTCTCGCCGGGGCTGTACTGGTCGAAGTGCGGCGCCGTCCCGCGCGTGAGGGCCGGGGCCTCACCCGCTTGCGTCGCCGCGCCCGTCACCTCGACGCGGTCGCGCACCAGCGGGTCGCGCGAGGGCCGCACGACGGGCGACGGCGCCGCGCCGCAGGTCGAGAGGCGAAGGCTCGAGCAGCGCACGCAGCGGCGGTCGTCGCCCGTCCACGCGCGGTCGACGGCGAGGAGCGCGGGGGCGGCCACTACAGCAACACCGCACGACGTGCCGCCAAGCTTTACGCACACGGTCCCGAGCGTACACAGCCACCGGGTGCGGGACGGGCTCTGCCGGGGTGCTTGACGGACAGGGCCATGGGTTGCCCTATACCCCGCGCCCGTTCGTAGTGCTGCGTGAGGGACTCGACGGGCTCTACCCGGACGACCGCGTACGCGTTGCCCCCGTGGGCTGCACCACCCGCACCCGCGCGCGTCCCGTCGTCGGCGTACACCTCCTCGCGCAGCGGAGAGCCGCGGAGGGCGCGCGTCGCCTCGCGGAGCTCGCTGGGTGGCAGCCCATCGGGGAGGAGTGGCGGTAGCACCACCGGGTCGTGGCGCAGGCTCCCCTCCGGGTCGCGGTGCCGCCCGCCGCGGAACCCCTCCTGGGGGTGATCCCATGCTCGACGCGCAGGGTGAGTCGGAACCGCTCGGTGCCTTCAACTCGGCGAACCCTGGGCGAACGGGCGCCGCGTTCAGCGCGGGTCGCCGACGCGCGCTCAGTCCGCCCGCAGGTACTGCTTCTGCTGGAGCTTGAGCAGGAGCTCGTAGGTCTCCAGGTCGGTGTAGCGCGAGCGGTCGAGCACGGTGGAGACGCGCCCGTGGTTCCACACGAGCTGGAGCACGTTGAGCTCCTTCTCGTTGAGGTCTTTGAGCAGGGGGTTGAGCGGCGAGGGGATGGTCATCCGCGCGGTGGGCGGCGGGAGCTGCGGCTGGATGCGGCGCACCTCGTCGAGGTTGCGCATGCCCTCCATCAAGATCGCCTCCGTCGAGAGCGTGAGCTCCTCGGCGAACTCGCGGTCGTCCGGCCCCTGCATCTCGAAGGTGCCCGACTCCCACGTGAGCAGCCGGTACACGCTCTTGAGCGGCCCCACCTCGATGCTGTCGTTGATGGTGGCGTAGGCGATCTGCCCCTTGCGCAGGAAGAGCTTGCCCGTGTCCTCCTCGTGCTGCACCACCAGCACGCCGCTCTTCTTGCTCGTGGCGAAGAGCTGCAGGAGGTCGACGAGGGGGAGCTCGTCGATCGAGCCCGTCATCGCCTTCACGGTGGTGGTCTTGGTCGCGGCGCTCTGCATCCGCGCGCGGGCCTCGGCCTCGTTGACCGCCGGGGCGACGGCGCCGCCCACCTCGGTGACGGCCACCCGCACGATGCTCGTGCCGATGAGCACGCGGTCGCCCTCCTTGAGGCGCGCCCGCTTCACCTTCTCGCCGTTGACGAAGGTGCCGTTGGTGCTCCCGAGGTCCTCGATCACGAGGGAGTCGTTGTTCCAGCTGATCTTCGCGTGCTTGCGCGAGACCATGTCCTCCACGAGCACCACGTCGAGCTCGTTCGATCGGCCGATCAGGATCTCTCGTTCAGGCGCGATGGGGAACTCCCCGCCCTGGTATTTCCCCGAGATGAACCGCAGCGCATACTGTCTTTTCTGGGCTTCCGGGGACGATGCCATGAGTCTCTTGCGACCATCGTAGTGATTCGCCGTCGCCCGGGTCAAGAAAGCCTCGCGATCGGGTGCGATGTCTGCGCGTTGACAGAGCGCGACGGGGAGGTGTAGGGTCCGCGCCCCGCTCGGCCGGAGCCTTATTTCGCGGCCGCGTCACGCTCAGGAAAAATACCCGCCATGTACATCTTCAGCCGCAAGATCAAGCAGAAGAAGGTCCGCAACCGCTCGGCCCGCCTCCGCGCCGGCCTCCGTAGCAAGGAGCGCAAGCGCTACGCCGCCCGCATGGCCGGCTGAAACCAGATCGTCCCCCCGAAGGCGCGTGCGGTGGTACCGTAGCGCCCTCGCATGGACTCCTCCCGCCCTATCGACGTAGTCAGTGACTCCACGGGTGAGACCGCCGAACGGGTGGTCCGCGCCGCGCTCCTTCAATTCCCTGCCCGCAAGACCACGGTGCGCCTGCACCAGCGCGTGCGCAACCGCGACACGGCCCGCGAGGTCGTGGAGGCCGCGGCGCGCGACGGGGGCCTCGTGGTGTTCACGGTGGTGTCGCCCGAGCTGCGGGAGTTCATCCACCAGCTCTGCTACGAGAAGAAGGTGGAGGCGGTCGACGTGATCGGCGCGCTGCTCGGCAAGCTCTCGGGCTTCCTCGAGGCCGAGCCGCTCGGCACGCCCAGCGTCAGCCTCCCCCTCTCGGAGGAGTACTTCCGCCGCATCGAGGCCGTCGAGTTCGCCGTGAAGAACGACGACGGCAAGGAGCCGCGCAACATCAAGCGCGCCGACCTCGTGCTCGTGGGCGTCTCGCGCACCTCCAAGACCCCGATGTCCACCTACCTCGCCAACCGCGGCATCAAGGTGGCCAACGTCCCCCTCGTGCTCAACGTCCCGCTCCCCGAGGAGCTCCACGAGGCCCCGCAGGATCGCATCGTCGGGCTCACCATCGGCATCGACCAGCTCTGCGAGATCCGCCGCGCGCGGCTCCGCCAGCTCGGCATGCCGCCCGACACCAACTACGGCCTCCGCGAGCACGTCCGCGAGGAGCTCGACTACGCCCACGCGATCTTCCGCGAGCACCCCACCTGGCCCGTCATCGACGTGACCGGCCGCGCCATCGAGGAGACCGCGGGCATCATCGTCGAGACGATGAAGCAGCGCGGCCGCGCCCTCTACTGACTCAGCCGCCCCACTCGGAGCGGGCCTTCCCCCCGTAGCCCAGGTTGCTGTCCCAGGCCGTGGCGAGGAAGCCCGCGATCATCCCGTCGGCCACGCGCAGGCGGCGCGCGAGCTCGCGGGTGATGTTGAGCACGAGCATGAGGTACGACTTCACGTCGCGGCGGTAGAGCCGGTCGAAGTCCTCCGAGGAGAGGCGCAGCAGCACGGTCGGCGACAGCGTGCGCACCGTGGCCGAGCGCGGCTGCGGGTCGACGATGCTCATCTCGCCGAACCAGTTGCCCGCGCCCAGCACCGCCACGCGCCCCTCGACGCCGCCCTTCGAACGGCGCACCACCTCGAGCTCGCCCGCCAGCACCGCGAACATCTCGTGCGCGTCGTCGCCCTCGCGGGCCACCACCGCGCCGGGTTCGACGCGCAGCACCGCGAGCTCGCCCGCGAGCTGGCCGAGCGCCTCATCGGAGAGCCCGCCGAAGAGCCCGATGTCGCGGAGCTGCTCGGGGTGCACCACCATCGCGGTCGTCGTCTCGCTCACGGCGCAGAGTCTTACGCCCATCGCCGCGGCGGGCGCAACGGGGTGCTGGCGGCGGCATTCTCTGTCAACCGACCGAAGAATTGGGCACCACCTCGCGGGCGCGCTGCGATAGAGTCCGCCATCTGTGCCTCCTGCGTCCAACGACCTCCCGCGCCCCTTTGGCCCCTACGAGCTGGTGCGCCGCCTCGCCGCGGGCAACGTGGTCGACATCTTCCTCGCGCAGGCGCGGGCGGCCTCCGGGTTTCAGAAGGCGGTGGCGATCAAGGTGATCCGCCCGGCCCACCTCGACGACGACCCGGACTTCGTCCGCCAGCTCGTCGAGGAGGCCAACATCGCCTCGCGCCTCCACCACAAGAACATCGTGCAGGTGATCGACCTCGGGGAGATCGAGCGTCAGCACTACATCGCGATGGAGTACGTCGACGGGATCGACCTCGCGACGCTCCTCACGCGCCTCGGGCAGAAGCGCGCAGTGTCATCGCGGGTGGCCGCCTACGTGGTGCGCGAGCTCTGCGAGGGCCTCGACTACGCGCACCGCCGCACCGACGACGAGGGCAAGGCCCTGCGCATCGTGCACCGGGCGGTGTCGCCGTCCAACATCCTCCTGTCGTTCTCGGGCGACGTGAAGCTCAACGACTTCGGGCTGGCCAAGGCATCGCTCCGCGCCGCCGCCACGCAGGCCGGGCAGATCAAGGGCAAGTACGCGTACATGGCGCCCGAGCAGGCGCGGGGTCACGCGGTCGACGCCCGCACCGACGTCTTCGCCGCGGGGCTGGTGCTGTACGAGCTGGTGACGGGGCGCCCGGCCTACCTCGACGCGCCGCTCCAGCTGCTGCTCGAGCGCCTCACGCGCGGCATGATCGAGCCCGCGGAGACGGTCTCTCCCGACCTTCACCCCGCCCTCGCCAACATCCTCCGTCGCGCCACGGCGGCCGACCTCTCGCAGCGTCACCCCTCGGCGCGCGCCCTCGCCGACGACCTCAACGTCTTCCTCCACATGCAGTCGGCGCAGCCCGAGATCGAGCTGGCGCAGCTCATGGAGCGCGTGTCCGAGTCGGCGCGGAGCCACCTCGCTCCCCTCGTCGACGACATGTCGCACGAGATCACGTCGCTCGAAGCCGACGTGAAGTACCAGAAGACCACCGCCACCCCTGCGGCGGTCGCGCGCAAGGCCCCCGCGGGCATCGGCTCGCAGCACCCCACGCTCGACGCCGGGTCGGCCGCCAACGTCGCCCGCGTGCGCCACGCGCCGGGCCGTCTGGAGCCGCTGCCGCCGCAGGGTCCGCGCGTCTCGACGCCGCCGCCCGTCCCCGCCGTCGCGAAGGCGCCGACGCCGCGCCCGCTGCCCGCCGCCCCGACGGGGACCACCACCCCGCCGCCGTCGAAGATCCCGTCGCTCCCGCCGCCGCCCTCCGACGAGCCGATGACGCCGTTGTCGAGCGTGCTGCGCGCGCCGTCGCTCCCCGGGCCGACGCGCCCGTCGCGCTCGGTTCTCGTGGCCGACGACCACCCCACGGAGGTGATGGACAGCGAAGGCCCCGACGCCGCGCTCCTCGCCACGGCCGCGGCGATGGCCCCCTTCGTCCAGCGCATCGCGTCGCCGCCGCCGCCCGCCCCTGCGCCCGCCGCGGGACGCCCCGCGGAGAAGCCGGTCGCGAAGCCCCCCGCGGTGGTGGAGGAGGCCGCGGCGACCACCACCCCGCCGCCGCCGTCGCCCGACGTCACCTCGCCGCACCGCACGCTGACGCGCCCTCCCCCGCGCGCCCGCCAACGCCCCATCTTGATGGCCATGGGCGTGGGCGTGGTGGTGGGCGTCGCCGGCGCGATCGTGCTGGCGGTGATGCTCGCCCGCTGAGGCTTCACCGCGCATGACGCCGCCCGAGCCCGAGGGTTTCAGCACGACGGTGCGGCGGACGCAGGTGGGGCGACAGCGGGCGCTGCGCTGGCTGTGGCGGCGGGCCTTCTGGGTCACGGCGGCCGCGTCCATCGCGCTCTTCGGCCTGTCGCACGACGCGTCGGTGTGGGCGCTGCGGGGCGGGCTGTTCGGCGCCTTCGCGCTGCTGTTGTGGGAGATGGTCGCGGGGGTCGAGCGCGGGGCCGTCGTCATGGTGAGCTACCAGCCGGGCGTCGTCACGCTGCGCGACCCGCGGGGCGAGGAGGTGCTCACGCGCGCGGCGCTCCGCGAGGGGATGGTGCGCGAGGCGGGGGGGCGCGCGACGCTGCGTTTGGAGAGCCGCGCGGGCTGGCGCTACGACCTCGCCATGCCCGACGTCGCCACCGCCGAGCGCTGGCTGGCCGAGCTCGGCCTCGACGCGCGGCAGCGCAAGGCGCGGGTGGTCACCGACCGGGCGGCGATCCAGTGGATGTTCGCGTACTTCTTCGGCGGCCTGTTCGCGATGCCGTTCATGATGGTCGCCGTCGCGCTGAGCGCGCTCTTCAAGAACCTCCACGGGGACATCCCCTTCCTGTACCTGACGATGCTGCCGGGGTACTGGCTGGCGGCGCGGAGCGTGGGGCGCGTCGATGTCACCGTCGGCGTCGACGGCGTGTACGCGGGCCGCGGGTGGTGGCGGCGCTTCTTCCCCGTCGAGGCGATCGAATCCGCCGCGCTCGACGGCAGCGACGTGTGCGCGATCCGCATCTGGCTCCACTCGCGGGCGTCGCACCGCTACCGGTTCGCGACCGAGGCCGACGCCGCCGCGGTGCTGCAGCGCATCCACGGCGTGCTGGCGCTGCGCGACGCGCTGCCCGCGACGGTGGCGCGCGTGCTAGCGACGTCCGGCGTCAGCACGGCGGAGGGCTGGGGGGCGGCCTTCACCGACGCGCTGCATGGGGCGACGTACCGCGACGCGGCGCTCACCCCCGACGACCTCGCGCGGGTGATCGCGGCGCCCGGCGTGACGAGCGCGCAGCGCGTGGGGGCGGCCCTCGCGCTGCGGGCGATGGGCGACGGCGCGGTGACGGGCGTGCGGGTCGCGAGCGAGGCGCTCACGGCGCCACCGACGCTCCAGGCGATCGAGCGGACCGAGCGGGGGGAGGCGCGGCGGGGAGCGCGGTGAGGGGCTACGCGTCGTCGAGCGGGTACGGCTCGTCGTCGTCTTCGTCGCGCGCGTCGACCACCTCGCGGCGCAGCGCGTAGCCCACCGCGCCGCGCACCTGCGGCGGCAGCGCGTCGAGCGCCACCCGTGTGCCGCGCGTCCGCGCCACCGCGTGCTCCACCGCGTCGAAGAGCTCGCGCACGTTGCCCGGCCACGGGTACGCCCGCAGCGCCGCCAGCGCCTCCGGCGTCACCCCCACCGTCGCCACCCCGAGCGCCCGACACGCCCGGTCGATCGCGAGCAGCGTCAGCGACTCGACGTCCTCGCCGCGCGCCCGCAGCGGCGGCACCTGCAGCGTCGCCCCCACGCGCACCGCGAGCTCCGCGGGCAGGTCGAGCTCCCCCGGCGGACGCCGCGTCACCAGCACCACGCGCACATCACACGCGTACGGCTCCGTCGCCCCGAGGCGCCGCGCCGTGTGATCGCGCACGCACCCCAGCAGCGCCACGAGCGCGTCGTGCCCGAGCGCCACGGCGTCTTCCACGACGAGCGTCCCGCCCTCGGCGTGCTCCAGCATGCCGGGCCGCGTCTGTTCGCCGCGCGCGTCGCCCACCAGCGCCCCGAGCGCGTCGCGGGCGTGCAGCTGCGACGCGTCGACCACCGCGAAGGGCCCCGCGCTCCGTCGGCTCTTCGCGTGGAGGAGCCGCGCCGCCGCCACCGCCCCCGCGCCCGGCTCGGCCATCAGGCACACCGGCGCGTCGCCCGCCGCCGCCGCTTCAAGGCGCTCGGCGAGGGAGCGCATCGGCGCCGCGTAGCCCACCCAGGTCTCTTCGAGCGACCCCACCGCGCGGAGCGAGCGCGACCCTCGCTCGCGGTCGAGCGCGTGGCGGTGCGCGGTCTCCAGCGACGCGCGCGCCGTCTCCACCGCCGCCGCCTGGCGCAGCGCCGCGGCCTCGCGCTCGTGCCCGCGCGACACCGCCTCCAGCAGCGTGAGGGCGCCGGCGATGGCGCGCGCCACCTCCAGCAGCCGCGTCTCCTCCTCCCACGTCGCCACGTCGCGCCGGGCGCCGCGCGGGAGCAGCACCACCCCCACCAGCTCGCCCTCCTCCACCAGCGGGAGCGCGCCGAAGCACCCGTGCGCGTCGAGGGCCGCGACCACCGACCGGAGCTCCGGTCGCCGCACCTCGTAGGGCCGCAGCGCGTCGACGAAGAGCGGCCCGCGCCCGGCGCGCAGCCACGAGAGGATCGCGCGCTCGGCCTCGAGCGAGAGGGGCGACGCGGCGGCGGCGCCGGTCACGTCGATGCGGAGCGACTCGCGGCGGTCGAGCACCCAGAGGGCCGCGGGGGCGCGGAGGTTGCGCGACGCGAGGCGGAGCGGGTCGAGCACCGCGGTGGCGAGGTCGGTGAGCGTGGTGGCGTGGCGGAGGCCGCGCTCGATGTCGTCGCAGGCGTCGAGGAGGCGGCCCTCATCGGGGCGGAGGTTGCGCTCCAGCCAGGGCCACGCGAGGAGCATCGAGAGCGTCCCCACGGGCGCCCCCGCGTCGGGCGCGAAAGGGGCCACCAGCGTCCCGGCGAAGAGCCCGACGGCCCCGGCGGCGCTGCGGCGGGCGAGGCGGGCGGCGTGCTCCAGGGCGATGGATCCCGTGCCGAGGGTGATGCCCGCGACCTGCGCGGCGACGCCCACCGCGAGGACGAGCGGCGTGACGCGGCGGCCCGCGAAGGTGATCACCACGAGCGTGAGGGCGAGCACCGCGGCGCCGAGGCCCGGTGCGATGAGCCGCGCCCGGTCGATGGTGGCGAAGGGTCGGCGCACCGCGTGGGCGTAGAGCAGCGTGACGATGAGCGCGGCCACGGGGGCGAGCGTGCGGAGGTCGGGGACGCCCGCGACGTAGCCGAGCGGCGACCACACGCCCACCGCGCACACCGCCCCGAGCACCACCGACGGCGCGAGCGCGCGGCGGATGGTGTCGGCCCGCAGCGGCAGCGCCAGCGCGAGGAGCGACGCGAACGCGAGCAGCACCCCCACCGCCCCCGCGTGCGCCATGCGGAGGCCGGTGGTAGGCGGGACGCGCCCCGCGGCGGTGGTGGCGATGGCCAGCGAACCGAAGGCTCCCGCGAAGCCCGCGGCGTCGGCGAAGGCGGGCGACGACGACTCCAGCGCGTAGCGAGGACCCCACGCGACGGCCATCGCGACGAGGGCGACGGCGGCGTCCTCGGGCGTCGGCGAGCGGCCCGCCATGCGCAGCGTCACCACGGCGAGGCACCCGGCGGCGAGGGCCGAGAGTTCGCTCCAGGGGACGCGGGTGGGGGTGGGGGTCATCGGGGCGGTGCCGCGGGGCGCACTGTATACACCGAGGGGCGCGAACTCCAACGGGCGGCAGAGAGATGGATTCTGTCGCGCGGGGTGAGACTCCCCCGCGCGTCGCGGCCCTACTTGCCGCGCTGGCCCGGGCCGCCGCCGCGGTACACGGGGCGCGGGGCCGGCGGGGGCGGGCGGCCGTGGTCGGGCTCGATCAGCACCTTGCCGTCCATCCGATCGGGGATCTTCGAACGCGCTTCGAAGCGACCCGCCGCCGCCGCGACGATCTCCACCCGCGTGACGCTCTCGAACACCCGGATCGCGCCGATGTCGTCGCGCGTGATCCCGCCGCGGCGGCAGAGCATCGGGACGATCCATTTCGGGTCGGCGTTCTGCTCGCGGCCGACGTTGAGCACGAACCACTCCGAGCTCCCGCCGCCGCGCGGCCCCTCGTCGCGCGGACGCGGCGGCGCGGCCTCGTTGAAGCGGGGACGGGGCGGACCGTCCTGGTACGGCGCGCGCGGCGGCGCGTCGTAGCGGGGCTTCGCGGGGCCGTCGCCGTAGGCCGGGCGCGCGGGACCTTCGCCGTACGCGGGCCGCGGCGCCGGGGCGTCGTAGCGGCGCGGCGCGGCGTCGTCGTAGCGGCGCGGCGGGGGGCCGTCGTTGTAGCGCGGGCGGCCGTAGGGCTCGCGCGTGGGGTACGACTTCTTCCCCCCGCCCGAGCGGCTCGCGGCGATCGCGCGGAGGGTGATCGGGAGGTCTTCGGGCTCGGGGAGCTTCGCGCGCTCGGAGGCGACGAGGCGGGCCACGAGCGACTCGGGGGTGTGGGCCGCGAGGAGGTCGCGGGCCACGGCGAGGTCGTCGTCGTCGGGCGTGGTCTCCGCCGTGAGCGCCTCCAACAAGCGAACCCGGTCGCGGCCGCGGATGGCCTTGGCGTCGGGGACGTCGCTCCAGGTGGCCTGCACGCCGGCGTCGCGGATGAGCCGCTCGGCGGTGCGCTGGCGGTCGACGGGCGTGAGCACCACGGCGACGCCCTTGCGGCCCGCGCGGCCCGTGCGACCCGAGCGGTGCTGGAGACCCTGGGCGTCGTGCGGGAGGTCGGCGTGGATGACGATGCCCACGTCGGGGAGGTCGAGGCCGCGGGCGGCGACGTCGGTGGCGACGAGCACCTTGGCGCGGCCGTCGCGCAGGGCGTGGAGGGCGCGCGTGCGCTCGGGCTGCGAGAGGTCGCCGCTGAGGGCCACGCAGGCGAAGCCGCGCTCGGTGAGGGCGAGGGCGAGGCGGTTGGTGCCCTCGCGGGTGTTGCAGAACACGATCGAGCCCGGCGAGTCGCTCGCCCGCAGCACGTTGACGACGGCGTGCTCGCGCTCGCGCTCGGCGATGAGGTGGGCGCGGTACTCGATGTCGCGGTGGGCCTGGTGCGGCGGCGTCGCGGAGATGCGGACGGGCTCGCGCATCCACGTGTTGGCCAGGCGAACGATGTCCGCCGGGAGCGTCGCGGAGAACATCAGCGTGCGGCGCGCAGCGGGGCAGCGCTTGACGAGGAGGTCCATCTCGTCGCGGAAGCCCATGTCGAGCATCTCGTCGGCCTCGTCGAGCACCAGGGCCTCGAGGCCGTCGAGGGAGAGCGAGCCGCGCTCGACGTGGTCGCACAGGCGACCCGGCGTGCCCACGACGAGGTGGACGCCTTCGTGGAGGGCCTTGAGCTGGAGGTTCATCCCCATGCCGCCGACGCAGGCGATGGCGCGGAGGCCAGCGGGCGCGTAGAGCCAGAGGAGCTCGCGCTGCACCTGGAGGGCGAGCTCGCGCGTGGGGGTGACGATCATCGTGCGGACGACGCGGGTGGGGGCGAGGGATTCCTTCTCGCCGAGGAGCGTGGGGGCCAGGGCGAGGCCGAAGGCGACGGTCTTGCCCGAGCCCGTCTCCGCCGAGACGAGGAGGTCGCGGCCGACGTTGGCGGTCGCGAGGACGGCCTCCTGGACGGGTGTGGGCTGGGCGTAGCCCTTCGCGTCGAGCGCGCGGAGGAGCGCGGGGTGCGCGCCGAGTTCTGCGAAGTTCATGGGCGCGGCCCCTACCACACACGCGGCTGTGTGCCTACCGCTTGACGCCGCATCGTTCCCGGCTGAACAACTCCCCCACTCCCTGATGAACCGCCCGCCGTCCCTCCTCCCCGTCGCCCTCCTCGCCTTCGGCGCGTGCCTGGGCGCCGCGTCTTCCTGCCAGCGCAGCCCTACGCCGCCGACACATTCCGTCACCCCGCCGACGCCCGCGCGCCCCCCGGCGCCCGCCGCCCCGAGCCTCCGGGTGTACTTCCTGGTCGACCTCGACGGCTATCTGGAGCCCTGCGGCTGCCAGCAGCGCCCCCTCGGCGGCATCGACCGCATCGCCCGCGTCGTCGAGAACGAACGGGCCTCCGCCCCCAATTCCGTCATGGTCGCCGCGGGCAACCTCTTCTTCTCCGAGCCCCGCATCGAAGAGCGCATGCTCTACCAGGAGCGCGCCAAGGCCGAATCGCTCACGGGCATCCTCACGGGCCTGCACCTCGCGGCCTTCGCGCCGGGCCCTGCCGATTTCGCCATGGGCCCCGAGACCTGGCGACGCCTCGCGGAGAGCGTCCACGCCCCCGCCCTCGCGGCCAACGCGGGGATGCCGGGCGTTCGGATCCTCGACGCGGGCGGCACGAAGGTGGGCATCGTGGGCGTGTCGGATTTCCGCCCGCCCATCGGCGACCCCGCGCAGGGAGCCCCCGAGGCCACCGACCCCGTCGAAGCCGCCCGCGCCGCCGTGGCGAGCGCCCGCGCGCAGGGAGCGACCGTGGTGGTGGTGCTGGCCTCGACGCCGCGCCGCGCCGCCCGCTCCATCGCGAGCTCGGTGGAGGGCGTGGATTTTGTCGTGGCGGCCCGCGAGGAGGCCACCGCCGCGCCCGCCCCCGAGCGCGTGGGCCGCGCGTACCTGCTCACCGCGCCCAACCAGGGGAAGTTTCTCGGCGTGCTCGACCTGTTTCTCCAGGGCGACGGGGCGTTTCAAGACGCGTCGGAGGCGACGGTCAACGCCGGTCGCACGCGCCTCGACGCGCGCATCACCGAGCTCCGCGACCGCCTCGCCGGGTGGGAGCACGACCCCTCCGTCGACCGCGCCGCCGTGGCCACCCAGCGCGCCCGCCTCGCCGACCTCGAGCGCCAGCGCGCGGGCCTCGCCGTCGCACCCGCTCCCGCCACCGGGCGCTACTTCCGCGCGCGGGCCGTGGAGGTGTCGACCGACGTGGCGAAGCTCCCCGCGGTGGAGTCGCAGATCGCGACGTACTTCCGCAACGTCAACGAGCACAACCGGGTGGAGTACGCCACGCTGCGCGCCCCCGCGGCCCCGCGCGGCACGGCCTTCTACACGGGCATCGAGAGCTGCCACGACTGCCACGAGGAGGCCTACGACGTCTGGCGCGGTACGCCCCACAGCCACGCCTACCGCACCCTCGAAGAGGTTTCGAAGAACTTCAACCTCTCCTGCGTCGGCTGCCACGTCACGGGCTACCGCCAGCCCGGCGGCAGCGAGGTGGTGCAGAACGAGGGGCTCCGCGACGTCCAGTGCGAGTCGTGCCACGGCCCCGGCAGCGCGCACATCGCCGCGCGCGGGGCGGCCCTGCGGCGCAGCACCATCCGGCTGCAGGTGCCCGGGGAGTTCTGCGCGACCCAGTGCCACACGCCCGAGCACAGCGACCATTTCAACTACGCCCAGTACCTCCCGCGCATCCTCGGCCCCGG
>JBILLV010000141.1:0-22938 GCA_044375895.1 Polyangiales bacterium | reverse complement strand
TGTACTTCCGCCTGCTGCGGCTCAACGTCGACGACACGGCGCTCGGGGCGTGCACGTGCGCGATGGGACACCACGCGCAGCACGGGGCTCCGATGTCCGACCGGCTCGCGCGCGTCGCGGGGGCGGTGGCCAACGGGATCAACAAGAGCCTGCCCCGCGGCTCCGACCTGGGGCAGTCGCTGAGCGAGTACACCGTGCTGCCGATGACCATCGGGACGAGCACGGTGGAGGAGTTTTTGCGGAAGATCCGGGTGCGGCGCATCGCCGACGCGACGGCCGCGAAGGTGCTCGCCCCGCTGGTGCGTGAGGTGCGGGTGCAGGTGTACCCCGCGTACCCGAGCCGCGTGGGTCTGGTGTACCAGCTCTGCGGCGTGAGCGACGCCTTCGGGCTCTACTGGAACCGCGAGGTGGCCAACCACGGCGCCCGCATGGCCATCGGGATCTACATGGATGTGTCGGGCTCGATGGTGAGCCGCTTCGGCGTGGTGGCGAGCTTCGTCGACGCGCTCAAGGAGTACCCCCTGCGCGTGCGGGTGTTCGACACGGCGGTGCGCGACGCGGAGGTGTCCGACCTCGCGCGGGGGCGCATCCAGGGCGGCGGCGGGACGGACTTCGACCCGCCGGTGCGCGACTTCCTCGACGCGCGCGACATGGAGGCGGCGGTGTTCTTCACCGACGGTGACGCGCCGGTGAGCGAGTCCCTCGGGCGGCGCCTCCGCAGCAGCGGCAAGCGGCTCTACGTGGTGTACCTGATCGACCCGGGGACGCGCCTCGCGAGCCCCCTCGACCAGTGGGCCACTTCTTCGGTGACGGTGCAGTTCGAATCCTAGGGTTGAGACCACAGGGGACATTCGGTGATGGACAAGCGACTGACGGAGATCCTCGCGCGGGTGCTGGCGCGGCGCGATGAAGGGCTGCTGGGCGACGACGAGTACCGCTACCTGGAGGCGTTGGTGGCGCCCCCCGCGGCCCCCACGGCGTCGGAGGCGAAGCCCCTGTGGGCCTGGGCGCACGAGCAGCTCTCGCGGTGGGGGGCGGGGGGCTTCGAACTCGCGCGCGACCTGGAGCTGGGGAGCGAGGCGAACACGCTCCTGGCCGACGCGGGCGCCCCGGGGGCGTACGAGACGAGCGCGGCGCGGTGGGCGGCGCCCGTGACCCGCAAGGGGCTCAAGCGCGCGCTGACGCGGCACCTGGCGAGCCCGACGGAGGGCGACGACTCGGTGCGCGGCATCGCGGCGCTCCTGGTGGGCCTCGCGGGCTTCGAAGAGCTCGTCCCGCAGCTCGTGGCGGGCCTGGCGGGGGCGCGCGACGGGCGCTGGAGCTGGTGGGACGACGCGATCACGGGCTCGCTCCAGAGCCTCACGATGCTCGACGCGCCGGCGATGCGCGAGCTCTGCCCGCTCTACGCGCGCCATGACACGTCGACCTTCCGCGCACCGGCCCGCGCCTGGGCGCTGCGCCACCCGGAGGTGATCGGCCCCACTGGCCTCGCGAAGGTGCTGGCGCCGGCCGACGGCGACGGCATGGGCTACTTCGAGCTCCTGGCGAGGTACCCCGACGCGGTGCGCGCGGCGGTGGAGGCGGGGCTCAAGCTGGAGTCGAAGGTGGTCGAGCTCCTCGGCGAGTCCGACCTGACGTGGTCGGCGGCGCGCGGCCTCGGGGTGCTGACGGTCACGCTGGAGTGGAAGGAGCCCTTCACGAAATGGCTCGCTCACCCGTGCGCCGAGGTGCGCGCGGGCATGGCGCTCGGGGCCGCGTGGCGCGGGGAGAAGTGGGCGATCAAGGCGGTGCGCGCGCGGGTGAAGGAGGCCGCGGAGGAGGACGACGACGTGCGGGCGTGCCTGGCGGCGGCGGAGCTCGCGGGCAGCACGGACGTGGGTGCCCTCGGGGCGGCGCTGGAGTCCGACGACGCCGACCGGCGGCTCGGCGCGGCGTGGGCCTGCCTCGGCGTCGAGGGGACGACCGACAAGCTGCTGGCGCGCCTGCGAGACGACGACAAGCGCGTCGCGCGAGCCGCCGAGAGCGTGTGGGCGCTCAACACCGACGGCGGCGCGCGCGGGTACATCGACGCGGCCGTGACGGGGTACTTCCTCCACGCCAACGAGATGGAGCGCTCGCTGGCGCTGCGCGCGCTGGAGCACAAGGGCGTCGCCCTCCCGCCGCTGGCCGAAGACCTCCGCCTCGACGACCTGGGCCCGGCGGCGGGGGGCTACGACGAGGCGCGGCGCTTCTACGCCGAGCACCGCCGCGAGCTCATGCGCTGGGCGGGGGAAAACTGGATGGGCTCCCTCCAGGTGGCGCTCTTCCCCGAGCACGCGCGGGTGTCGATCGAGACGGCGCTCAACGGCACGACGTCGTGGAGCGAGGCCGTCGCGCTGTGGCTCGCGCTGGCGGCGGTCGGCGGGCCGCAGACCGCCGCGGGGCGGCTCCGCGGGGCGCTCCTCGGGATCGAGTCGGGCCGCACGATCACGCTCGACGAGGAGGATTTCCTGCCCGCGGTCATCGTGGCGCTCACCGGGGACAACGAGCTCCGCGTGCGGGCGTTGTCGGCGTTGGGCACGGCGGGCGCGCGGGCCGAACCCGTGCTGGCCTATGTGCTGGAGAACCTCTCGACCGACGACCACGCGGTGAAGACGGCGCTTCAGTCGGTGGCGCGCTCGCTCGAGCACGTGTCCGACCCGACGCTGACGGCGATCCGCGAGCTCGTGGGGGCGCCCGATCAGCCGCTCACCCCCAGCGTCGTGCTCGACTGGATCGACTACAAGGTGGACACGGCCGGCCGCCGCCAGCTCGTCGACCGCGCGGCGCTGCCGGACACGCCGACCGAGCTCGCGTTCCAGATGGCGGAGCTGCTGCTCCATGACGAAGACTCCGAGGTGGCGCTCGCGGCGCTGCGGTGCATCGCCCAGCGGGGGGGTGGGGCGCCGTGGGTGGCGCAGCTCGCGCTGGCGCGTTCGTACAGCGGCGACTGGCAGGCGCGGCAGCTCGCGGCCGAGCTGCTGGCGAACGCCGGGGGTGACGCGGCCCTCTCGCGGCTCATCGCGCTCACGACGGACGACGACAACGACGTGCAGAACGCCGCCGCGACCGGCCTGGCGAAGCTCGCGGAGAACCGCGCGGAGCTGGGCCTCGCGGTGCTCGACATCCGCGACCCCGACCGGGTGAAGACGCGCTACGAGCTCACCGAGGAGGTCAACTACAGCAACGACACGCGCGCGGAGGCGCTGCGGCTGCTGCTCCTGGGGCTCGACGCGCGCAAGGACGGGAAGCTCGCCCGCGCGCGGAAGGGCCAGCGGGTGGTGGTGACGCGGGTGAAGACGGACAGCGACCACGGGCAGGCGGCGTCGGCGCGGCCGCTCACGGCGACGGAGTTCGAATCGCTCGCGCTCTACCTGCGGGTGGATTTCGCGGACGACGAGACGGGCTCGATCGTGGCGTCGGTGGAGCAGGAGACGACGGGCGAGGTGCTCAATGCGCTCTTGCAGTCGGACTCGCTGGTGGTGGCGACGGCGGCGTGGAGCTGAGTACCGATCCCCGGAAGCACACGTCCATCGCGTCGGCCCCCACCTGTGCTGCCGCGCCCCTCCCCGCGGAGCGTGCATCGCGCGGGACACGTCCCACGAAGTGCCTTCATTGCAGGCGTTTGGTGGAGGTGCATGCGGGCTTCGCGGCCCTCACCCCCGCTGCCGCGCGCCCCTCTCCCGCGGGAGCGGGCGATGGGCTTCCCCCGCCACGACGCGGGCGTTGCGCCGGAAGGTTGGGCGTGGGCTGCTCGTGTGCACTCGCACCGCTGCGCTCGTTCCGTCGCTCGCTGGCGCGTTGGCCACACGTTGTCGGCGCGAACGTGAAGGCCCCACGGCCGCTTGGACGAAGGCGATCGACGCGTGCAGGCAGGGCGCCTCTGAGGCTGAAGGCAACGGTCTGGAGGTGTTCGGCGTCGCACCCTCGTGGCCCCGCCGCTCCGCTGCGATGAGCACAGTGGTGCGAGTGCAAACGAGCAGCCCACGCCCAACCTTCCGACGCAACGCCCGCGTCGTGGCAGGGGAAGCCCATCGCCCGCTCCCGCGGGAGAGGGGCGCGCGGCAGCGGGGGTGAGGGCCGCGAAGGACGCTCACGCCTTCAGACAACATCTGCGCGCTATGGGCTGGCGGGCGCGTAGGCGGCCCGCCAGGTCTCGTGGACGCGATGGGTGGCGGCGGCCTGCGTCTCACCGAGGGCGACGAGCACGCTCACAGCGCGCTCGGTGACGGCGCGGGCGACCTCCGCGGCGCGCTCAACGCCGACGGGCTGGACGCGCAAGGTCCAGAGGACGCAGCGGGTGGCGCTCACCACCTCCTGGTCGTCGGAGACGGCGGCGGCCATGGTGTCGAGGGCTTCGTGGACGGCGGCGATGGGCTCCTCGCCGTCGAGCCAGCGCTCCAGGGTGGCGAGGGAGAGCTCGGGGCGGTCGTCGGCGAGGCGTCCGGCGCGCTCGAGCTCGCGCACGACGAGGCGCGAGACGGCGAGCATCGCCCGCGCGCGGAGGTGCGGGTGCTCGATGGGGAGGGCGGGCGCGGGGACTGGGGCGTACATGGGCGGTCAGTCGAGGCAGCGGATCGACTTGCGGGAGACGAGACCGCGCGGGCGACGACGCGCGAGGGCCGCGACCGCCAGCCCGAAGGCCGCCATCGACGCCCCATGCGAGCTGCCGCGCTCGCTCCCCGGGACCGCGCAGCCGCAGCCGCCGCCCTGGTAGAGGATCAGCTCGCGGCCCGTTGCGTCGAAGCCGACATCCCCAGATGCGTCGGCCACGGCATCCACGCTCGCGTCGGCCACCGCATCCACGCCGACCTCTACGCTCCCATCCTCCCCTGCATCGATGCCCGCCTCGACGCTTGCCTCGATCGCGTCCGGCGCGGCATCCGTCGCATCCTTCGCGACGTCCATCCCTGCGTCCATCCCGGCGTCCATCTCCGCATCCATCGCCGCGTCCGACACGTCCATCGCCGCGTCCATCCCCGCCTCCATCGCCGCATCAACGCCCGCCTCCGGCATCGCGTCGACCCCCGCGTCCGGGAGCGGGTCGCGCAGCGTGATGTCGTGCTCGTTGTTGCGCTCGTCGCACTCCACCACCCGCGACGTCAGCGCGCCGCGCGTCGAGCCGTCGTCGTCGACCGCCACCCACGCCCGCGCGCCATCCAGCGGCGGCGGCGCCATCCAGGTGACCGTCACGTCGACGAAGCGCCCCGGCGTCAGGGCCGCGGCCAGGGTCGCCACGCCGATGCGCGTCACCCCCGCCACGCGCGGATCGTCGGTGTAGAACGTCACGCTCGTCCCCGCGGGAGCCGGCGCCCGACCGCCGTTGCCGACGCGCGCGGTGACCGTCGCAGAGCCCGGGAGCCCCGCGCGGTCGACGCGCAGGAGCGACGCGGTGAGGTCGGCGAGGCCGTCGCCCGCCGCGGCCTCCGCGCGCGAGGGCTGCTGACACCGGTAGGTGTTGTGGTCGAGCCACGAGGGGAACGGCCGTCGCGGAATGGTCCCCCGCGTGTCGCTGACGTTGTTGACGTCGTAGGCCTGTTGGTGGAGCACCGATCGCGCCCCGCGCCACCGCCCCGTCTCCGCGCCGAACGCGTACACGCCGTTCTGCATGCGCGGGATCCACGCGAAGCCGCTGTAGGTGGCCAGGAGGATCTCCGCCGAGCCGTCCTGATCGACGTCGGCCACCGTGGGGTAGGCGAGCGCGGTGGCGTTGTGAAACGTGCGGCGGAGCAGCTCGCGGCCGTCGGCGCCGTTCCACACGAAGAGGGTGAACTCGTCGCCGTACACCAGCTCCAGGCGGCCGTCGCCGTTGAAGTCGAAGGCCGTCGCCCCCGTCGCCGCGCTGGAGTCGTTGGTGGTGGCCTGCCACAGCACCGTGCCGTCGCCGTCGAACATCACGAAGCGCGACGAGCCCGCCACGCCGATCTCGGGCTGCGGGTCGCCGTCGACGTTGGCCACCACGGGCGACCCGAGGATGCCGAGGAAGGTCGACCCGTTGCCGAGCGGCGCGGCGGCGAGCGCGCCGGCGTGGGGGACGTTCCAGAGCACGGTGCCGTCGTGGTCGAGGAGGATCACGCGCGCGGTGCCCGTGAGCACCACCTCGGGGTACGGGTCGGCGTCGAAGTTGCCCACCGCGGTCATCCCGTCGGGGACGCTCGCCTGCCAGAGGATCGAGCCGTCCGCGCGGTACGCCGTGTTGCCCGCGATGAGCTCCTGACGGCCGTCGAGGTCGAGGTCGGCGGCGATGGCGCCGAGGCTGTACCCGCCGCCCGCCGTGCGCTGCGAGTAGCCGCGTCCCGCGGTGCCGCTCCAACGGAGGCGGCCGAGGTTGTCGAACACCGTGGCGCCCACGAAGACCTCGGGGTTGCCGTCGCCATCGAGGTCGGCGATCGCAGGAGCCCCGTAGGTGGCCGGGGTGAGCGCGCCGGCGAGCGCCGGGAGCGCGGGGGAGGTCCACTTGACGGTGAGGTCGTCTTCGAGCGCGACGACGCGGTTGCTGCGGTCGAGCGCGATGATCTCCGCGCGGCCGTCGTTGTCGATGTCGCCCACGGCGATCGACGCTCCCGCGTTGAGGGTGTTGAGCGCGGACGTGCGCAGCAGGCGCCCCGTGGCCCCTTCGAGCACACGCATGGTGCCGTTGAGGTAGTCGGCGTCGGGCGAGCCGGTGTTGGGGCACATCGGCGCCACGATCTCCGTCGTCCCGTTGCCGTCGAGGTCGACCGCGGCGACGATGGAGACCGACGCGCCGTCGGTGTACGACCACTCCTCCCGGAGCGAGACGGCCCCGAGCGTCGTCGGCGGCGCCACACACTCTGCGCCCGTGCGCGCGACGTTGTTGTCTTCGCGCGACTCGCGGACGACGTTGCCGCTGTCGACCATCGCGTAGAGGGCCTCCCCCCGAAACGACAGCGTGGCGGCGATGCCCGTCACCGTCACCGTCGTCGCCGCGCCAGGCGCCAGTGGCGAAGAGACCGTCGCCGTCCCGAGCGCGGTGTCGACCCCCGCGGTGTACGCCCCGTCGGTGTTCACGTCGCGAAACACCGTCACCACGAAGCTGCCGGCGACCGCGGTGACGCCCTGGTTGCGCGCGGTGACCATCACGCTCCCGGCGAAGGCGAGGGTCTGCGCGTCGGTGGTCCCCGAGGCGGTCACGGACGCGGCGACGAGGTCTTTGTTGTCGAGCCAGTCGGGCACACGGTCGCCGTCGCCGTCGAGGGCGTCCGCGGGGTCGCCGTCGCGGTTGGGGTCGGCCGACTCGCGCTCCGTCGGGATCGTGTCGCCGTCGTCGTCGGGGTCGAGGAGGTCGGGGAGGCCGTCGCGGTCGGTGTCTCGCTGCGCGGCGCAGGGCGAGTCGGTGAGCGTGCGTTCGAAGCGTGACTGGACGCCGTCGCCGTCGTCGTCCGCGGGGCGGAGGGCGGCCGCCATGTCGGTGAGGCCCGCGTTCTGCACGTGGATGTCGGCCGCGAGGACCCGCGTCGTGGGCGTGGTGCCGCAGAGCGAGGCCAGCAGGATGTCGTCGGTGCCATCGCCGTCGAAGACGAGCGCCTGGCCGTAGAGCAGGCGGTTGGTGAAGGTCATCCCGAGGCTGAAGCCGCCGAGGCTCGTCGGGATCGAGAGCGCCCGCAGGAGGGTGGTGCGTCCGGTGGCGACGTCGATCGACGCGACGCGGTCGTAGTCTCTCGTCGGCGAGTCGCTGTCGAGGACGGCGATGCCCCCTTGCGGGAGCGCGGCGATGTCCATCGCCGGGATGGCCTGCATGAAGGGACCCGCGATGTCGCCGGCGTAGGGGCGGGCGCCGAGGCTGGCGCCGGTGGTGGCGTTGATCTGCGCGACGACCCGTTCGAAGCGCGGGGCCGTCGGCGTGGTGCCGACCACCCACAAGCGATCGTCGAGGTCGAAGGTGGCACCGAACACCAGCAGGTCGAGGGCCGCACCGACGCGCGTCGCCGCGCCCGTGCTCGGGTCGATCGTCACCATCCGCGACCCGGTGCCCGACGCGTCGGGAAACTCGAAGGCCACCACGCGCCCCGACCGATCGACGGCGAGGCCATCCACGGGGATCGCCGTCCCCGCGACGGCCACGCGCGGCTGCATCGTGACGGTCGTGGCGGCGTCGTTCATCACGTTGAGGAAGCAGGGCGACGACCCGGCGACGTAGGCGCGCGTCCCCACGCTCCCCTGGCTGGGGCACTCGAGCGCGTACACCTGCGCGAGCGCCGTCGCCGGCGCGAGGGACGCGAGCAGCGCAACGAGCATCGAGGCGGACCACTTCGTCATCGTGTCTTCTCCCGCGGCGCCTTCCGGGTCGCGCGCCGCTTGATCGTCGCGAGCCGTCCCCCGCCGCACAAGCCCGAAAGACTGGGGTTCGCGCGATTCATCGGGGCGCGTCGCCGGTCGTCGTCCCTCCCCCGCTTGTCCGCTGCCCGGTCACTCACTTTCCCTTCGTTGACCGCGGAGTCGACGGGGCGATACTCGTCTGTAGCCATGAGCAAGAAGCGCTGTGACCACCGACACGCCGCGCGGCTCTCCTCCCGCGCGCCGGTACTCCACTCGACGCGAACGCACGGCCGCCCCGGGGCGCGCCCGAGCACCCCCCCGCTCGCACCGCGGCTCGACGGCGAAGCGGCCGCGCGGCGCGTGCTGTCAGGGCAACTGTGCGCGCTCGGCCTGACGACGGAGGATGCCCTGGCTGCGATCGGCGTCGTGTGGCGTGCGTGGGAGGCCGTTTCTCCACACGTGTTCGTGGCGACGACGCGGCGCGAGAGCCTCGCGGCGCTCGTCGTGGATGGGTGGTTCGCGCGCCTCGCTCAGGCGTGCCACGACGGCCGCGGCCCCGACTCGGTGACCGCCCTCATGCTCCTCGACCCGTCGCTCAAGCACCTGAAGAACTTCCGCCAGATCGCCATGCGCTGGATCGCGCCGCTCCGTCTGGCGCGTACGCTCGACCCGGAGACCTGCGTCGACCCCCGTCGCTATGGCCCGGCCTTCGTGTCGCGTCGTCGCTCGCGCCGACGGGTGCGCCGGCGGATCGTCCACCTCCACCTCGCGCTGTCTGTTCGCCTCCGCCAGGAGCTCACGGAGGAGCTCGTTTCGGTAGCGGCGTAGGGGCGCTATCCGACGGGCTCCCCTTCGAAGTCCTCCTCCGCCTCGGCGCCACCAAGCAAGCCCTTCACGTCGTCTTCGCTCAGCCCCCGCAGCGCCCCGGCGTCTTCGGCGACGACGGCCTCGGCGAGGGCTCGCTTGCGCTCCTTGAGGGCGACGATGCGCTCCTCCAGGGTGCCCTTCGCGATGAGTCGGTAGACGGTCACGGCGCGGGCCTGGCCCATGCGGTGCGCGCGGTCGGTGGCCTGCGCCTCGGCGGCGGGGTTCCACCACGGGTCGCAGTGGATGACGGTGTCGGCGGCGGTGAGGTTGAGCCCCGTCCCTCCGGCCTTCAGCGAGATGAGAAACACCGGCGCCGTCCCCGACTGGAAGCGCGCCACGGCCCCGTCGCGGTCGCGCGTCCCGCCGTCGAGGTACTCGTAGGCGATGCCCATCGCGTCGAGGTCTTTGCGCCACAGCCCGAGCAGCTCGGTAAACTGCGAGAACACCAGCACCCGCCGCTCCTCCCGCGCGATGCCCTCCACGAGCTCGAGGAAGGCCGCCCGCTTGGCGCTCGCCGCGGCGGGCTGCGCGCCGTCCACCAGGCGCGGGTCGCAGGCCGCCTGCCGCAGCCGCAAGAGCGCGGTCAGGATGCTCAGCCCGCAGCGCGCGATGCCCACCGACGCGATGCGCTCCTCCACGTCGGCGAGGGCGGCGGCCGCGAGCGCGTCGTACATCCGCCGCTGGGCGGGCGTCATCGCGCAGAGCTGGTCGATCTCCTGCTTGGGCGGCAGCTCGGTGAGCACCTCGCGCTTGGTGCGACGCAAGATGAAGGGCCGCACCAGCCCGCGAAGCCGCTGCGCCGCCGGGGACGCGGGGTCGGCGGTGATGGGCTTCTCGTAGCGCGTGGAGAACTCCCGCGCCGTCCCGAGCATCGCGGGGTTGGCGAAATCCATGATGGCCCAGAGCTCGCCGAGGTGGTTCTCCACCGGCGTACCGGAGAGCGCGAGGCGGCGCTCGGCGTCGAGCTCGCGGGCGGCCTGGGCGGCCTGGGCGCCGGCGTTCTTGATGTTCTGCGCCTCGTCGAGGACGGCGTAGCGGAAGCGCACCGACGCGAGCAGCGCGAGGTCACGCCGCAGCAGCGTGTAGGTCGTGACGACGATGTCGGCGCGCTGGAGCGCGGCGGCGTCCTTCTCCCGCGCGTCGCCGTGGTAGAGCAGCACGGAGAGGTCGGGGGTGAAGCGCGCCGCCTCGCGCACCCAGTTGCCCGCGACGGAGGTCGGCGCCACCACGAGCGTCGGCGCGGCCCCGTCGCGCTCCTTGCGCCACAGGAGCAGCGCGAGCGTGGTGAGCGTCTTGCCGAGGCCCATGTCGTCGGCGAGCACGCCTCCCGCCCCGAGCGCGTCGAGAAACTGGAGCCACGCGAGGCCGTTGTTCTGGTACGGCCGCAGCGTCGCGCGGAGCCCCGCGGGCACCGCCGCCTCGGGGCTCACCGCGAGCGCACGGAGCCGCGCGCGGAAGGCCTCCACCGCGGGCGTGAGGTCGGCGCCGACGCCCGCGTCGACCCAACGCTCCACCCGCCCGAGCTGGTGCGCGGGGAGCTCGACGCGCGCGCGCCGACCGGGCCGCTGACCCTTCGCCGGGAGCACCTCGTCGAGCTCCTCGACGAAGGCCGCGACGGTGTCCTGGATCTCGCTCACCGAGCCGTCATCGAGCTCGACCCAGCGGCGCTTGTCGCGCAGCACCTCGCGGAGCCGCTGGAGATCGGCCGCCAGCTCGCCCGCGTCGAAGGCGAACTCGGCGTCGAGGAGCTGGCCGTTCATCGACACGCGCACGCGGGGTCGGACGGGCGGGCGCACGACGACGCGGCGGAGGTTCTCTGCCACCAGGATGGAGAGCGGCGCGCGGGTGGGCTCGCGGAGCGTGACGATGCCACGCGTCCAGAAGTCCGCGGCGTCGCGCTCCTTCGCGACAAACGCGCTGACCGGGGCGCTCCAGGTGAGGGCAGCAGCGGCCACGCGCTCGACGGCCTCGCGCTCGCGCTCGGGGTCGCGGCGAAGGTCGTGTTCAAAGGGGAGCCGCGCGAGTGGGCCGTCAGGGCCGAGCGGAACGGAGCCGAAGTCGTACTCCGCCTCCACGCGGACGGTGACGTCGAGCGGTCGCCCCTCGATGCGCACCACGAGCTTCGCCTCCGAGCGCGGCGCGAGCCCGAGCTCCTCGGGTCGAGGGAGCGCGACGCGACGGCCCCCGAGCGCCCGCTGCACGCCGCGCAGGACGGTGGCCGCGTGCGCCTGCGGAACCTCCGCCGACGGTCGACAATGGAGGCTCCACGCGAGGTCGGGATCGACGCTCTCGTCGACGGGGAAGAAGGCCCGCAGCGCTGGCGCCCACACCATCGGGAAGGCGCCCGCGAAGAGCACCGCGTCGCGCGCGGCGAGCTCGACGCCCTCGGCGTACCAGCGGCCCTCGAGCGCGTCGACGGAGGCGCCGGCGTGCTCCAGCAGCGCGCTCCCCGCGGCCCGCGCCTCCAGGGTGACCGACACCTCCCCGCGGGCGAGGGTGGTGCGCGCAATCCGCAGGCGCAGCGCTTCGTCACGGAAGGAGAGCGCCTCGCTCCCCTTCTCGCCGAGGAGCACCTCGCGACCTGACGCGCGCAGGAGGTGGAGCGCGATGGTGGCCGACGTCCCCGAGAGCGAGACGCCCTTGCGCCCACGAGACAGCGGCTCGCCGAGGGTGAAGAGGCGCCGCTCCAGGCGCGGGAGGGGCCGGGTCGCGATCTCGCGCGGGTCGAAGAGCGAGCGGTCGCCGGTGCTCATGAGGCGGAGCTCGACGGTCGGGTGCTCGTAGGGTCCGGGCGCGGCGCCCGCGAGGCCGGGGCGCGCGTCGACGGGCGTCACGCGGAGTTCGAAGGCCTCGGCGGCAACGGGCGTCGCGAGGCTGAGCCACCGGTCGGCGAGCGCCCGCGCGTGGAGCTCGTCGCGGGCGGTGACGCGGAGCGCGGGGAGGGCGTCGAGGAGCGCGGTGACGTCACGGCGTCCGTCGAGGACGGCGTCGCGGAGGCCCGGGTGGAGCGCGAGGTCGACGAGCATCGCGAGCACGTGGACGCAGCCCGCCGCGTAGACGTCGCACGTGCAGCCGGTCTGGAGCTTCGCCGTGCCGTCCGGGTGCTCGCGGAAGGTCGCCCGCGAGGTGATCACGCCCGGTCGCCCGACGCCGCGTCGCACCGCCGCCGGCACCGCGCCGAAGGTCGAAGCGGTGAGGGTGGCGCCGTCGGTGAGCGTCGGCGCGGCGGCGTACTCGACCGAGAGGGCGAGGGCGCCGATCACCCGCTCGGGGGAGAAGGTCGCGGCCAGCGTGTCGAGGGTGAGGAGTTCGAACCAGGCTGGGGGCATCGTCCTTCGCGGGCGTCGCTACGCTCGCGCCTTTGCAAATTGCATCACGCCGTCGTCG
This sequence comes from Polyangiales bacterium, assembly GCA_044375895.1. Classification (GTDB taxonomy): domain Bacteria; phylum Myxococcota_A; class Polyangia; order Polyangiales; genus CAISKJ01. The sequence continues at coordinate 10,389 of JBILLV010000141.1, read as the reverse complement.
ACCGGAGCGCTGCGCAGCGCCCTCCGGTCGAGGGCGTAGTTCTGGTAGACGCGCCACGGGGCGCGCGAGCCCTGGCGGGGAAACTGGTCGATCGCGCGGAGCACGTAGCCCGCGGAGAAGTCGAGCAGGGCGTCGTCCTTCATCGCGGGGTCGTTGTTGTGCGGGCGGCAGATGGCGTAGCCGTGGCGGTCCATGTGCTGGAGGAGGCGGCAGACGTACTCGCAGGTGAGGTCGCACTTGAGCGTCCAGGAGGCGTTGGTGTACCCGATGGCCACCGCGAGGTTGGGGATGTCGCCGAACATCATCCCCTTGTAGGTGAGCAGCTTCGAAGGGTCGATGGCCTGTCCGTCGACCTCCACCGCCACCCCGCCGAGAAACTTCAGCTTGAGCCCCGTGGCCGTCACGATGAGGTCGGCCTCGAGCTCCTGGCCCGACTTCAGTCGGATGCCCGTCTCGGTGAAGGTCTCGATGTGGTCAGTGACGACGGAGGCGCGGCCGTCACGGAACGCATCGAACAGGTCGCCGTCGGGCACGAGGCACAGGCGCTGATCCCACGGGTTGTAGCGCGGGGTGAAGTGCGTATCGACGTCGACGGTGCGGCCGAGCGCCCGGCGCACCTGCCCCACCAGGAGCGATTTCGCCTGGGCGGGGAAGCGCCGCGCGTAGTTGAAGAAGGCCATCTGGAAGAGCACGTTCTTCCACCGGGTGACCTCGTAGGCGGCGTCCGCGGGCAGGAGCGCGCGGAGCCCGTTGGCGAGCCGGTCGCGCGCGGGCATCGAGACGACGTACGTGGGCGAGCGCTGGAGCATGGTGACGTGCGCGGCCTGCTTCGCGAGCGCGGGGACGAGCGTCATGGCGGTCGCGCCGCTCCCGATGACGACGACGCGCTTGCCGGCGTAGTCCACGTCGGGCGACCAGTGCTGCGGGTGCACGATGCGGCCGCGGAAGCGCTCTCGGCCCGCGAACTCCGGCGTGTAGCCCGCGTCGTAGTCGTAGTACCCCGCGCACGAGAAGAGGAAGGAGCAGGTGAACTCCCGCAGCTCCCCGGTGGCGACCTCGCGCACCGTGACGGTCCAGCGGGCGGCGTCGCTCGACCAGCGGGCGCGCTCGACGCGGTGGCCGTACCGAACCTTGCGGTCGATGCCGTGCTCGCGCGCGGTCTCGCGGATGTACTCGAGGATCGCGGGGCCGTCGGCGATCGCCTTCGCCGCGGTCCACGGTCGGAAGGAGTACCCCAGGGTGTGCATGTCGGAGTCGGAGCGGATGCCTGGGTACTGGAAGAGGTCCCAGGTGCCCCCCATGCGCTCGCGACCCTCGAGGATGGCGTAGGTCTTGTGCGGGAGCGCGTGTTGGAGGTGCCAGGCCGCGCCCACGCCCGAGAGCCCGGCCCCGATGATCAGCACATCGAAATGGTTCTGCGCGTCACTCATGTCTGTGGAGGCGAATCCTACGCGAGAACGGTCAGCGCGGCGGGCTGATCGTGGGCGCCGCCGGCCGCGGCGCCCAGCGCGCGAGGACGGCGTCGAGCGCCCGCGCGGTGATGGGCTTGGTGAGGTAGTCGCTCATCGACGCCGCGATGCACCGCTCACGGTCGCCCTGCATCGCGTGCGCGGTGAGCGCGATGATCGGGAGCTCGCGGGCGCGGGCCGTGGGGAGCGCCCGAATCGCGCGGGTCGCCTCGTAGCCGTCCATCAAGGGCATCTGACAGTCCATGAAGACAACGTCGTAGGGCGTCACGCTGACGGCGGCGAGGGCCTCGTGGCCGTTGCCCGCCACGTCGACGGTGTAGCCGCGGCGCTCGAGGAGCTTGACCACGACGCGCTGGTTCACGGGGTTGTCTTCGGCGACGAGCACACGGCCGACCGGCGCGCGGCCCGACGGCCGCAGCGACCACAGCGCGCCGGGGGCGCGGCTCGTCACCGTCGCGCTCACGGCGATGCGACGGACGGGCTGATCGCTGAACAGACCCGCGAGGCAGCTCCGGAGCTGCGCCTGGCGGACGGGCTTGCGGAGGTACAGCCGGAAGCCGATGGCGTCGGCGATGGCGCGGTCCTCATCGCGGATCGCCGAGGTGAGCATCACGAGGGGCGTCGCGGCGAGGGCGGCGTCGTCGCGGATGCAGCGGCCGAGTTCGAATCCATCCATCCCGGGCATCTGCATGTCGAGGATGGCGACGTCGAAGGGGAGCCCTGCGTCGCACGCCGCCCGCAGCGCGTGGAGCGCCTGCACGCCGTCGCACGCGATGGCCGGGCGCATCTCCCACGACGTGGTGAGCGCGGTGAGGAGCCGGCGGTTGGTGTCGTGGTCGTCGACGATGAGCACCCTGCGGCCCACGAGGTCGGCGTAGGCGCCGAGGCGATCGGCGGGGAGCAACGCGGGCTCGAAGGGGACTTCGAACCAGAAGCAGCTCCCCGCCCCGACGACGCTCTCGACGCCGATCTCGCCGCCCATGAGCTGGACGAGTCGCTTGCAGATCGCGAGGCCGAGGCCCGTCCCACCGTAGCGGCGCGTCGTCGAGCTGTCGGCCTGGGTGAAGGACTCGAACAGCCGCCCCTGCGCCTCCGGGGCGATCCCGATGCCCGTGTCGCGCACCTCGAAGCGCATCCGGCAGCCCCGGTCGCCCGTGCAGAGCATCCGGCCGCGGAGCAGCACCTCGCCGCTGGGGGTGAACTTCAGCGCGTTGCCGACGAGGTTGATGAGCACCTGGCGCAGCCTCCCCGGGTCGCCGCGCATCGCGAGGGGCACCTCCGGGTCGAGCCAGGCGATCAGCTCGACGCCGCTGCGCTGGGCCTGCTCGGCGAAGAGCGACGCGAGGTCGTCGATCACCTCGTGGAGGTTGAAATCGATCCGTTCGAGCTCCAGGCGCCCGGCCTCGATCTTCGAGTAGTCAAGGACGTCGTTGATCACCGCGAGCAGGGCCTCGCCGCTGCGCCGGAGCATCTCGGTGTACTCGCGCTGCTCCTCCGTGAGGCGCGTGCCCAGCAGGAGCCCGGTCATCCCGATCACACCGTTCATGGGCGTCCGGATCTCATGCGACATGTTCGCGAGGAAATCCCCCTTGGCGCGGCTCGCCTCCTCGGCCGCCTGACGGGCCCGCACCAGCTCGCGCTCCGTCTGCTCGCGCGCGGCGATGTCGCGCCGCAGGCTCTCGTTGAGCGAGCGCATCTCCGACGACGACAGCTCCAGCGAGCGCTCGACGGTGTAGCGATCCTGGTCGGCCTCGGCGTAGCTCTGGCTGACGCGCGCGAGCAGCATCGCCCATTGCTCTACGGAAGGCGGCGCGTCAGGATCGGCGCCCATCTTTCGAAGCTGTCGGTGGAGTAGGGGATGGAGTTGCATGACGTCGCGCAGGTCTTCGGCGGAGCGCTCGTGCCGTCGCTCTCGTTGCCTCTCCTCCGCGTCTACGGCGGCCCCAGGACGAGCCTTGAGCGGCCGGAAACGATCAGGGGGACGCGGGCGCTGAAACCGGGACACGCTCCCCGCGGAGTGATCGAGCGATGGGCCACGCCGCCAACGCCTCCCGCGCGACGGGACGGCAGCGCTGCCTGCGCACGGCGCTCGCGACCTCCTGGTTGCCCGCCACAGCCAGCGTGAGCCCGACGCCGCCCGAGTGGATCAAGATCGCCTCCATCACGGTGGTCTCCCGACGGATCCACACGATGCGGCGCGTCGGCGCGCTCTCCTGACTCTCCGGGCATTCGAGGAAGCCCGCGGGCTCGCCGTAGCGCGCGCGGAGCCCCTCGTAGTGCGCGCCGAGGCGGCTCACGTCCGTCATGCGCGAGAGAAACTGCACCTGCGCCACCCGCTCGAGGCGCTGCGAGATGAGGTAGGCGACGACGGCTCCGCTGGGGAGCACCTCCTGGACGAGCGAGTGACCCACGATCCCCCCCGGCGCGGGGCGCGCCCCCGGTCGCAGGCCCAGCAGCTCATCGCGCCGCAGGCCAATGAACACGCCGCGGACCTCGTCGGGCATGAGCTCGGCGGACTCGAGCTGCAGGGTGCGGAGGCGCTCGACGGCGGTGTCGAGGCGCCGCGTCTGCTCGCGCGAGGCCGCGGTGGTGGGGGCGAGCGGCGGGTTCGATCCGGGCGCGGGGGTGGTGGCGCGGACCACGGCGCCGATCACCGCGGCGACGGCGGCGATGGCGCAGAGCATAAGGGCGAATTGCTTCCACACGGAGGTGGCGCGGACACTACCGCGAATCGGGCTCAGCCGAGGAGGAGGCGGAAGACGGTGAAGAGCACCGCCGAGAGGGTGATGGTGACCGGGAGGGTGAGCAGCCAGGCGAGGGCGATGTTGCGGACGGTGGTCTTCTGGAGGCCGCTCCCGTTGGCCACCATGGTGCCGGCGATGCCCGACGAGAGGACGTGCGTGGTGCTCACCGGGAGCCCCGTGGCGCTGGCGAAGGCGATGGTGCTGGCGGCGACGATCTCGGCCGAGGCCCCCTGGGCGTAGGTGAGGTGCGACTTGCCGATCTTCTCGCCCACGGTCTCGACGATGCGCTTCCACCCGAACATCGTGCCGACCCCGAGGGCGAGGGCGATCGCGACGAGCACCCAGCTGGGCGCGTAGTCGGTGAGGTTGCGGAGGTCCTTGCGCAGGGTCTTGAGCTCGTCGGCCTCGGTGGCGGTGAGCGCGAGGCCGCCGGCCTTCACCAGCTTGTCGAGGGACTTGTCGGCGAGGAGCACCGCCTGACGCACCTGGAAGCGCTCCCCCGCGGGGATGTCGCGCACGCGGGCGTTGGCGCCGAGGTGCTGGCGCACGGCCGCGAGCTGCGTTTGTAGGCGGGCGCGCTCGGGGGCGCTGGCGGCGTCGCCGTGGGCGTCGATGACCCGCTCGATCGCCACCGTGGCGCGGGTGGCGCGCTGCATGCGGTCGGCGCCGGCGTTGAAGTCGAGCGCGAAGCCCGTGGGGATCACGCCGATGAGGATGAGCATCATCAGCCCGACACCCTTCTGGCCGTCGTTGGAGCCGTGCGCGAAGCTCACGCCGCTGCACGTCGCGACCAGGAGCGCGCGGATGCCCGGCGGCGGAGGGACGTCCTTGGGCGGTGCGGCGAGGAGCGAGCGCATCGGGGTGTAGCGCTTCGCCCCGAGGAGCAGGAGCGCCGCCATGCCGAAGCCGAAGAGCGGAGAGACGATGAGCGAGAGGCCGATCTCGCCGGCCTTCTCCCAGTTGACCCCCTGCCCGAAGGAGTGCCCGGGGCGGAGCGAGTTGGCGATGCCGACGCCGAGGATCGCGCCGATGAGCGTGTGGGAGCTGGAGGCCGGGAGGCCGAAGTACCAGGTGCCGAGGTTCCAAACGATGGCGGAGACGAGGAGGGCGAGCACCATGGCGAGGCCGATGTGCGTGCCGCCCGCGACGAGCAGCTCCACCGGGAGCAGCTTCATGATGCCCATCGCGACCGAGATGCCGCCGAGGAACACGCCGAGGAAGTTGCACAGGCCCGAGAGCATCACCGCGGGCTTGGGCTTCAGCGTGTTGGTGTAGATCACCGTCGCGACGGCGTTGGCGGTGTCGTGAAAGCCGTTGACGAACTCGAAGGCGAGGGCGATGAAGAGGCAGACGAACAGGGTGATCGCCGCGCCCGTGCCGAGGCCGTGGTCGAACAGGGCTTCCATAGGCGTTGTACCAGTCGCTTTCTGGGGTACGCGACGTCGCGCTCACGCGAGGTTTTGTCCCTGCCCGCGACGGTAGGGGCGCCATGTCACGGGCGGGTGACATCGCCATATCGTGTGTGTGGCGCCGACCCTCCCTTTGCGTCAGTGATCGCCCTATACTCGCGGTCATGCGTGCGAGACCCCTCCTGGTGTTGACGCTGCTCGCAGCGTCGATGGTCGCGTGGTTTACGGTGCGGATGTGGGCGGGTCATCTGCCCGAGGTGTGGCGGATGAGCTGCCTGCTCGGGGCGTGGGCCCCGCTCGGTGCGGCGGCGGTTTTCCTCTACGTGCGCGCGGTGGGCGACCGCGAGGACTCGGTGTTCGCCGCGTGGCTGGTGCGCGCCATCGGGATGCACCTCACCCTCGCGTGGCTCATCGGCGCGTCCGACTGGCTCCGCGGCCCGCCGGGTGAGCACCAGGGGTGGAACAGCGACATCGGCGCCCCCGTCGTCCTGCTAACGTTCGTGCCGGTGTTCGCGGGGTGCGTCGCGGCGCTGTCGTGGCTCACGAGCGTGTGGCGTCGACTCCCGCGCGAGCGCGACACCGCCGAGACGCTTCTCCGCGCCGCGCCGATGCCGTACCGCGGGGCGAGCGAGCTGCGCGTCACGCACGCGACGACCCCCTTTCCCCGCGCTGCGTCCGTGGGCGCGCTGGTCGGTGTGGGGGCCGTGTGGTTCGCCCTGTCGGCGCACTGCTCGTCGCTCACGGTGCTCGTCACGTGCGCCCTGTCCCTCGGCGCGGTCACGGCCCTCGGGGCGGGCGCGGTGCCGCCGAGCATCGCCGCGCTGGTCGGCGTCGCCGCCGTGCTCCAGGCGCGCGGGCTACCGAGCGACCTCGCGTCGTCGCGGACCATCGATCAGGCCTTCGCGTGGCCCTGGGTCGCGCTCGCGGCCGTGCTCGCCTACCTCGCGACCGTCGAGGCGCGGCTGCGCTGGCAACGCGCGTAGGCGCGCCGGGACAAACGATCTGGCGCGCGGAGACAATCCCGCGCCACACCGCCGCCCCCAGAACTCGCTCGTGGAGAACGAACCATGAGTGAGCTGACTGCCGACTACCCCTTCACGATCCGCCACGACGACGGCGCCTGCACCTGCGGCGCGTGCCACCAGCGGGTGCGCCCGGCGCCGCGGGAGGCGCTCGGCTACGTGTCCTTCGCCGCCGCCCTCGGGATGACCTTCGTCGCCCTCCCGTTCGTCGCGGTGCTCCCGCCGCTCAACATGATGATGGTGCCCCCGCTCGTCCTCATCATCGTGAACCTTTGGGGCCACTCGACGCGCGCGCTCTGGGGCGACCGCCATTGCCCCGCGTGCCGAAAGGCGCTGGTGTTCAAGCCGTCGTGAGCGCGCGACGCCAGGCGCTCGGCGCCTTGCCCGTCCAACGCACGAAGGCCTTGTGGAAGGCGCTCGCGTCGGAGAAGCCGAGCGCGAAGCCCACCTCCGAGACCCCGCGCGTCGGCTCGCGCAGCGCGTCGAGGGCCATCGCGCGCCGCACCTCGTCCACCACGTCGGCGTAGGTGGTGCCCTCGTCGCGGAGACGTCGCTGGAGGCTCCGCGCGCTCAGGCGCAGCGACGCGGCGATGGCCTCCAGACCGGCCCCCGTCGGGAGCGCCCGCGCCACAGCCTCGCGCACCCGCGGGACGAGTCCCTGCCGCGTCGGGAGTCGCGCGAGCACCGCGCGGGCGTGGCTCTCCAGGATCTCAACAAGCGCCGGGTCGGCGGAGCGTACGGGCAGGTGGGCCACCGACGGGTCGTAGCGCACCTCCGAGCGGTGACACCCGAAGCTGACCGGACAGCGAAAGACGCGCTCGTGCTCGGAGAGGTCGGCGGGCGCGTCGTGCTCGAAGGCGACCAGCGTGGGAGAGACGTCGACGCCGGTCACCGCGCGCGCCGTCACCACCGACCACGCGAAGGCGAACTCCGTCGCGTGGAGCGGCACCCCATAAGGCACCTCGCGCACCGTGAGCCAACCGCCGAACCACGTCGGGGTGTCCTCCCAATGGACGGTCTGCGCGTCGTTCATCACCCGGTAGAACTGGGAGATGCGCCGGAACCCTTCGCCCAGCGTCGCGCTGGCCGCGAGGAACATCCCCGCCACGTTGATCGCTCCGCTCCCCGCCCGCTCGCCCGTGCGCAGCCCGAACTGCGGATGCCCCGAGGCCCGCGCGGCGTCTGCCCAGAGCGCGACCGCCACCTGTCCGGTGACCCGCGCGTCAGGGTCGGCGAGCACCGCGTCGGTCACCCCGTGGGCCGCGAAGATCGGCGACGGATCGACGCCGTGCTCCCGCGCGCCGGTCGCGATGGCACGCGCGATGTGGATGGGCAGTGTGGGGTCGTGCTCGCCCGTCGCCGCCCCCATCAGACGCTCCCTACCGCGCCCCGCAGAACGAGTCGATGAGCTCGAGGACGCCGTCCTCCTGCTCGTACAGGGCGAAGTGGCCCGCGTTGAGCTCGACGTTCTGCACCCGGTCGAGGCCGGCGACGCCCTCCACGCGGAAGGCCGGCGTGCGGGAGTCCGCGTCGCCGCGGATGATGAGCACCGGGACGCGCGAGCGGCGCACTTGTTCGAAGTAGTTCTCGTCGAAGCCCGAGAGCAGCACGAAGCCCGACACGTGGCCGAGGAGGTTGCGGTTGGCGATGTGCAGCAGCCCACGGCCGCCGTACCCCATGCCGATCACATAGACCCCGTCGGAGTGCGCCGTCGCGTAGTTGAGCACGTGCTCCCACGCCTGCACCCCGCGGTCGTTGAACCACTCGCCGCCCATGCCCACCGTCGGGCAGATCACCAGCGCGTCGGGCATCCGGCGCGCGAGGAGCCAGCACGGCAGCTTCGACGAGCCGCCCGTCCCATGAAGGTAGATCACCGCCCGCGGCGCGCGCTCCTGGGGGTTGAGCACCAGCGTGTGGACGGACGTCCCGCTGGTGAGCCCGAGGATGTTCGACGGCACCGGCGACGGGATCGCGTGGAACTCGGGGTCGTTGCGCAGCCTCCGCCACGCGGCCTTCACGTACGACCGGGCGCGCCGCGCGTCGTCGCTCTGGATGCCACCGAAATCCGTCATCGCGACGAAGGTCATCATCCCCAGGTCGCCGTCGTCACCGAGCCGGTCGACCCAGGGCCCCGGCGCCTCGGACGGCAACAGGATCGTCCGACCCGCCGTCGTCGGGTGCACGCGCGTGTGACGGATCCCGGCGATCGCCAGCAGCAAGGCCGCGGCGATGCCGAAGGAGATCTTCGCGCGGCGCGGATCGTTCTGCGCGAAGAGCGCGGCGACGTCGAGGAGGACGTAGACGACCATCCAGACCCAGGCCCACCCGGAGACGCCCCCACGCACGCACAGCGAGACAAGGTAGACCCCGACGGGGATTCCAAGGAGACCGAAGATCGAGAGGATGACCGGCACGGGATCGTCTGGGGCGGAGCGTGTTTGGCGGAGACTATCAGCTTTCGCCCGCGGAAGCGTGTTCCATGATCGTCGGGTCGAGCGGCTCCAGACGCACCGCGGCGGCCTTGAATTCAGCCGTGCCCGAGCGCGGGTCGGTCGCGTCGATGGTCAGCGTGTTGGTGTCCACCTGGTCGGGGAAGTGGAAGGTCATGAACACCGTCCCCGCCGGGAGTCCATCGTCGATGCGCGCGGGCGCCACCACGGCCCCGCGCCGCGACACCACCCGCACCGACTGACCCTCGCGCAGCCCCAGGCGTCGGGCGTCGTCGGGCGCCACGTCCACCGTCTCTCCGCGCCGCATCGGAGACTTGAACCCCGACGTCTGCACGCCCGTGTTGTACGAGTCGAGCCGTCGCCCCGTCGTCAGCGTGAAGGGGAACTCCCGCGTCACCGGGTCCACCGGCTCGGCGTGGGCCACCACCGAGAACGGCGCCGCCGCTCCCTCGCGCGGCTCGGCCCACAGGCGACCGTGGAGGAAGGGCGCGCCGAGGCTCTCCTCGTCGGGGCACGGCCACTGGATCCCGCCGTGCGCTTCGAGCTTCGCGTAGCTCATCCCGCGGTGCATCGGGCTCTCGCTGCGCATCTCATCCCAGAGCTCCAGCGCGCTCGGGTGGCCGAGGTCGAAGCCGAGCCGACGCGACATCTCCGCGAGGATCCACAGGTCGTCGCGGGCCTCCCCCGGCGGCTTCGTGGCCGCGCGGATGCGCTGGACGCGGCGCTCGCTGTTGGTCACCGTCCCCTCCCCCTCCGACCACGCCGACGACGCGGGCAGCACCACGTGGGCCATGCGCGCGGTCTTGGTGAGGAAGAGGTCTTGCACCACCATGAAGTCGAGGCCGCCAAGGAGCTTCAACGCGCGCCCGGAGTCGGCCTCGCTCTGGGCGGGGTTCTCTCCGATGCAGTAGAGCGCGCGGAGCTCGCGGCGGTGCATCGCTTCGAACATCTCCGTCAGCGTCCAGCCCTTGTGCGGCGGGATCGTGGCGCTCCAGAGGCGCTCGTAGCGACCGCGCGCGTCGGGGTCTTCGACGTCTTGAAAGCCCGGGAGCTTGTGGGGGAGCGCGCCCATGTCGCCGCCGCCCTGCACGTTGTTCTGCCCGCGGAGGGGGTTGAGCCCCGAGCCCCAGCGGCCGACGTGCCCCGTCGCGAGCCCGAGGTTGATGAGCGACAGCACGTTGTCGACGGCGTTGTGGTGCTCCGTGATGCCGAGCGTCCAGCAGATCACCGCCCGGTCGGCCCGCGCATAGTCCCGCGCCATCCGCTCGATGAGCGCCGCGGGGACGCGCGTCACG
>JBILLV010000454.1:0-5946 GCA_044375895.1 Polyangiales bacterium | reverse complement strand
GAGGGAGCCCGGCTTTGCGGGCGATCCGAAGCTAGCCCAGGCGTGAGCTCCTGCGAACCCTGGGAACTTCCGATGACGCTTGCCCAGGCGTGAGCTCCTGCGAACCCTGGGAACTCCCGATGACGCTCGCCCTACGCGAACTGACCGGTATTGCGGCTAAGCCGCTCGTCGGCACCTTGGGGACCTACAAGGCCCGAGTCGCCCCAGCTCCAAGCCCTTCCGCCTCCAGCCCCGTCCAAGCACCCATGCTCACGCGTCGCTCGATCCCCCTCCTCGCCCTCCTGGCGGCATGCAGCAGCGCCCGCCCGCCCGACGCCCGCCACGCCCCTCCTCCCGCCATCGACCACACCACCGACGCCACGATCGACGCCAACCTCGACGCACTCCTCTCGCACGGGGAAGCCCTCTCCGACCATGTCGGCCCCGACGCCGCCCGCGCCATCGACGAAGACCTCGCCCGCCGTCCGGCGATCTACCTCGCGGCCCTGGAGCGGCGCTACCTCGCGCAGCCGCTCGGCCCGGGGGCGGCCTCGCTCCACTACGCCACCGCCCTCTGGCGCCTCCGTCGCCCCGACGACGCGCGGGCGCGCCACATCGCCAGCCGCTTCTTCCTCCGCTACCAGGAGCTCCGTCGCGGCTTCGAGGGCACCCCGAACCCGTACGGCGACGGCATGCGCCGGCTCGCGCTGATCCGTGACGGCGTGGACGTCGCCACCGACGCGCGCTGGCGAACGGCTCCCACGGAAGGCGTCAGCGCCTGTACGGCGAGCGCGCCGAGTGGCGCGGCGCTCCTCGTCGCGGCCCGCGGGTGCACCTGCGGCGAGTCCTTCGCGTGCAGTGTGGCGCTGCGGGATGGCGCGCTGCACGTGGCGCTCCGCGTCGACCCCGACGCGATGGGGGTCTGCACCGACTGCTACCCCACCGCGACCGCCTGCACACTCCCAACGCTGCCCGCGGGGGTGACGCTGCGGGTCGTGGTCAACGACGCCGCGGTGACGACCTGGCGCACCGACGCGCGGGGCGCGGTGGTCGACGCGGCCTGCCCGACTCCGTGACACCGCGCGGGAAGGGAACCTCCTTCCACGATCGCGGAAACACCCGCCGAGGGGATGCCGCGATCGCAGAAGGGGCTTCGCCGAACTGCTACGATCGCGGCAGGGGGACGGGTGGACCTTCCGTGATCGCTGCAGCTCCCATCGGAGGGGGTGCAGCGATCGCAGAAGGGGCGTTGGGGTCGGCCACGGGATGCCATGGTCGACCGGTTGGGGGCTGCGGCGATTGCGGAAGGGTTCGCCGCGGCGGTGCGGTGATCGCGGACCACGACGCGAGCGCCGGGTATGGCCTCCGGTGTCGGGCGCGTCGACGATACAATGGCACCCGGGCGGCGCGACCCAAGCTCACGCGACGGCGCGTGGTTGTTTGTGCACCCGCTCACAAGGACGACGATTCATGAAGACCTCGCTCCCCCTCCTCGCGCTCACCTCGCTCTTCGCTGGCTGCATCGCGGTCGCCGACGCGCAGCCCCGCCGCCCCGCCCGTCGCCCGCGGACGCCCGTCGCCGCGCCGGTCGCGCCCGCCCCCACGCCGACGCCCGCGCCTGCGCCCTCCGACGGGCCGCGTGACCTGCGCTACGTGCAGCAGCGCGGCGAGGGCACGTGGCAGCCCCAGTGCGTGGCGACGCGCGGCTGCGTCGCGCCGCGGGAGGTGCCGGTGTGCCCGCCGCCCGCGCCCAACGTGCGGATGATGCCGCCGATGTCGTTCGCCGAGGTGATCGACCAGCGGCTCCGGCTGGACGGGCAGACCGTACGGGTGCGCGGGCGCCTCGAAGGCGGCGGCGCGTGCACGGAGATGGGGTGCTTGAACACGCCCGCGGGCAACTTCTGCTGCAACCACTGCGGCGGGGCCATAACGCTCACGGGGCAGGCCAACTCGTCGCTCCGCGCGCTCGGGCTCGGCGTGGAGAACGACCCGGCCTTCACCTGCACGGGCGACGACTCGGGGCTCTGCTGCGGGACGGCGATCCCGACGGGCGACGTGGTGGTGACCGGGACGCTGCGGCTGGTGCCGCGGAGCGGCGGGGCGTACCGCATCGAGTCGCCGACGCTCTGCCGCCCGGCGAGCTGAGCTACCCCACGCCCTCGATCGCCAACACTTCGATCACGGCCTTCCCCTTGTGGCGGTGCCCTGACACCGCGACGGGCGTGTCCTCGGCGAAGGCGGTGAACACGTCGTCGCGATGCGCCGACGAAAACCTGCACGGCCAGGACTGCGAGAGGTCGTCGGAGCGCACGATGAAGGTCATCGCGTCCTTGTCGAGCTCGCGGATCGTCCCCCTGACGAGCACGGGCTCGACGGCGCGTCGCGTGCGACGCAGGTATCGCCTCGCGCGCGCTCCGTGCTCTCTCGACAAGCGCACCGTAGCGAGTCCGACGAGCTGACCGCCGAGCTGCATCTCCTCGATGGCGCCACTCCCTGGGGGGAGGAGCCCGGAGAGAGCGTCGAGCGCGACGTCCAGCTCCGGGTCCGACGCGTCCCCATCGCCTTCGAGTGGCGCGCCCTGCACCGTCGCGATGCCTCGTCGCAGCAGGCGCGCGGCGCGGTCCAGCGCGTGCCGCTCTCCCAGGAGGAGCGGCGCATCGCCCGCGACGATGGGCTCCCCGAAGGTCGCTTCGAAGCTGCCGAACGCGAGGCGCTGCGTCGGCAGGTCGTAGTAGCGCCGCAGTCGTTCGGATGGGCGCCCATCCGAGGGCGCGACTTCGAGCGCGTGCTCAATGAGCGCCTTCATCGCATGCATGGCGCCATCGATCACCTTGCGTACGACGCTCGCCGGGACCTCCGCCGCCGTGAGCGTCGGCCCCAACGCGCGAACGCTCAGGAGCGGCGACGCGCGCGCGACGAGCGTCACACCCTCCGCGGGGAGGAGGTTCGAGGGGACGTCGGCGATGCCAACGCGCCTCACCCCTCGCAGCGCGCCGTCGTATCCCTGGATGACCGCCCAGGCCCAGGGCTGGTCGAGTGCGTCTCGCAGCGCCGTCGCGCCGTTCCTCAGTCGCACGATCGTTCGCTCGTCGGTGGGGACCACGAGCCACCCGAGGCGGCCCTCGTCCTCGGCGGCCTGGTAGACGAGCAGGTCACCCCCGAATGCGCCGCGCGCGACGAAGAGCCGCGGCCCATCGACATCGACGAGCACGTGCACAGGCGCCAGCGCGCCGACGCTGTGCTGGGCGTCGACGTCGTCGCCAACGATCTCCCAGAACGAGGTCATGACGCTCTCCTCACCGACGTCACCTGTCGGAACGGAGTCGCGCGAGCGGTGCGCACGTAGGGCCACACCGTCGTGTGGGGTTCACTCACGGCGGCGCGAGCGTACCAGAGGCGTCGGAGTCGTCCACACGCCATTGAACGCCCGGCGAGCTGAGCTACCGCGCGCGCAGCACCGCGAACGACCGCGGCGCCAGCTCCACCGCGCCGCCCGCGCTCATCATCCCGGTCCGCAGCAGGTCGTCGTACATGCCCGTCGGCACCATCACCGTGCGCGCCTGATCGGCGCGGTTGACGGCGACGACGACGTCGCGCGCGCCGGTGCACGCGCCCATGCGGTAGACCCACGTGTCCTGCGAGGTGGCGAGCGTCGTGCGGGCGCCGCGGGCGACGACGGGGTTCTCCGCGCGGATGCGGGCGAGCTGCGAGACGCGCTGGCGGAGCGCGATCTGGTGGGCGTTGAGCGCGGCGTCGCTCCACGGCATGGCGCGGCGGTTGTCGGGGTCGCCGCCGCCTGCGAGGCCGATCTCGTCGCCGTAGTAGATGAGCGGGACGCCCGGGTTGGTGAGCATGATCGCGAAGGCCACGCCGAGGCGCTCGTACGGCACCGCGTCCGTCGGCTGGCGGTAGTCCGACGACCACGAGTTGCCCGGGAACGACCCCTGACGGCAGTCCGTGATCTGCCGGCTCGCGAAATGAATCGCGCGGGGGATGTCGTGGTTGCCGATGAAGGTGCTCATCAGCGACCCGGCGCCGTAGAAGCTGTCGTTGCCCTGCATCCACCCGGCGAAGCCCTCCATCGAGCCGCCGGGGGTGAAGAGGGCCTCGCAGAGCCGCGCCTTGAAGGGGAAGTCGAACTGCCCGTCGAGCATCGTGCGCGTGTTGACGAAGGAGCGCAGCACGTCGCGGTTGTCGTAGTCGAAGGTCTCGCCCACCAGGTAGAAGCGCTCGCCCATCGGGGGCCGCACCTCCGCGCTGAGGCGCGTGCGGAGGTCGGTGAGCCACGACAGGGGGACGTGCTTGATGGCGTCGAGGCGGAGGCCGTCGATGCCGTACTCCCGCGCCCACCACACGGCGTCGTTCACCGACCAGCGCCGCGGGGCGTCGTTGTAGAAGTCGAACGACGGGAGGTACGACGTGAAGGCGCAGCGCGTGCCCCAGAAGGAGTCGTTCCAGACGTCGCCGTCGGCGCAGAGGCGGAAGCGCCCGCCGCCGTCGCGCACGAACCAGTCGTTGTGCGCGCGGTAGAGCCCGCTCTCGACGTCCGCGTGCTTCATCACGTAGTCGAAGAGCACGCGGGTGCCGTGGCCGCCGGGCGCGCTCGACCCGTGCGCCGCGGTGATCAGCGCGCGGAGGTCGTCGGCCGTCCCGAGGCGCGGCTCGACGCGCGGCACGGGCCGCGGGTTGCGCGGGTCGGTGTAGTCGATGTTGTCGGGCGACGGCCAGTAGCCGTGATACGACGAGTACGTGTGCGGGTCGGCGCGCGGGTCGATCGCCGCCCCGGCCGTGTCGCGGCCCTTGTACGGGGCGGAGATCCACAGGGCCGTCACGCCGAGGTTGGCGAGGTACGGCATGCGCATCGTGAGCCCGCGCAGGTCGCCCCCCGCGTACTGCCCGCTCGCCCCCGTGGCCGCGTTGCCGTCGGTCGCGCCGGGCACCGTCATCCGCATGCCGTCGCTGTCGAAGAAGCGATCGGTCATCGCGAAGTACATCACCGTGTCGCGCCAGTCGAAGGCCGACAGCGCGCCGCAGCTCATCGGCGCGGGCCCGCCGCACACGTCGATCACGCTGTTCTGCCCGCCCATCCCGTCGTCGGCGCGCATCGGGTTCGACGGGTCGGCGATCCACCGCGTCCCGTTGATGATGAACTTGTACTGCTGACGCCCCCGCGGCTCGATGCGCGTCGTGAGGCGCCACGAGCCGTCCGTCTGCCGCTCGAAGGGGAGCGCGCCGCGCGCCGTCGTGGCGGGCCACATCAGCCACGAGCCCGAGAGCCACACCGAGGTCGCGCTCGCGTCGGTGTACGTGAAGGTCACCTCGTTGCACGGAGGCGGGGGCGGGGGCGGCGGCGGCGGAGGAGGGGGCGGCGGGCCCGAACCGTCAGACGAACCGTCACCGAAGCCTCCGTCCGCCCGGCACGCGCCGTCGGGGAGCACCGAGCCGTCGGCGCAGGTGACCGGCCCCGGCGGGATCACCGCGAGGTCGGTGCTGCCGTCGAAGGGCGGCGGCTGCACCCCGCCGTCGAGCAGGGCCTGCGCGTCGGAGGAGCACGCGGCGAGGGCGATGGGGAAGGTGAGCCAGGCGAGGCGGAGGACGTGGGGGGCGCGCACGGTGCCGCGACGTTACCGCAACCGCGGTGGCGCGCGCGACGGCCCCGTGCGACGAAGTGACTACGTGCGGCGGGGGGAGGTGTTGGCGGTCCTCGCCTCCTCGATCGCCGTGTACTCGCGCTCGAACATCACGAGCTGCTCGGTCACGATGCCGAGGTTGCGGTCGTTCATTTCGGTGGGCTCGGCGCGCCCGAGGTCCCACATCTGGCGGTAGATCTCGCCGAGGCGGTCGCACATGTCGCTGAGCAGGTCGAGGCTGCGGGTGCGGCGGTCTTGCCCGGCGAAGTGCTGGCCGTACTCGTTGAAGATCTCGTTGGCGGCGCCGCCGAGCATCCCCTGGAGGTCGACGAGCTTG
>JBILLV010000382.1:0-8234 GCA_044375895.1 Polyangiales bacterium | reverse complement strand
CCGCGGCGGCGGCGGCGCGCGCGGCGATCGTCGTCTTCCCCGACTGCGAGCAGCGCTACGACGGCGCCCCGCAGAACGTGGTGAACGGCGGCGGCCGCGGTGACGACCCGGCCTCCATCCTCGGCTCAGTGTTCGGCGCCACGGGCGGCAGCGTGCCGGGTCTCGGCGGCGGCGGCGGCGCGGGTCGTGGCGGCGCACGCCTCGACGCGGTGCGCTTCGCCGCCAGCTTCCCGATGGCCGCGGCCTCGCCCTCGCTGGCCGAGCTCGCCGCCGACGGCTCGCCCATGAACCAGAGCATCCGCAACGCCATCGGCGGGACGAGCTCGGCGGCCGTGCGCCTCGCGGTCGGCGCCCTCGGGTACAACCAGATCGCCGTCGCGGTGAACTTCCCCCAGACGCCCAACACGGTCGCCACGACGCTCCAGACGCGCTTCACGCGGCGTCAGTCGCTCACGACGCGCGTGACGTACCTCTTCCACTGCGGCGTCCCCATCGTCGCGGCGATGGCCTGCGACGACGCGCCGGCCCTCGTGAGCGGCGTGCCCTTCCGTCAGATCGCCGCGGCCGCCCGCGCCACGGGGCTCACCGCGCCGGAGATTCGCGCCCGCCTCGACGCCGCCAACTCGGCCCGCGCCCGCCTCACGCGCGCCAACTGGGGCGTGCTGAGCAACGAGCTCGACAACACCGCCGCCGGCGCGGGGACGGCCTCGGCCTTCCTGCTCGCGCTGCGGGGCAACTTCTCGGTGATCCGCGCCGAGGCCACGCTGCCGCTGCAAGACCACCAGGCGTCGCGCCTCTCCCGCGCGTGCTTCAACCCCGGCCGCTGAGGAGCGAATCGTGAAGGACACCGTGACGATCCCCAAGCGCAACCGCCGCCGCCAGCGAGGCGCCGCCTACGCCGAGACCGTGGTGATGCTCCCGTTCTTCATCGCCGTGTGGTCGTGCATCATCTACGTGCACAACGCCTACGCCGAGAAGGTTCGGCTGATGGCGCAGAACCGCAACTGCGTCGTGGCCTACGCCTTCAACGCCTGCCAGACGCCGCCGCCCGGCTGCTCGCCCACGCGCGGGAGCTCCGGCTCGGACGCGCCCGACTCCGTGGGGGGCTTCCTCGGGACGATCGGGCGCTTCGGCAGCGGCATCCTCGAGACCATCACCGGCGCCAGCACCAGCTCGCGCATGACGAGCAGCGTGCGCAAGCCCAACACGCTGGGCGGCGGCTCCACGAGCGTGCTCGCGGGCCACACGATGCAGTGCAACACCCGCTACCAGGACTCGCCCGTCCAGTCGATCGGCCGGGCGTTCTGCGCTTTCGTCGGCATCGGCTGCTGAGAGGACCCACGGACCCCCATGCGCGCCTTCCGCCACCTGCCTCACGCCACGCGCCTCGCGGCCTTTGTCATGGCCGGCGCCCTCGTCACCTCCTTCGTCGCCGTCCGTCAGGCGCGCGCGCAGGTCAACGAGGGGATGCGCCGCCTCGCCCGCCAGCTCATGCCCTACGCCGAGCAGGGCGTCATCGAGGCCCCGCGCCGCGTCGTGGTCAACGGTGAGTCGCTGTACCTCGCGACGGGCGTCACGCACGATAGCGTCGCCGCCGCGCTCGACTACTACGAAGCCCAGTGCGCGCGCCGCGGGGGCCGCACCACCGAGTCGCTCACGGCCACGCAGCGCGAGCAGCTCGCCGGGGCCGCCTTCAACCAGCTCTGGACGCAGGCGGGGCCGCTCGGCGGACGCATCGAGTCCATGCGCGAGGGCGACGACCGCGAGGGCTACGTGGTGTGCGTCGACGCCGGCGAGCAGCGCGTCAGCGTCGACGAGCTCTCGCGCCGACTGCAGGACGTCGTCCGCACGGGCGACCTCTCGCGCTGGGGCAACCTGCGCTACGCGTACGTCACGCGCCGCCCCACCGGGACGCGCATCCTGACGGTGGCGACGGAGGGGCGCTTCAACCTGCTGGGGATGTTCCCGGCGGCGGGTGATGCGCCGGGGCAGGACGCGCCCCACCTCGCCCGCTACCCCGGCATGCGCCGCGTGGTGAGCGCGTACGAAGACGGGCAGCCCAACGGCCTCGGGATGTACACCGTGGCCGCCCCCATGGCGACCGTGCGCGACTGGTACCGCGGGGAGATGGGGCGCCACGGGTGGCAGCCCGCCGCGATGCCGCCCAACGCCCCGCAGGCGGCGGCGACCGCCGAGCGCACGCTGGCGTTCTCGCGCGGTGACAGCGCCACGATGCTGCTGGTGTTCGAGCACGCCGAGGGCACCACCTCGATGATGTCCCTCCTCGCGCAGTAGCCGCGACCATCCCCTCAGTCTCCGCAAAGCTTCCCACGCCCGTTGCATCATGCGCTCCCCTTGCGCGAGGGGCGTGAAGCGAGCGCGCAACGATGCTATGCAACGGCTCTCCCCGAAGCCCTTACGCACTGGAGAACCGTATGACCGGCCCCTCGATGCTTCGCCGAACCCTCGCCCCGTCTGTCGTGCTCCTCGCCCTGTCGCTCTCGGCCTGCTCCGACCCGCCGCCGACCCCGGTTGACGCGGCCCTCGACCAGGCCGTACCCGACGCCACGGAGGCTGGGGCCGATGCCACCGAGGCTGGCGCCGACGCCACCGAATCCGGCGCGGACGCCTCCGAGAACCTCCCTCGCTGCAACTTCCCCGACGGCGGCGCCCCGATGAACGTCGTCATGCAGGGCCGCATCCAGGCGCTCTCCCTCTGCAACTTCTGCCACCAGGACGCCACGCCGGGCGCTGGGGATTTCACGGGCCAGCTCACGCCCCGCCCCAACACGATGGCCTACGGCACCAACCTCTCGCCCGACCCTGACACTGGCATCGGCCGCCTCACCGACGACCAGATCGCCCGCGCCGCGCGCTTCGCCATCGGCCGCGACGGCCGCCGCCTCTGCGCGATGGCCCCCTTCGCCGAGACGCGCCTCAACGACGACAACCTCTGCGCCCTCATCGCCTACCTCCGCAGCCTCCCGCCCACGCGCCGCGCGATCCCCGCGAGCACCTGCGCGCGGCCCTGACCGCGTCCCTCTCCGCGTCCGCTGCGCCCGCCGCGCATCTCACCCAGCGATGGCCGACACCTCGAGCATCACCGCGCTCCTCGGCCCGACCAACACCGGGAAGACGCACCGCACCATCGAGCGCATGCTCGACCACGACAGCGGGATGATCGGCCTGCCGCTTCGACTCCTCGCCCGCGAGGTGTACGACCGCGTCTCCACGCGCGTCGGCGAGGCCCGCGTGGCGCTGGTGACCGGCGAGGAGAAGCGCGTCCCGCGGCGGCCGGACTACTGGGTGTGCACGGTGGAGGCGATGCCCGTGTCGCGCGAGGTCGACTTCCTCGCGGTCGACGAGGTGCAGCTCGCGGCCCACCCGCAGCGCGGCCACGTCTTCACCGAGCGCATCTTGAACGCGCGGGGACGTCGCGAGACGTGGTTCATGGGCTCGGACACGATGCGCGGGGTGATGGCGCAGCTCTGCCCCGCGGCGAAGGTGGTGAGCCACCCGCGGCTGTCGCGCCTGTCGTACGCCGAGCCCGTTCCCCTCCAGCGCCTGCCGCCGCGCAGCGCCGTCGTGGCCTTCTCGCTCCCGCAGGTGTACGAGCTCGCCGAGCGCCTCCGCATCGCGCGTGGTGGGGCGGCGGTGGTGCTCGGGGCGCTCTCGCCGCGGACGCGCAACGCGCAGGTGGCGATGTTCGAAGCGGGGGAGGTGGACTACCTCGTCGCCACCGACGCGATCGGGATGGGGCTTAACCTCGACGTGGGCCACGTGGCCTTCGCGTCGCTGCGGAAGTTCGACGGGCGCGAGGTGCGCGACGTCGACGTGGCCGAGCTCGCCCAGATCGCGGGCCGCGCGGGCCGCCACGTCCGCGATGGGACCTTCGGCGCCGTCTCCCCGCTCGCCCTCCCGCGCGACCTCGCCCGATCGATCGAGGGGCACCGCTTCCCGTCCGTGCGCAACGTGCAGTGGCGGAGCGCCGCGCTCGCGTTCGACTCCCTCGACGCGCTGCTCGCGTCGCTGCAAGCGCCGCCGCCGCTGCGCTGCCTGCGGCGCGTGTCGACGCCCGACGACGAGGCCGCCCTCGCGTCGCTCGCCGCGCTCCCCGCCGTGCGCGATCGGGCGACCGACCCCGCGCGCGTGCGGCTGCTCTGGGAGGTGTGCTCCATCCCCGACTTTCGCAAGCTGCTGATGGAGGCGCACGCGGAGCTCCTGGGGGAGATCTACGTCGCCCTCGTCGACCGCGGCGCGCTGGCCGACCCGTGGCTGCGCGCGCGCATCGCCGAGCTCGACGACGCGACCGGCGACGTCGACGCCCTCGTCGCGCGCATCGCGGCGGTGCGGACGTACACCTACGTGGCGAGCCAGGGGGCCTGGGTCGAGCGCGGCGAAGCGTGGCAGCAGCGCACGCGCGAGGTGGAAGACCGCTTGAGCGACGCGCTCCACAGCGCCCTCGTCCGCCGCTTCGTCGACCAGCCCAACGCGTCGCCGCGCGCGTCGTCTCCCCGCGCCTCGCGACGCGCGTCGTCCGCGGAGGAGGTGGAGGTCGCGGCGACGCACCCCTTCGCGGCGCTGCGCACGATGCGCGACGCGATGCGCCCCCTCGTCGAGCGCCCCGGCAGCGCCGCCCGCGCCCGCGTCGACGCGCTCGTCGAGGCCCCGCACGAGCGCTTCCGCCTCGCCGACGACGGGACCCTCCGCCACGGCGACGAGGTGCTCGCCCGGCTCGTGCGGGGGAGCGCGATCACCTTGCCCGACGTGGAGCTCCTCCGCGTGGAGGGCTTCGGCGCGGGCGACCTCTCGCGCGTGCAGCGGCGGCTCGTGGCCTGGACGCGCGACCTCGTGAGCGAGCTCCTCGGACCGCTGCGCGGCGGCGACATCAGCGCCAACGTGCGCGGCGTGCTCTACCGCCTGGAGCAGGGCCTCGGGGCGGTGCGCGCGCGGGACGTCGCGGCCATCGTGGAGGCGCTCGGCGCAGACGAGCGCGCGGCCCTCGAGGCTCGTGGGGTGCGCTTCGGGGGGTGGGCGGTGTTCGCGTCGGCGCTGCTCGCGGACGAGGCCGTCGCACGGCGCGCGGTGCTCGCGGCGTCGCACCACGGGGCCACCCGCTGGCGCCGACCGGTCGCGGCGGATGTGTCGCTGCGCATGGAGCGCGAGGTGCCGCCGGGGCAATACGCGGCGACGGGCTTCCTCCCCGTGGGGAGCTTCGCGGTGCGGGCCGATGTCGCCGAGCGCGTCCACGCGGCCCTCCGCGCGGAGCCGAGGCCCGCCGACGCACAGGTGGCCCGCTGGCTCGCGCTGCCGACGCGTGACGCGCTGACGGTGGCCGCCGCGTTGGAAAAGTAGAAAAACGACAGCGCGCTATTGCCATGTGGCAATAGATGGCGGACCATGAATCTGTCATGCGAGATTTCAGCGCGCGCACGCCGGGCCGTTTCGAGCGGGAGGTCGCGGGGCTCCTCATCGAGGTGTTTCGACCCCGCATGGACCTCTTCGCCTGTCGCATCGACGACCCGGAGGCGGCGTCGCGGCTGACGGCCTGGGAGCGGGAGCGCTTCGGCGCGCGGGGCCGCACCTGGACGGTGGGCGACTGGCGGCCGACCGGCACGCGGGCGCAGCGTCGTCCGGTGACGGTTGACGATGTGGCGTGGCACGTGGCAGGCACCCACACCCTCGGCTTCTACCCCCTGCACGTCGACGGAACCTGCCGCAGCGTCTCCGCTGACTTCGACAACCACCGCGGCGGCGTGACGCTGGCGCGCGATCCGGTGGAGGACTTCGCGGCGCTGCGCGAGCTGCTGCGGCGCGAGGACGTTCCTCACCTGGCGCACCGGTCGCGCGGCGGGGGCGGGTGGTGGGTGCACCTGCTGCTCCCCGACGGGACGCGTGCCCGCGAGGCCCGCGCGGTGCTGCATGGGATGCTCGCCGCGGCGGGGGCGCGCCCGGTGCGGGAGGGGGGCACCTTCGACAGCCTCTTCCCGAAGCAGGACGAGGCCACCGCGCAGGGGCCGGGCAACCTGTTCTGCCTGCCGCTGAGCCGCCGCTGGCTGGCCGCGGACTCCCCGGGCAGCGGCTTCGTCGACGTCGATCCGCGCGACTTCGACGGGCAGGTGTACCACCTCTGGAAGGCGCGCCGCATCGACGCCGCGCGCTGGCGCGAGCTCGTCGTGCGCTTCCCGGCGGTTGTGCCGACGCCCGTTCGCGCGGCGTCGGTGGCGGCGCGGGGGCCTTCGCTGCGCGGGTCGGCGCCGGTCGCACGCGGCACCGACGCGCGGGGCGGCGCGTGGGAGATCGCCCTGCGCCACGCGCGCCTCCTCGGGCGCCCTCTCGGCGAAGGACGCCACGCGCTGCTGTGTCCCCAGGACGCGCTCCACACCACGCCCGACCGCTCGGTGGAGAACGCCCGCGGCTCCTGCGTGCTCTTCCCGCCGTCGCCCTTGCACCCCGATGGGTACCCCTGGTGCGCGCACGCCCACTGCGCCCACCGCACGACGCGCGACTGGATCGACGCCGTCGGCCGAGAGCGCTGGGACGACGCGTGCCTCGCGGTGCGCGGGATGCGGCGCGCGGGGCCCTGGGTGCTCCACGCCGGCGGCATCACGACGTGGTACCGCGCGGGCGACGGGACGGTGCTCCCCTCGCGGCGCGACCGACTGTGCGAGGTGCCGCTGTGGATCGCCGAAGAGGTGGTGTCGCGCGGGCGGCGCGTGCGGGTGGTGGAGGCGATCGTTCGGGGCCGAACGAAGCGGCTGCGCGTGCGGGTCGATCGCTTCGCCGAGCTTGCGTGGCTCGCGAAGCTCGGGGTGGACGTCGCGGCGATGGCGCCATGGGCGCGCGCGAAGCTGGTGGAGGCGATCGAGCGGCTGTCCGAGCCGGTGCCGCTGGGGGCGGGCATGGCGGTCGATCAGGTGGCGGCTCAGGCGCGGGCCGACGAGCTGCTGCGCGTGCTCGACGCGGTGCGCCGCGCGGGCGAGGCCGCGGGGGAGAACGAGGGGGTTCCGGCGCGGAGTGGGGCTGTGGTAGGCATGTGAGAACATGCGCGCGAGCAAGGCAGTGGTTGGGATGTTTGGGGTGGGCCTGGTGGCGGCGGGGTGCATCCCACCGCTGATCTTCGAGGACGTGCCATCGTGCCCCGATGGTCAGCGCTGCGATGGGACGGGCGATGTCGTGACGGCCGAGGCGGGCGACGTGGCGAGCGAGCCCGGGGTCGATGTCGCGGAGGCGGGGATCGACGCCGTGGAGGTAGGGAGCGACGCCGCCGAAGCGGAGGGCGGGGGCGACGTGGCGAGCGAGCCGGAGGCGGCCGCGATGGACGCCGCGGACGTGGTGGCGGACGACGGCGCGGCGTGCCCGAGCGGGCAGGAGCGGTGCGGGGCCGCGTGCGTGACGCTGCGCAACGACGCGGCCAACTGCGGGGCCTGCGGGCGCGTGTGCAGCGCGCCGGGGGCGGCGTCGGCCTGCGTCGACGGCGCGTGCGTGATGACGACGTGCATGGCGGGCCTCGGCGACTGCGACCGGGAGGCGAGCAACGGCTGCGAGACCAACCTCGGCGCGAGCGCGATGCACTGCGGGCGGTGCGGCAACGCGTGCTCCTTCGCGCGGGCGAGAGCGACGTGCGCGGGCGGCGCGTGCGCGGTCGATGCGTGCGAGGCGGGGTGGGGCAATTGCGACAGCGACGTGAGCAACGGGTGCGAGACCGACACGCAGCGGAGCAACACGCACTGCGGGCGCTGCGGGGCGGCGTGCGGCGCGGGGCAGATGTGCGTGGGCGGCGGGTGCGTGGCGGCGCAGCGGAGCTGCCCGGACGCGAGCGAGGCGGGGTGCGGGATGGAGTACGTGCCGGGGGGTACGTTCGCGATCAATCTGGGGCCCGAGGTGCAGGATCGCATCACGGTGAACCCCTTCGCGGTGGACCGCTTCGAGGTGACGGTGCGGCGGTTTCGGCGGTACGTGGAGGCAGGGATGCCGGCGCTGGCGATTGGCGCGGCGTTCTACCCGAACAGCTCGCTCGTGCGGGCGACGGGCGGGCCGCGGCTGCCCGAAACAGGCATGTTCTGCAACTGGTCGGCGAGCCCGGCGGGGCGAGAGGACCATCCGATCAATTGCATCAACTGGTCGACGGCGCTTGCGTTCTGCGCGTGGGAGGGCGGACGGCTTCCGACGGCGGCGGAGTGGCAGAGGGCGGGGCGCGGGAGTGATGGGCGAAGGTACCCGTGGGGGAACGA
>JBILLV010000230.1:0-14721 GCA_044375895.1 Polyangiales bacterium | reverse complement strand
CTGGCGCGACCCCCTGCTTCAACCGCAGCGCGCTCGGCACCTGCCCGGTGGCCGACCTCGGGAACGCTTCGGACGCGAGCCCCTATGGGGTGCGCGGGATGTCGGGGAACGTCAGGGAATGGGCCGCGGATACGTGGATGTCGCCCTCGGATGCGCGGTGCTGGGGCAACGTCGAGCGCACCAACCCGGTGTGCACGCTGACGGGCACGGGTATCCTCGGCGGAACGACGTACGCCGTCGGGGGAGGGAGCTACGGCTCTCTGTCCGTGGAGGGCGTTGCGGGGACGATCGGTTTTGCCGAACGGGGGTATAGTACAGTCGGATTCCGATGCGCGCGAAACGGCCGCTGACTACGGGCGATGCGGCAGGGCGAGGTACGGGAAGGTCGTGAGAAACGGCAGATCGTTCGTGCCCGGGTTCAGTGGGATGCTGGCGAGAGTGGTCGCCGCGCACATTCCGGCGCCGCAGCTCCCGCGGAGGTTGAGAAGGAGCACTGCGAGGGTGACGTCGATCACCGGGTCTTGGAGTCGGCGTCCATTCGGAAAGCCGGCCGCGACGGTCGGGTTGACAGCGATGGCGTCGTCCGGGACGATGAGGCTTGAAACGGAGGCGCCAGGTGCGTACTCCTGCCCGAGACACTGGGGAAGACCTCCGACCGTCATCACCGTCGTGCTCATGGAGCACGGGGTGAGTTCGGCCGCGCGCAGGTGTCGATCGAGCGCGGTGTGAAGGTTCGTGAGTGTCTCAATGATGTTCGGCACGAGTGCCATGTGCTGCGCGCGGTTGGTAACGTCGTTGTAGAGGTTCTTGTTCGGGACGCCCATCGTCATGCCGCTGATCAGCGCCGTCGACACCGCCGGCATGCCCATGCGGTCGACCCGCCGATAAATCGCGGGGGCATCAGTGCGGAACCTCAGTGCACCACAGACGTTGTCCCCCGTAGGCCCGGCGTGCGGGCAGTGCGTACCCGGCATCATCATCGCGGGCCCGCCGCCGTGGTAGATGCGGCAGGCGAGGGTGTTGCCGCTCGTCGCACCCTCCATCCCCGGCGCCCAGCGCGCACCGTTGCAGTACGACACGCACTCTTCAGCGCTCGTGTACTGCGCGTTCGCGCCCGTGCAGTTTGTCATGATCTGTGCGCAGTAGAACGCGCAGGTGTTGCCGGGCATCACCGGCGCATCGGGGGGCGGAGGATTGTCCGTCGCCACCGGGGTGTCGGTGCCGACTTCAGCGACCACGTCGGTGCCAGTCTCCACCGCACTGTCGCGGGTGGTTTGCGAAGGCGGTGGGTCGCTGCCACACGCCGTGGCGGTCGCTGCGAGAAGGCTGATAAAGAGGGCGTTGATCTTCGTGGTGTTCATCTTCGTCCTCCTCACATCGTGATCCGCGCGGTGGTTCCCCACACGCGGATGCTAGTCCCCATTCCGAGCGCGCCCGCGATGGGCATCTCGATGGCGAGCGCCGAGGTGTTCTTCCGTGCGAAGTGATTGCGCTCGTTCGCGAAGCGAATGCCGCGCATGCCACCGAGGCCTGCCGGCGTAGTTGGATTCCCAGCTTCCAACAGCGTCTCGCGGAAGCCCTGCAGGTCGAAGAAGAACGCATCGTCCCGCAGTCCCGCGTACAGCTTCGTCCCATTGAAGGTGCGCGTGAGCTCCGCCGGCGTCACCACCGGTTCCGTCGTCCCCGGCACGCCCGTCCACTGCACGAAGCAGTTCATCTGGTCGTCCTGGGCCATGCGCACGTACATGTTCACGTCCGCTTCGCCGTTGTTGTTGTTGTCGATGTGGATCCCGTAGAGCACGTCTCGGTCGCACGGCATGCTCTGTCCAACGCGAGGATCGTTGGGCCCCGCGAACGACATGATCACCACCAGCGTGCGGGTCGCCGCTTCGCCCTGGTGCCACGCGTACACGTCCGCGATGTCGGCGTTCCGATCCATCCCGCTGTTCATCGGGTCGGTGCGCGCCGGCGGGTCGAGGTGGTCGGCCGCGTGGCCACGCCCGGACCACACGGCCAGCCCGCCAACCACCGCCAGGGTGGTCGCTGCGAGCGCCGCAAGAGTCGTCTTCTTCGTCATGAAGCCTCCGTTGGGTGCGCAACCCATTCACCTGCTGCGCACGACGTGCCCTACCTATCGCCGTCACCCCCTCCAACACAAGCTCCTTGTCCTCCTTTTTTGCCCCGTAGCACCCGCTCCCCATTGCGTGCCACCGCGCCATCCCGCACCCTCCGCCCGATGCTCGCGCTGGTCTCCTCCACCGATCCCCGCTGGGTCGACGTCGCGCTCTCCGACCTCGACGCCGTCGTCCACGACCACTTTCACTGCGAGCTCAAGGCCGCGTCCAACGCCACGGCCCTCGTCGCCCGCTACCCCATGCACCCGCGGCTCGTCTTCGAGCTCACCGAGCTCGCCCGCGAGGAGCTCACCCACGTGCAGCAGGTGTCCGCCGAGCTCGCCCGCCGCGGCGTCACCGCGCGCCCGCCCGACTCCGACGCCTACGCCCTCGCGCTCCGCCGCGCCCTCGACCGCCCTGGCGCCGAGCCGCTCCTCGACCGCCTCGCCATCGCCGCCGTCATCGAGGCCCGCTCCTGCGAGCGCTTCCAGCTCCTCGCCGCGCACGCCCCCACGGAGGCGCTGCGCGGGTGGTACCGCGAGCTGTTCACCTCCGAGGCGCGCCACTATCGCCTGTTCGCGTCGCTCGCCGAGGAGATCTTCGGCGAGGAGCGCGCCCGCGATCGGGTGCGCTCCCTCGCCGAGCGGGAGGCGGAGATCCTCGCCGCGGGGCCCGTGCTACCGCGCGTACATTGAGCCCGCGGCCTGGTCAGCGCGCCACTGCTGGATGCGCTGCCAGAACAGCTCGGTGAACTGGGCCACCTCGTGCGCGGGGAAGAGCGCCGCCACCTTCAGCCGCACCGCCTCACGGGCCTCCGGCGTCGCGAAGAACTCCCACGCCACCTCGTCGAGGTGCTTGAGGTTCGTCGCGCAGAACTCCTCGAAGCGCGCGGTTTCGAAGCGCTCGTCAGCGATGGCGGCGTAGGCGTCGAGCTTCTCGGCGTACGTCCGCTCGCTCGCGGCCACCTGGTAGAAGGGCTCCCAGTCGAGCGTGCGGCGCATGGGGCGCTTGGTCGCCGCGCAGAACACCGACCACCGCACGTACGACTTCACCAGCCACGGGAAGTGGTAGTGGAGCGAGGTCACCTGCGAGTCAGGGCAGGGGTTGGCGTAGTCGATGGGGTACCACACACCCTCCTTCCGCAGCGCCTCGCACGAGTTGAACTCCCACCCGAAGAAGGCGTTGATGGTCTTGGTGACCTTCACGAGGTGGTCCCAGTCGGCCTGGGGCATGAAGTCCTTCTCGCGCGTGTAGCGGTCGTGGAGCGGCGCCGACGGGTCGTACAGCACGCAGTGGGCCTGCGGGCCGAAGCCGATGCAGCGGACGAAGCGGTCGAAGTCGTTCACCGCCGCCTGGAGGTGCATCACCGACTTGCCGCTCTCCTCGTAGGCCTTCCAGAGCGCCTTCGGGTCGCCCACGCGGGTGACGCCGCGCCAGCCGCCGCCGTCGTAGGGCTTCATGAAGAGCGGCCAGCCCAGCTTCTCGCCCACCTTCGCCAGGTCGAAGAGCTTCGCGTAGCGCTGGAGCGTGGGCTTGAGGTCGGGGTTGGACTCGTAGCTCTTCGGCGGCACCATCCACGTCTCGGGGACGGGCATCCCGAGGTGCATCATCGCGCAGTAGCTCGT
The DNA here is from genome assembly GCA_044375895.1 of Polyangiales bacterium. Taxonomy (GTDB): domain Bacteria; phylum Myxococcota_A; class Polyangia; order Polyangiales; genus CAISKJ01. The sequence goes on along the minus strand of JBILLV010000230.1, from coordinate 10,982 downwards.
GTGCTTCTCGTTCGACTGGACGCTCCACGGGTTGTTGAACACGTAGAGGTCGTTCATCACGATGGACTTTTTGATCCACTCGCGGCTGGTGTGGTACCAGTGCGTGAGGCGGTCGATGACCACGTCGTAGCGGCAGGGCTGACGGAGGTCGTAGGGCTCGATGCTCACCCGCTCGACGTGGAAGCGCAGGGTGTCGTCGCCCGCGGGCACCTTCAGGTCGAGGCGCCGCATGATGTGCTCATAACAGAGCGGCCAGCAGAGGTCGGCGCCGAGCGACAGGCCGATGTTGCGCGTGATGTCAGCCATTGGATCTTTCCCTCAGGTGAAGCGGTGGACTACTCGTAGACGAAGAGCAGCGGGCCGGGCATGAGCCACGAGAGACCCTCGCGCAGGCGGTCGCGCCAGTTTTCCCAGTTGTGGCCGTCGCGGGCCTCGACGAAGCGCACCTGCATCCCGGTGCCGTCGAGGAGCGGGATGAGCGACCGGTTCTCGTAGATGAGCGACTCGTACACCCCGCAGCTCACGAAGACGCGCTCGCTCACGGCCACCGGGTGCGCCCGATACTCATTGACGAACTCCACCACCCGGTCGAACAGCGGCCCGCGGCGGTTGCGTCGCCCGATGTCGGTGAACGCGAACGACCCCGACTGGAGCAGGAGCCGCCCCCAGAAGCCCGGGTAGCGCAGCGCCGTCGAGAGCGACGCGACCCCGCCGAAGCTCGCCCCCATCAGCAGCCGCGACTGCGGGCGCGAGATGAGCGGGAGGCGCCGCTCCAGGTGCGGGACGAGCTCCTCGGTGAGGAAGCGCGCGTGCGCCGGGTCGTTGGCGTACTCGCGGATGCGGTCGGGCGAGTCGGTGAACACCGCGATGAGCTCGGGGATCTCCAGCCGGTGGATGAGGTTGTCGAGCACCGTGCGCATCCCCGCGTACTTGAGGTAGTCGCTCCCGTCGTGCACCACGAGCAAGGGGTACAGGTGCGACTTGCGGTAGCGCGGCGGGAGGTAGATCTGCCCGCGGCGCACGCCCTTCATCGCCTCGCTCTCGAAGGCGAAGGGCTCCAGGCGGCCGGGGCGCGCGTGCTTGTCGGGCCGCGTCCACTCGGGCACCTCGTAGCCCTCACCCTGCAGCACCGAGTTGGCGCCGAAGGGGTCGCGCGCGCGGTTGGGGTTGAGCGGGTCTTCGATCCACTGCGAGCCGCCGTTGCGGTGGACCTCGAACTTGTACTCCACCCGCGAGCTCGGCGGCGCCTCCAGCGTGAGGAACCACACGTCCGTCCCCGGGATGCGCTCGAGCTCGTTGGACGACTCCAGCGCGTACACCCAGTGCCGCAGGTGGACGGCCTCGGCCTCACCGCGCCAGACAAAGGTGGCGCTCCCGCCCTCGACGAGCGGAAACTTGTGCCGGCTCATGAAGGCCTCGACCCCTTCGGGCGTCGGCGCGTCAAGCAGGCGCTGGATGGCGAGCGTCTTCATGCGGCCTCCGCGGGGGGCGTGGTCGAGGGCGTCCCGTCCGAGCGGAGCACGGTGACGCCCGCGTCGAGGGTGAGCCGATCGTCGGCCCAGGTGATGTGCGTGCGGGCCGGGAGGGCGACGCAGGTGGCGGGGGCGAAGCGGCGGGCCATCGTCGCGACCCGTCCGCTGTCGTCGAGCATGAGGCGCGTCTCTGGGTGGGGGAGCGCCACGACGCCGGGGACGAGCCCGAGCCCGTTGTCGAGCACCTCCGCGGCGCCAGGGCCCTGCGGCGGCGCGTCGTGGAAGAGCACCACCCGCTCGCACACCGCCATCGCGCCGGCCGTCCACGCGAACACCGTGTGCCCGTCGATGAGCTCGGCCAGCCCGAAGAACATCAGCCGGTTGAGCAGCACCGCCACGTGGCCGCCCGCGATGGCGAGGCCCTGGCAGCCCGCCAGCACCTGCTCGATCTCGCGGCGGTGACGGACGACGGACTTCCGCTCGAAGGGGCGCCACTTCTCTTCGAAGGCCTCCCGCACGCGGGCGCACTGGGCGAGGTGCCACGCGTCGAGCTCACGGATCGACTCGATGGACGCCGCGTGCTCCTCCGCGAGGATGTCGGGGGGCGCCGCGCGCGTGCGGATCACCTGGGCGGCCTCCAGCTCGTGCTCCAGGCGGATGCGGTAGAAGTCCTGCTTGTGCCGCAGCACCTCCTGGCGCTTCCGGTGGGCGGCGTGGAGCTCCGGGTCGCTGCGGAACACGTCCCCGGCGCGCTCGTAGAGGTGCAGGTTGACCGAGCGGCGCCCGAGGTGCTCGTGGAGCTCCTGGTCGTCGCTCTCGCGCTCCTGCCAGCCGGCGGTGATGGTGGCGATGGGGCCGTCGACGCCGTGCGCGGCCATCACGGCCCCGAGCGTCGGGTCGAAGCGCTGCGCGCCGAGCAGCACGATGGCGCGGGGGCGTTGAGGCATCGGCCGCTCTCTACCAGAGCGCGGCCTCCGCGGGGAACTACGTTGTCACGGGGGAGGGAGAGGAGGGATGGAGAAGGCGGCGATCAGTGCGCGGCCGCGGGGGCGGCGGGGGCCGCGAGGGCCGCGTCGATGCGGCGCTGGAACTCCTCGAAGGGGAGCGCGCCGGCCACGAACTTGCCGTTGATGAAGAACGCCGGGGTGCCGATGGAGGCGCCCGTCGCGTCGGCCGCCGCCATGTCGTCGCGGATCGCGGCCTGGTGCGTGTGGTTGTCGAGGGCCGCGCGGAAGCGGGCCATGTCGAGGCCCTGCTCCTGGGCGTAGCGCTCGAGGTCAGCGCGCTCGAGGTTCTGCTGGTGTTCGAAGAGGGCGTCGTGCATGCGCCAGAAGCCCGCGTTGCCGCGCTGCGCGAAGGCCTCGCGACCCGCCTCGGCGGCGGCCATCGCCTTGTCGTGGAAGGGGAGGGGGTAATCGCGCCAGACGAAGCGGACGCGGTTGCCGTAGCGCTCGCGGATCTGCGCGACCTGCGGCCCGACGCGCGAGCAGAAGGGGCACTGGTAGTCCGAGAAGTGCTGGATCACGACGACGCCGCGGCCGGCCGTGGCCGAGCCGAAGTACGGCGAGCGGGGGTTGTCGCGGACGGTGTAGACGCGGTTCTCGTCGTCGCCGGGGGGAGCCGCCGCGGGGGCCGCGGGGGCCGCGCCGCCGGGGAGGTACACCATGGCGGTGGCGCCGTTCTCGATCGTGCGCTCATAGACGTTGGCGCGGGTGGTGCCCGGGCGGGTGCGGATGAGCTCCTCGGCGGCGGTCTTCGCGGCGTCGATCACGCGGACGAAGGCGTCCTCGGGCTGCGCGCCGACGAGGCGGCGGCCGTTGATGAACATGTGCGGGGTGCCGTTGGCCTCGACGCGCTGCGCGAGGGCGTGGTCGGCGTCGATCTGCGCCGCGTGCGAGTTGGAGGCCATGGACGCGCGGTAACGCTCCATGTTGAGGCCCACCTGCTGCGCGTAGCGCTCGAGGTCGGCGTCGGCGAGGTTCTGCTGGTGCTCCATGAGCACGTCATGCATCTGCCAGAACTTGGCGGCCCCGCCCTGCGCGAAGGCTTCCATCGCGGCGTTGGCGGCCGGGCGAGCGCGGTCGTGGAAGGGGAGCGGCTCGTTCTTCCACACGACGCGGAGGTCGTTGCCGTAGCGGGTGCGGAGCGTGCGGATGGTGGTCTCGACGCGCGAGCAGAAGGGGCACTGGAAGTCCGAGAAGAGCACCATCGTCACGATGGCGTTGGCCGGACCCTGCGAGGGCGAGTTGCCCACGGGGACGTTGTAGACCGCGTTGGGGTCTTCCTGGCGCTGCGGCGCCTGGGGCTGCGAGGGCTGCTGCGGGGCGTCGGGCGAGGCGACGGGGTCGGCCACCATGCGGCGGTAGACCTCGTTGCGGGGCGTGATGGTGCGGGCGCGGGCGAGCACCGCGTCCACCAGCGTCTTGAACTTCTCGTAGGGCTGGGCGCCGACGATGTTCGTGCCGTTGATGAAGAAGTTGGGCGTGCCCTGGGCGTTGATCGTGGTCGCGAGCTGCTTGTCGCGGTCGATCGCGGCGGTGTGCGTGTGGCCGTCGAGGGCCGCGCGGAAGCGGGTCATGTTGAGGCCCACCTGCGTGGCGTAGCGCTCCAGGTCGGCGCGCTCGAGGTTCTGCTGGTTCTGGAAGAGCAGGTCGTGGAAGCGCCAGAACTTCTCGTTGCCGCCCTGCGCGAAGGCCTCACGCGCGGCCTCGGCGGCCGGGGTCGCCTTGTCGTGGAAGGGGAGGGGGTTGTCCTTCCACACGAAGCGCACGTCGTTGGGGTACTCCCGCCGGATGCGCTGGAGGGTCTCCTCCACGCGCGAGCAGAAGGGGCACTGGTAGTCGGAGAAGATCACGATGGTCGCCAGCGCGTTGGCCGGGCCGAGCACCGGGGAGTTACCCACCGGGATGCGCTCGGCGTCCGCCTGGCCAGGACCGTTGTTGCTGGGTGCCGAGGCTTCGTTGGTCACGCCCCCCGGCTCGGACGGCGTACGCGACCCCGTGATGTTGCCCACCACGAAGCCGAGCACGAGCGCCATGATGATCGAAATGGCTGCTGCGCCTTTACTCACTTCAATTCACTCCGTTCTCGAAACAGTCGTTTACCTTCGTCCCACGCTTCCGTGTTGCCAAGGCGGCGCCCTGGTACACCGAAACGCGCGACGTCGTCCATCGCGCCGATGACCTCACCTGCTCCCCCGCTGCGGCGCGGAGGATTCAGCGGTCGCCGACGCACCGGCGCGGACGTCGGGCGACCCCTGATCTGGCTGTCGTGACCCTCGCGGTCGCGTCGCGTCGAGCGCTACTACGGTGCCGTCTCCCAACCCACTGACGCACCTCCATGGAGGGTGCAGCGGACGGACGTCACCGTCGCTCGTCGACGCTCAGACCGCGGGGGGACGGAGCCACGGCCGCGCGAACCCCTCGCGCGGACCGCCGTCATAGGCGACGCCGACGATCGGCGCCCCTTCGGGAGCAGGCGGAAGACCTTCGAATGACAACGTCGCCCGCGCAGCATCCCAGAAGAGATGCAGGGAGCCGTGGCGCTGGGGGACGTCGGGGAGATCGATCTGGCAGCCCGGCTGGTGCGGGTCGAGGCACATCACCAGCGGGCGCGATTGACCGGGACGGGGGGCCGCCGCGTGGGCCTGCTCGATGATGCGCGACACCGCCCACGATAGATCTTTCGCGGGCGTCTTCACCGACGGCAGCGGCTGCGAGAGCACCGAGGCCGACACCACCGTCATGGGCTCGGTGACGCAGTGCCCCTCCCCCTGCGCATACGCCCACGGTGCCACGAAGAGCACGGCGAGGGTGAGCATCAGGGTGAGAAGGGGGTGCCGCATGGGAGCGTAGACCGCGCTGCGATTCTAGAGACACCGTGGAGAACCGCAACGGTTTGTTGCGGGCAACCCACGGGGTGCGTCGATCGACGGGAAGGTCGTACCTCGCGCCTCCCCTGTCAACGAGCGGATGCGGAGATTTATTTCCCCGCGAGAAATTCTTCCGTCGCGCGGAGGAAGTCGGGCGTCGCGGCCTCGTCGGGGGTGACCCAGGTGACCCCCTGCTCGCCGCGAAACCACGTCCGCTGTCGCTTGGCGAAGGCCCGCGTGGCCGACGCGACGGCCTCCTCCAGCGTCGCCAGCGGGAGCTCTCCCCGCACGTGATCGACCACCTCGGCGTACCCGACGCTCCGCAGGGGCTTGAGGTCGGGGGCGTAGCCGTCGGCCAGGATGGCGCGCACCTCGTCGATCCACCCGTCCGCGAGCATGGCCTTGGCGCGGGCGTTGATGCGCAGGGCGAGGGCGGGCCGCGGCACCTCCAGCGCGACGAAGCGGGCGTGGTAGCGGACGGGCTCCTCGGCGTGACGGCGGTGGTGCTCGGAGAGGGCGACCCCCGACAGGGCGAACACCTCCAGCGCCCGCACGATGCGAATGGGGTCGGTGGGGTGGATCTTCGCGGCGTAGGTCGGGTCGACGGCGGCGAGCTCGGCGTACATCCGGGCGAGCTCGTCGAGCCCGCGGGCCGCTCGCTCGCGCAGCCCGTCGCGCACGGCGGGGTCGGAGGGGATGCCCGTCGCCAGGCCGCGGATGAGCGCGCGGAGGTAGAGCCCCGCGCCGCCGACCACGATGGGGACGCGGCCCCGCGCGCGCACCGCGGCGATGGCGGCGTCGGCGAGGGTGACGTAGCGGGCGGCGTCGAAGGGCTCGTCGAGGTCGCACACGTCGAGCAGGTGGTGGGCGACGCCGGCGAGCTCCTCGGGGCGCGGCTTGGCGGAGCCCACGTCGAGGCGGCGGTAGAGCTGCACGGAGTCGGCGCCCACGAGCTCGCCCCCGAGCGATCGGGCGAGGGAGAGGGCGAGGGCGGTCTTGCCCGTCGCGGTGGCTCCGGCGAGGACGAGGAGGCGATGGGGCGCAGAGGGCATCGGCGGCGGTGGCATAGGTCACGGGGACGCCAGATGTCCACCGCAGGCAAAAACCAGTGGCCCATGGAGGCCCCAAGCGTTGGTAGAGTCCGCGCGACGTCATGCGCTCCCTCTGTCGCCTCGTGTCGGTCGCTTCGATTTTGTGTGCGTGCGGGGGCGACGAGCCCGAGGCGCCGTCCATCGCGACGGTGGAGGCCTTCGTCGAGCAGGCCCACGGCGCCGCGTGCGACGCCTTCTTCCGCTGTGGGGTCGGCAGCAACGACCTCGCCGTGACCCGCGCGCTCCTCGGCGACGCCGCGCGCTGCGCCTCCCTCCGCGCGGGCACCGCCGCCCTCGGGTGGGGCGACGTGAACGAGCTCCCCGCCACCGTTCGCCTCGGCAAGGCGCGGTACAACGGAGCGGCGGCGCTCCGGTGCCTCACGCGCCTGCGGGCCACCTGCGACGTGACCCACCCCCTCGCGGAGATGTGCAGCGACGTGTTCGCGGGCACGGTCGCCGCGGGGGCGGTGTGTCAGCGCCACGAGGACTGCGCGGGCGGCGGCTGGTGCGACCGCGGTCAGGCCACGGGGGCGATGCGGTGCCCGGGGATGTGCGTCGCCCGCAAGCCCCTGGGGAGCGAGTGCGTGGCCAACGAGGAGTGCGTCCTCGGGGCCGACGGCCAGCGCGCCGAGTGCTTCCCCGACGCGGGCGGGACCTCCCGGTGCATCCGCGTGCGGACGGGCACCACGGCGGACGACGGGATGCCCTGCGGTCACCTCGTGACGAGCGGCGGCGGGCTCGACATCCCCTGCGCGACGGGGCTGGCGTGCGTGTTCGCGTCGGGCTCGCTCGCGGGGACGTGCCGGCGCCCGCAGGCGGTGGGCGCGATGTGCTCGGAGACGACGGCGTGCGCGACGGGGTCGGCCTGCGCGGCGACCACCACGATGCGCTGCACGGCGATCCAGGTGCGGCGGAGCGCGGGCGAGCGGTGCAGCGCGGCGACCTTCGAACTGTGCGACGGCAACGCGGGCCTGACGTGCCGGAGCGGCATGTGCGCGAGCGTCGGCGGCGGGGTGATGGGGGCGACCTGCGCGGCGGCGATGGGCGTCCCGATGAGCGCGCTGTGCGGCGCCGGCCTGGCGTGTGTGGGCGGGCGCTGCGCGACGCGCCTCGCGGACGGCGCCGCGTGCATGGGCGACGCGACCTGCGCGAGCGGCGCGTGCGACCGCTCGACGAGCGTGTGCGCCCCGAGGACGTGCCGGTAGCGGGACGTCAGCGCGGGACGCAGCGGCCGGCGGTGCAGGTCTGCGTGGACGAGCACGCGTTGCCGCACAAGCCGCAGTGGGCGAGGTCGGTCTGGAGGTCGCGGCAGGTGCTCGAGCACAGCGTGAAGCCGCTCGCGCAGGGCATCACGCACCTTCCCGCGGAGCACAACTGACCGTCGGGGCAGACCTCGCCGCAGCGGCCGCAGTTGCGTGTGTCGGTTTGCGGGTCGACGCAGTAGGCGCCTGGGCCGGCGTCCTCGCCGCCGCAGGTGGTGCGGCCGCAGGCGGTCAAGCCCGCGGCGCAGCCGACGACGCAGTTGCCCCCGGAGCACACGGCCCCTGGAGGGCAACGGCAGCCGCAGGCGCCGCAGTGCAAGTTGTCGGAGCTGGTGTCGACGCAGTCGCCGGCGCAGGCGACGAGGGGCGTCACGCAGGGGGCCATCACGCACGCCCCCCGGACGCACTCCTGCGTGGGCGCGCAGGCGTTGTTGCAGCGGCCGCAGTGGCGCGCGTCGAAGGCGGTGTCGCGGCAGACGCCGTCGCATACGGTGAGGCCGCCGCAGGGGTCGAGGTCGGCGGCGAGGTCGCGGGGAGCGTCGGCGGCCGCGTCGGGCGCGATGTCAGGGCGCGCGTCGGGGAGGGCGGCGTCCGCGTCGGGTGCGGCGGTGTCCAGGAGCGGCGCGTCCGTGGGGGGGACGTCCGAGGGGGTCATGGCGGTCGACGAGGCGCAGGCGGCGAGCGTGAGCAGGTAGGGGAGGGCGAGGCGCGCGGTCATCGCCGCATGGAACGACATGCTCGCCGCCACCGCAAGGGCCGCAGGGGGCTCATGCGCCGCACGAGCTGAGTCGTCGCAACACGCGCCGTGGGGAACGTTCGGGCGCGTGGTGAGGGGCTTCGGCGCCGCCTCGGGCGCGATGGACGGGCGAGCGAGCGGCGGCGATACTCCCGCGGGCCATGAGTCAGCTCCCGCAGGTGCGCTACGTCGTCGACCCGAACCACCCGCGCGCCCCGCCACAGCGGGTGTGGGACGCGATGGGCGCGGACGAGCGCGCGCGGGTGCTTCGCGAGCTGCCGGTTCGCCTGCCCGAGCACCTGCTGCCGCCGCCGCAGGGGGACGAGCACACCGAGGCGACGATGGAGGGCCGGGAGTCGCTGCGGGCCTTCTTCTCCCGCGCCAACCTGCAGGTGTACGTGAGCGGGGAGATGGCGGTGTACTACCCCGACGAGAAGCCCTTCTCGCCCGACCTCTTCGCCGTGCTCGACGTCCCGACGCACAAGCGCAACACCTGGATGGTGAGCGAAGAGGGCAGAGGGCTCGACTGGGTGCTGGAGGTGCTCGTCCTCGGCGATCGTCGCAAAGACCTCGATCAGAACGTCTTGCGCTACGCCCGCCTCGGGGTGACCGAGTACTTCATCTTCGAGCCGCTCGCGCGGAGGCTGCGGGGGTATCGGCTGACGGCGCCGGGCGTGGCGATGTACGAGTCGCTGGCGAGCTTCGACGGGGTGTTCGTGTCGCGCGTGCTGGGGCTTGACCTCGTCGCGCTGCCCAATGGCAAGCTGCGGTTCCGTTGCGGGGACAACGACCTGCTGGTGCCGCAGGAGATCATTGAGCGGCTGGAGACGTGGACCGATGAGGCCGTCGCGGCGGCCGAGGAGTCGGCGCTCCAGGCCGAGGAGGAGCGGCAGCGCGCGGCGTCCGCCGAGCGCGCCACGGCGACGGAGCGCGAGCGTGCGCTGCGCGCGGAGTCGATGGTGGAGGAGATGCGGCGGCAAGCGGAGGAGCTGCGCGAGCAGGCGAAGGCGCTGCGCGAGCAGGCGAAGGCGCTGCGCGAGCAGGCGGAGGCGGAGGGGCAGCGGGCGGAGGCGGAGCGGCGGCGGGCGGAGGCGGAGCGGCAGCGGGCGGAGGCGGAGCGGCAGCGGGCGGAGGCGGCGCAGCAGCGCGCGGAGGCGGCGGATCGGGCGCTGACGGAGCTGCGCGCGAAGGGGAGTCGGAAGAAGCGGCGCTGAGGGGGAGAGCGGTGGTGTCACCTGCTCCCCGCTCCACCCTCACCGTGATACCGTTGCGCCTCATGACGACGCGCCACACCCGCGGCACCTCCGTCGGCCCGTTTCTCCCCGAGCAGCTACGCTCGGGCGACCCCTACGAGATCACGCGGGGACACCCCGTCCACTGCCTCCCCACGGGCAGCGACGGAACCGGTCCCAACGGCCGCGGCTTCATCGCGCTCGACACCGACCCGATGGCCGCCAACGCGGGCGTCGACCTCGGCATGGACCTCGGCACCTACACCATGCGCGCGCCTGACATCGCCGTCGGAGCCTTCGCCGAGAAGGGCGGTTGGGTGAAGGGCGCGCTCCCGCTCGCGGTCGAGTACGCGTCCGTGGGCCAGGACGAAGACGACCTTCAGGAGCGCATCGCCGACATGCTCTCCCACGGCGTGAAGTACGTGTGGGTGGTGCGGCTGCTCGGTCCGCGGCGGGTGGAGGTGCACGAGCGCGGCGTCGCGATGCGCACGGTGCTCCCCGGTCAGTCGCTCACGGCGCCCGGCGTGCTCCAGAACCCCGTGCGCGTCGAGGCCCTCTACGACCGCGACGCCGCGCACGAGGCCGCGCTCCAGAACATCCTCCAGCGCAAGGGCTACCGCAACCTCGACGCCGTCCGCGACGAAGGCCGTGAAGAGGGCCTCGAAGATGGCCGCAAGGAAGCCGTCGCGCTCATCGAGCGTCAGCTCGCCCGTCGCATCGGACGCGCGCTCACCGACGCCGAGCGCGCCACGCTCCACGCGCGGGTGAGCGCCTCCGGCCTCGGCCCCGTCGGCGACATCGTCTTCGACCTCGACCCGCCCGCGCTCGCCTCCTGGCTCAGCCTCTCCGACGCGCGCTGACCCACCGCCCGAGCGCTCCCCTGAACACCTCACGGGCCGCGCGGCGCGTCCCACCAGATGCGCGGCCGCACCCGGAGCTCGGCGCCGTTGAGGCTCAGCGTCACCGTCGCGCTCCCAGCGCTCGGCGCCGACACCACCCGCACCACCCACGCCTCGCCGTCGCGCATCACCGACAGGGAGCCAGGGCCACGCAGCCGCGCCCCCACCGCCTCGCCCGCGGGCGGCGTCACGCGGATCGTCGCCGCCGACTGACCGTCCCCCCGCACATGGCGCGAGGGCGGATCGACGCTGAACCCGATCGGCTCGGTGACGGACAGGGCGCGGTCGAGGGTGAGGTCGGTGAGCTCCTGCGTGACGCCGGAGGGCCAGGTGATGCGGACGCGCGCGAGCCGCTCGCTCGCCCCCGCGCCGAGGAAGAGGGCGGGCTCCACGCCTTGCATCGGGGACGCGTAGCTCCC
>JBILLV010000140.1:0-23092 GCA_044375895.1 Polyangiales bacterium | reverse complement strand
CGGGCTGCGAGTTGGGCCGCGGGGCGCCCTCCGGGGCCTCGCCTTCGAGCTCATCGGCGAGGCTGCCAGGGACGTTGGAGAGGCGCTGGCCGGGTTGATCCCACGTGGCGGCGGACGACAGGCTGGGGTCGAAGGCGTCGCCCACCATGCTCGTCGCCCACTCGTTGAGGTTGACGAACTCGTTGGCGTCGAGGGGCTTGGAGCCCTCGTCGACGTTGTCGGGGGTCACCGACGACGCGCCGTTGGGCGAGTTGCTCGCGTCGCCGAGCGACGTGAAGCGCAGCATCTCCTCCTGGATGAGCTGGTCGATGACGGTGACCTCGCCGCGGCTGGTCTGCTTCGCGGAGGCGCGGTCGGCCACGACGTCGAGGACGAGCTTGGCGAGGTCGTACGCGGTGGCCTTGAGCCGGTGGAGGAGGAGAAACTCGGTGAGCTCCTCGCTCATCTGCTGCGCGTTCTGGTAGCGGTCGCCCTTGGCGCGCGACAGCGACTTGCGCAGGATCTTGTCGAGCTCCTCGGGGACGCCCGGGTTGATCGAGCGGATCGACGGGATGACGCCAGCCTGCACCTGCTTGACGGTCTGGTAGTCGGTCTCGCCCTGGAAGAGCTTGCGGCCTGCGAGCATCTCCCAGAGCATGATGCCCACGGCGTAGATGTCGGCCTGGGGCCCCGCCTCTTCGCCCATCGCGGTCTCGGGCGAGAGGTAGCTGAACTTCCCCTTCACCACGCCGGGCTCGGTCTTCTCGACGGAGTGGGCGGCCTTGGCGAGGCCGAAGTCGACGATCTTCACCTCGCCCTTCTTCGAGATGAGCACGTTGGGCGGGGAGATGTCGCGGTGGACGATGCCGAGGAGCTTGCCGTCGCTGTCGGTGGCCTCGTGGGCGTACTCGAGGCCCTCGCACACCTTCATGGTGACGTGGCACGCGAGGGGCATCGGGAAGGGGTGCTTGCGCGAGCGGAGGTACTCGATGACGGACTTGAGCGTCACGCCGTCGATGAACTCCATCACGATGAAGTAGGTGTTCTCGACGTGGCCGATGTCGAACACCTGGACGATGTTCGCGTGCGTGAGGCGCGCGGAGAGCCGCGCCTCGTCGAGGAACATCCGGATGAACTTCTCGTTGGAGGCGAGGTGCGGGAGCACTCGCTTGATGGCGACCTGGCGCTTGAAGCCCGCGAGGCTCGTCGACTCGCCGCGGAAGACCTCCGCCATGCCGCCTGATTCGAGCCGCTCCGTGACCCGGTAGGTGTTCTGCGCCCGTGCTTCTGCCATTTGCTTATTTTCGAGGGACGCGCCGCACTGGAGCATGCCGCGCCCGACGAAACTGCACCCCTGCCCTGGGGGGTGTCAAGCATTGCCGCCGGGCGCCGCCACGGCGCCCTGTTGACGCCGTATACACCGCGGGTATCCTCGCCTCGTCGCGCGCGAGCACCGAACGTCCCCTCCACGCCGCACGGGTTCGTCGCTCCTCGGTGGGGGAGCGTTCGCGCTCGGACGCGCCGCGACGCCAAAGGCCTGTACCCATCGAGTCGAAGTCAGTCGGAGAGAAAAGTCGGATGGCCAGTGAAGACGCGCGCAAGCTGTTTGTGGCAGGGCTGCCCGACAGCGTGACGGAGGAGGTGCTGCGCGGCCTCTTCTCGGAGTCGGGGACGCGGGTGGCGGAGCTGACGCTGCCGCGAGATCGCATGTCGGGGAGGCCGCGGGGATTCGCGTTCGTGCGGCTCGAGAGCACGGAGGACGCCAACCGGGCGCGCCAGGTGCTCGACGGCCGCATCCTCGACGGCAAGTCCATCTCGGTGCGCCCCTTCCAGCCCGACCCGCCGACGCGTCGTGAAGGCGCTAGCGCGCCCGCTGGCGGCGACCGCGGCGACCGACCGGACCGTCCCCCGCGCCGCGAGTTCGGCGGCGGCGGCGCAGCGGGTCCCGCGCCCGACCGCACGCTCTACGTCGGCAACCTCCCGTACGACGCCACGCCCGAAGAGGTGGAGGCGACGCTCACGGGCTACGGGGTGGAGGGCGTCGCGCGCGTGCACCTGCCCGTCGACCCCGACGGCCGTCGCCGCGGCTTCGGCTTCGTCACCATCGGCACCGCCGAGGCCGCGAAGAACGCCATCGATCTCCTCCGCGCCGCCGACCTGCGCGGCCGTCGACTGATCATCAACCTCGCCCACCCGAAGGGCAGCGCTCCGGGTGGCGCTCCGGGCGACGCTGACCGCGCGCCGCGCCCCTTCGACGGGGGCGCCCCGCGGTTTCGACCGCCGTCGGGCGCTCCGGACAACGGCACGCCCCGCTTCAACGGCGGCCCGCCTCCGGCCTTTGGTCCGCCCGCGGCCAAGGCCACCGACCAGCGCCGCAAGCGGAAGTTTGAGGGCGAGGGTGAGGGCGGCGCGCGCCAGAAGGGCCGCCGCGAACAGGAAGATCGCTGGCGCGACGACGACGATGACTGACCCGCCGACCCGCCGCCCTTCGCTCACTCCACCACGAGGCTGAGGCGACACCCGCTGGTGCCGCCGCGCCCGTCGCGCAACAAGATCCACATCGTCTCGGCGCGGGGATAGCTCTGCGCCGACCAGACGTTGTTGCGCGTCGGCGACTGCGTCAGCCCGCGCGCGAAGCGCCCGTTGGTCGCGTACCAGGAGTAGAAGGCGTTCTCGCTCCGTTCGACCACCTGCCCCGCGGGGGTGAGCACCTTGTAGCGCTCGTACCACCGCTCCTCGCCGGGCTCGGGGACGAGGTCGATCATCGTGCCGCGCGGCAGGCGGAGGGTGGTGCCGTCCTCCGGCGCGCAGGTGCCATCCTCGCGCCCCGCGGCGCTCACCCAGACGCGGTTCACCTGGACGCGCGGCGGCGGCGGGTTGGTGTTGGGCGTGGGGCTCAACGACACGACCAGGCGCTTGAATCCGAGGAGCGTGACGCCGTCGACCTCCACCTCGACGCCGATGCCTATGACGAGCCCGATGTCCCGCGCGATGACCCGCAGCACCGACGGCGGGAGCAGGGAGCCGAAGCGCATCGAGGCCGTCTCGAGGCTCTCCAGGGTGTTGGGCGGCGCGCGGAAGGTCGCGGTGGGTTCGCTCCCCAACGGCGTCCGCGGGGAGGCGTCGCCGAAGCAGCCCTCGAAGGTCGCCTCACCAAAGTTGGCGAGGCCCATCCCAGGGCGCGCGAAGTCGGAGGTGATGCACGCGTACCAGCGGTACCGCGGCGTCCCCCGCGTCCCCGCGAGGAGCACGCTCAGCCGCGACGACTGACCGGGGTTCACCTCCGGGCGGTCGGCCATGATGTCGAGGATGCGGGGACCGCTCACGCGATCTTTGGGGGAGAGCTCCTCGATGCAGCCACCGAACAGGGCAGCGAGGGAGAGGAGGGCGGCGCGCGATCTCACGGCCTGCAACTCATCGCATGGTGCGCACGCCTCGCGCAACCCGTGAGGGCCACCGCCTCGCGGCGATCAGTACACGGGGGTGCCGACGCGCACGCCGCCACCCGTCGACACGCCGACCCCGCCGACGCCGACGCCACCGCCGCCACCGACGACGATGGTGTTGGGCTGGCCGTAGCCAGGCCGCGCGTACCCGGGCTGCGCGTAGGTGGGCTGGGCCACGACGGTGCTCACGAAGGGCGCCTGGCGCTGGTAGTAGCCCGCGGGATAGTACTGACGGTTGTAGTACCCGCCCTGGTAGTACACCGCGTTGGGCTGGGCGTAGGTGTTGTAGCCGTAGTACGCGGGGGCGTAGGCGACGGGCTGGGGCTGCGCCGCCACGATGCATCCGCCGAGCGCCCAGGCCGCGGCGACGATCGTGAGTCCAGAGAGGGTGCGCTTCATCAGAAGGTTCATGAGATCACCACATGGGGTGGAGGACGTGCGAGGCGCCAGAGGTGCGCCGAGGACAACCGGGGAATGGTACGCTCGTCCGAGGGGTTGTGACGCCTGAATCCACCGTTTCCAAAGCAGTTCGCGTGACGCGGGTCTCACCGCCGACCACGCCGCCAACTTTGCGCGCCCTCACCTTGCCTCCGCCGTGACGCCGGGCTATTCAAGCCTCGATGAACGCGTCTGGCCGGGAGATCGACGTCGCCACGCTCCAACGACGCGCCGAGGATGCCATCCGGGCGCAGCGCCCCCGCGCGATGATCGTTGGGCTCCTCGAGGAGCTCGTCGCGCACGCCCACGAGGGGAGTGAGGCCTTCCGCTTCGCGCACCGCCACCTCGCCGAACTCCGGCTCGAGGAGGCCCCCTGGTCGGCGGCGCTCCACCTCCGGCGCGTCCTCGCCGCGACGCCTGACGACGACGCCGCCCACGCGCTCATGGGGCTGTGTCAGGCGCTCCAGGGGAATTATCGCGCGGCGGTGGCGTCGTTTCGCAAGGCCCTCGCCATCACCCCGGGCAACCCCTGGTACCACCACAACCTCGGGCACCTGCTCGACGTCGCCCTCGACGCGCCGAGCGAGGCCATCTACCACCTCCGCAAGGCGCACAAGGCCGACCCCGCGCAGGAGGAGGTCGGCGCCTCCCTCGCCCACTGCCTCGGCCGCATCGGAGCCTGTGAGGAGGGGGTGTTTCTCACGCGCACGCTGCTTCGAAGACACCCCGGGCACACCGACCTCCGCAAGCTGCTCGACTGGCTGGAAGAGGGCGCCCCCGCGAGGAAGCAGGGGACCCCGAGCGCCAACGCCCGCCACAACCCTCCATCGCTGCGCGCCGTCACCCCGTCGACCCCGCCGCCCCCCGCCGCCGCCTCCCCCGACACCCCCGACGACCTCCGCTCCCTCACCCGCATGCTCCGTCGCGCCGGCGCCACCGAGGCCGAGATCGACCGGGCGCAGCGCATGTGGCGCGACTTCGCGGCGGCGACGTCGGCGAAGATGTGCGAGTCGACGGCCGCCGCGATCGACTACGCCCTCGCGCGACTGGACGGCGAGGCGGCGCACCAGCGGGTGGTGGCCCAGCGTCACGGGGTGCCCTCCCACGCCCTCGCCACGCGCTTCCGCGAGCTCAAGGCCGCGCTCCGGCTCGCGCCGCGCGACGCCCGCTACGTCTGAGCGCCGCGAAGATTCTGCGCCGCCCCCATAGGCGCCGTTGACCGCGGCGCGGGGCCTGGGCAGTGTACCGCTCCCATCTCACCGAGAGGAGCACACAGGTCCATGTCCACGGCGCTCACGCAGCTCTCCGCCGACGAGCGGATGTTCTTCGATCAAGTCAGCAAGTTCGCGCGCGACCGGGTGGGGCCCCGGGTGGCGAAGATGGACGAGCACGGCGCGCTGGACCGTGAGCTCCTCCCCGACCTCTTCGACCTCGGGGTGATGGCCGTCGAGGTGCCCGAGGCGTACGGGGGCGTCGGGGCGTCGTTCTTCACGGGCATCCTCGCGGTGGAGGCCCTCGCCCTCATCGACCCCAGCGTGTCGGTGCTGGTCGACGTGCAGAACACCCTCGTCGCCAACGCCCTCCTCCGCTGGGGCTCCGAGGCGCAGAAGAAGTCCTACGGGCCGAAGCTCACCACCGAATGGGTGGGCTCGTACGCCCTGTCCGAGCCGGCCTCCGGGAGCGACGCGTTCGCCCTCCAGTCGCGCGCCGTCCGGCAGGGCGACCGCTGGGTGCTCAACGGCCGCAAGCTGTGGATCACCAACGCCAACGAGTCCAACCTCTTCATCGTGTTCGCCAACGCCGACCCGGCGAAGGGCTACAAGGGCATCACGGCCTTCCTGGTCGAGCGGGGCTTCAAGGGCTTCTCGGTCGGCAAGAAGGAAGACAAGCTCGGCATCCGCGCGTCGAGCACCTGCGAGCTCGTCCTCGACGACTGCGAGGTGCCGGAGGAGAACGTCCTCGGCGAGGTGGGCAAGGGCTACAAGATCGCCATCGAGACGCTCAACGAGGGGCGCATCGGCATCGGCGCGCAGATGGTCGGCACCGCCCAGGGGGCCTTCGACTACGCCATGCGCTACATGCACGAGCGCAAGCAGTTTGGTCAGGCGATCGCCAACTTCCAGGGGATGCAGTTCCAGTACGCCCGCTGCGCGATGGAGATCGAGGCCGCGCGGCTGATGGTCTACAACGCCGCGCGCCTCAAGGACGCCGGCGCCCCCTTCGTGCGCGAGGCGGCCATGGCGAAGCTCTTCGCCTCCGAGGTGGCCGAGCGGGTGGCGTCGCAGTGCGTGGAGTTCCTCGGCGGCGTCGGCTTCACGCGGGAGTACCCGGCGGAGAAGTTCTTCCGCGACGCCAAGATCGGCAAGATCTACGAGGGCACGTCCAACATGCAGCTCCAGACCATCGCGAAGCTCCTCCAGGCGCAGTACGGCGGCTGAACCGCCCGCGACGATTCGCCCGCCCCACCCCGCCGTGGCCGTTTCATCCCGAAGCGCTTTGCGGTACACCCATCGTCTACCGTCATGATCGAAGGCCAACGAGTCCTCCTCACGGGCGGCGCCGGATTTATCGGCTCCTCCCTCGTCCGTCGCCTCTGCGCCACCAACGAGTGCGTCGTGTTCGACCTGATGCGCCGCGACGCGCTCACTCCGGCGGGGCTCGACAAGCACCCCAACGTGCGCCTCGTGCCGGGTGACGTCCGCGACGCCGCCGCGCTCGCCAAGGCCATGGAGGGGTGCCAGCACGTCGTCCACCTCGCCTCCATCGCCGGCGTCGACACCGTGCTCAAGAACCCCGTCCCCACCATGGAGATCGCCCTGGAGGGCACCATGAACGCGCTCCGCGCCGCGCGCGAGCAGGGCGGCGTCAAGCGCTTCGTCGACTTCTCCACCAGCGAGGTCTTCGGCCGCTACGCCTTCCGCGTCGGCGAGGGCGACGTGACCACGGTCGGCGCCGTCGGCGAGGCCCGCTGGACGTACGCCGTCAGCAAGCTCGCCACCGAGCACCTCGCCCACTGCTACCACAAGCAGTTCGGGCTCCCGACGGTGTCCATCCGCCCCTTCAACATCTTCGGCCCGGGGCAGATCGGCGAAGGCGCCGTCCACGCCTTCGTGGTGCGCGCGCTGAAGGGCGAGCCCATCACCATTCACAACCAGGGCGATCAGATTCGCTCGTGGTGCTACATCGACGACATCATCGACGGCATCCTCCTCACGCTCGGCCGCGACGAGGCCGTCGGCCACAGCTTCAACATCGGCAACCCGCGCGCGACCGTCACCATCTACCAGCTCGCGCGCACCATCGTGCGGCTGGCCGACTCGCGCTCGGAGATCCGCTTCATCGACTGGCCCTTCCCTGACGTCGAGCTCCGCATCCCCGACATCGACAAGGCCCAGAAGCTCATCGGGTACAAGCCGCGCGTCGAGCTCGAGGACGGCCTCATGCGCACGATCGTCTGGTACCGCGAGAAGCTCGAGCGCGAGGCCCGGAACTCGGAGACCCCGGCGCCGTGAGCGGTCGCTCGTTCGGCCTCGAGTCCATCCGCGCCGACGGGTGGTTCGAGCGGGTGGTCGGCAACGTCCCCGCGCTCGGGCGGCTCTGCGAGGCGCTCGGCGAGGCGCTCGTCGCCCTGTCGCTCGTGGCGGGCTTCCGCATCCTCTCCGCGGGCATCGACCGGACGAGCGGCGAGGTCACCAACCTCCAATGGACGCGCGACGCCGACGGCTCGGAGGTCACGGACTCGGGCGCGCCTGACACGCTCCGCTCCGAGGTGATGGCGGCGCTGCTCGGCGACGCCGACCACGCCATCGAGCTGTCCTCGCGCCCCGACCAGGCCGAGCTGCGCGAGTGCGTCGGCGCGCGCTACGTGCTCCTCGCGCCGCTCTTCGGGCTGACGCTCCTGCGCCTGGAGGTCGACGCGCTCGGCGGCGACCCCCGGCTCATCCTCGCGCACGACCAGGGCGAGGAGGAGGTGGGCCTCAAGCAGTTTCGGCGCTTCCTCCGCTCGCGGGTCATCGACGCGCTCCAGCAGCGCAACTCGCGCTCGGTGGCCATCGACCTGGAGCAGGCCGAGCTCGCGCGCCGCGACTTCGAGGCGGGCCGCTACGACGAGGTGGTGGCGAAGCTCGGCGCGTGGGTCTCGCCGCTGCTCACGTACCTCCGCACGCCGGAGGGCGCCGCGCTCGAGCCGAAGACGCGCGCCGACCTCGGCCGGGCCCTCGGGGTGCTCGGCGAGTCGCTCCACCTGCTCGGGCGCAGCGAAGAGGGCGAAGAGACGCTGCGACTCGCGATTCAATACGCGCAAGACGGTCAGGCCGTGGGCGAGCTCTACCGCGCCCTCGCGCGCCTGCTCATCGCCACGGGCCGCCGCGCCGAGTCCATCGGGCTCATCCGCCGCGCCCTCACGCTGGAGCCCGCCGTCCGCGAGCTGCTCCCCGAGCTCGCGCTGGGCTTCCTCGCGTCGGGGCGCGCGGTGGCGGCAGCGGCGATCCTCCAGGAGCTCCGTGCATCGGGGGCGGCCAACGGATCGTTCGACGCGATCGAGGCGGGCCTGCGGGAGCGCCTCGGCTCGGCCTACGCGCGCTTCGAGTCCCACGTTCAGCGTACGGTCTGACAGCCACCGGACGGCTCAGCGTCCGCGCTTCGAGCGAGGCCGCGCCCCCAGGAGCGCGAGCGCCAGGAGCCCCAGCGCGGTGCGTGGTGACGCGGGCGCGGGAGGGCGCAGCACGTCACACGCGCAGCCGCCGCGGAGCACCTCGCGGGCGGTGGGTTCGGCGTCCGTGGCCACCGACGTGTCCAGCGGCGGCTCGGGGCGGTCGGGAGGCGCGACATCGGGGGGCGACTCGGCGGCGTCCATGGGCGCCGTGACGTCCGGCGGAGGCGGCGGAGGTGGCGGCGGCGGGGGTGGCGGGGGAGGTGGCGGCGGGGGTGGTGGCGGCGGGGGTGCGGGGGCGTCGCAACCGCCGCGGTGCGCGCCGCGCGGCTCGGAGATGCTCGCCCTGGGAGAGCCACAGGAGGCGCAGATTTCGGCGCGGTTGGGATACGCCAGCGCGATGCCCGTGTAGTGGGCGGCGGACGGGGGATAGCGGGTGTAGCCCCAGACGAGCTCGGGGTAGGGATAGTTGCCGCGAACCTGCGCCGACGCGACGCCCGGCGTACGAAACTCCGGCCGCGACGCGGAGTACATCGGGTTGTTGGGGTTGTTGCGGAAGGAGAAGCCGTTGTAGCCCCAGACCGCGAAGTACCAGTCTTCGATCACCTCGGGGTCGTTGCCGCCGACGCAGGGCGAGGCGCGCCATTTGTCCGCGAGGATGGCCGCGCCGACGGAGACGTTGTACGCGGGCGACGAGGCCACGCGGTTGGGGTCATAGGCGCTCGTGTCGCCGCGGCGCATCCCGCTGGTGACCTGCGCGATGCCGTACCCGCAGTCGAAGGAGATCACCGTCTGGCCGGTGGTGCAGAACTGTCGCCAGTTGGACTCGGTGACGTAGATCGCCTTGAGGAGCACGCAGGGGAAGGTCGCGGGCACGGTGTTGCGGGGCCCCGGGCCGTTGCACCAGCCGTTGCCCGAGTGCAGCGTGTTGCGCCCCGCGAAGTCCCACCCCAGCGAGCCGTAGCGGGTCGGTCCCGCGGCGACGCGGTCGAAGAGCGAGGACATCTCGGCCACCGTGGGGTTGGCCCCGGAGGCCGGTCCGATGCGGCACTGGGTGCAGGGCGGGCACGCGCTCCCGCCGCTGCACTGGGCGCGCGCGGCGAGGGGCAACGAGACCGCGCAGGCGGCGATGCAGGCGAGGGTCCACCTCACGGCGCGGCTCCCTCGACGAAGCCGACAAACTCCGCGTAGAGGCCGGGCCGATCGAGCGTGACGGTGCGCCCCTCAGCGCGCGCGTGGAGCCCGAAGAGCTCGCGGTCGGCGGTGCGGTGGCGGAAGGCCAGCCAGCGGCCGTCGGCGCTCTCGTCGAGGGCCTCGTCGGCGCCGTCGCCGAGGGGCGCCAGGCGCGCGGGGACGGTGGAGTTTGCGTCGAGGCGCGCGAGGCCGCGGTCGTCGGGGAGCGAGACGACGATCGCGCCGTCGGAGAGCGCGCGCGGCATGAGGTGATCGCTGTCGGCGCGCCAACGCACGCGCACGGGCGGCGCGACCCCGTGCGCGGCGACCGACACCACCTCCCACGAGCCGTCGTGCCGGGCGGAGGCGCGGACGAAGGTGACCTCGTCGCGGACGGCGTCGTAGGAGAAATCGCGGGCCAGCGGCTCCATCTGCGCGATGAGGGCGCGCGTGGCGCCGGTGCTCGCGTCGAGGGCGAAGAGCGACGCGCCGTCCGCGTGCACGTGGTAGACGAGCGCCTCGTCGTCCTTCAGGGGGGCCGCGAGGAAGGCGATCATCCCGCGGCCTGACCAGAGCGTCCGCGCGGTGCCGTTGTCGGGGTCGACCGCGTCGAGCGTGAGCGCGTCGACCCGTTCGCGCAGCGCCCGCGAGCCGTCGGGGATGGGCTCGTCGCCGTCGCGACCGGACTGCACGATCACGGTGCCCCGCGCGGTGACGAGGGGGCGCGACGCGTCGGTGAGCGAGCCGCGGAGGCGCGTGGGGGCGACGCCCTCCTGCACCCGCCAGAGGGCGCTCTGGTAGGTGCTCCCGCGGCGCGACGCGCGCTCGGCGGCGATGACGAAGGCGCGCACGGGCGCGGCGCGGGAGAGCGTCGCGCGGCGCGCGGATCCGGCGACATGCGAGACGGTGCCGAGCACGCGAGGCTGCGCGCCGCTCGCGGGGACGCGGAGCACGACGCGCGTTTCGGTCGCCGCGGGGTCACCCTCGAGGAGCACGACGGCGGGCGCGGGGCGGACGTGCGAAGGGTCGGCGGGGGCGTCGCGCGTGGCGAGCGCGAACCACGCGCCCGCGCCGACAACACCCAACGAGAGAAGGGCGAGGCGGGTCCTCATCGCGCGTGACGGTACCACCCTTCGAAGGGCGGGAGCGGGCGACGATCAGACGCCGCGGTCGCGCCGTCGCTCGCCCTGGCGCTCGTGCTGGCGGGCGGCGAGGCGGGCGGCGTCTTCGGCGGCCGTCACCCGGAGCGCCCAGGTGACGCCGAACGAGAGCATCGCCATGCCGACCGGCGAGAGCGCGTTGAGCATGCGGTACGCGGTGGTCCCCTCGGCCGCGAGGGCGTGCAGCCACGGAAACACCGCGCCGCAGATGGTCGCAGGGAAGACGGCGAGGTAGACGGCCCGACGGTTCTCGGGCGCGGTGGTGAGAAACGACGCCACCGTGAGCCCGACGATGGTCGAGATCTGGTTGGAGAACAGGTCGCCGCCCGGGTCTTCGGAGCGATAGTGGACCCCGAGCCAGGCGTGGAACATCAGCACCAGGAGCGCCCCGAGCGCGCCGACGGCGGAGATCCACCGCGTGGGCTCGTCGTGACCGCGCACCGTGTGCTGGGTCGGCTGATCCTTCTCGCTCATGCGCCTGCTGGCGGGCGATGGAACAACGGTTCCCGCGCGTCAGCAACCCCGAAGCGCGCCTTCCGCGCGGTGCGGGCTACATCCCCGCGAGGAAGCGCACCAGCGCCTCGGCCTTCTGCGTCAGCGTCGCGAGCTCCACGTACTCCCCGAGCGTGTGAAATCCTTCGCCGCGCGGCCCGAGCCCGTCGATCGACGCCACCCCCGCGTCGGCCGTCGTCGACGCGTCGCTCCCGCCGCCCACCAGCCCGGCCTCCGCGTCCCCGAGCCCCGCGGCCCGCTGACACGCCGCGTACCGAGCGCACAGCGCCGCGCTCTCCGCGGTGCGCGTCAGGGGTCGCCGCGAGACGCCGCCCGAGCGCGCGAGCTGCGTGCCTGGCAGCGCCACCTCCCGCGCGAGGGCGTCGAAGGCCCGCACCACGGCCTCGCCGTCGTCGGGCTCGACGTAGCGAAAGTCCACCTCCGCGCGGCACCGCTCGGGCACGGTGTTCTTGCTCGTCCCGCCCGACACCAGGCCGACGTTGACGGTGACGCCGCGCGCGACGTCCGTGAGCGCTTCGGCCCGATCGATCCAGCGCGCCATCGAGCGGATCGCGCTCGCCCCGAGGTGGTGCGCGTTGCCCGCGTGGGCGGCCCGACCGGTCGCGTCGAGGGTCACCGTGCCCGTCCCCTTGCGCCGCGTGATGATCGCGTCGCCCGCCCGGCCCGATTCGAACACCAGCGCGCAGTCCGCTCCCCGCGCGGCCTCGCGGAGCAGCGCCGCGCTCTCCGGCGAGCCCACCTCCTCGTCGCTCACCACCGCCACCGTCACGCCGCGGCCGTCGAAGCCGCCGTGGGCCGCCAGCGCCCGGAGCGCGAAGGCCATCACCACCAGGCCCCCCTTCATGTCGAGCACGCCTGGGCCCCGCGCGACCTCGCCCTCCACCCGAAAGCCCGCGAAGGTCGCAGGGGGAAACACCGTGTCCAGGTGACCCACCAGCACCACCCCGCCCTCCCCCGGCGACCGACCGTGGTGGAAGAAGAGGTGGTCGCCGAAGCGCTCGCTCCGCACGACCTCCGCGTCCCACGGCATCATCTCCCGCAGCGCCGCCCCCGCGCGGTCGGCGCCCGCCTTGTCGCGCGTGTAGGAAGGCTCTTCGACCAGGGCGCGCAGGCTGCGCACCATCTCCTCGCGCTGTCCGCGCACCGCCTCGATTGCTCGCTCCACGACCGCGTGAGGCTACCGCAGACGCGCGGACTCGGACAGGCAACGTCCGCGCGGCGACTTCCCGGTTTGCCACAGGGCCGGTCCCTGGCTAGTCTACGCGGTTGTGACGGAGGGGAGCGATGACGCCCCCACCCCTCACCCCCTCACCCTCCCCCTACTGCCCATTCCGCCTCGGAGCCCTCCCGGATGCACTCCAAGATCCACGCTCGCGCGCTCGCGGTGATCGACCCCGCGCTCCGCACCGGCCCGATGGGCGTTGGCGCCTGGGACGAGCGGGCGCGGCGCTTCGGGTCTGCCCTGTTGACGGCCCTGCGGGAGTCGCTCGCGACGCTCCAGCCGATGGCCGCGGTCGGGTCGGCGTGCGCGGCGGCGCGGGGTGAGCTCCCGCTGGCGTCGGCGGTGTTCCACGAGACGTGGTCGCGCGTGACGCTGGTGTGGGCGGTGCGTGAGGTGGTGCACGCGGCGCTCGCGCAAGAAGACGAAGCCCTCCGCGCCGAGCTGATGCGCGTGGCCTCCGAGCTCGCCGCGGCCACGAGCCAGCTCGGCTCCGTCGAGGGCGCGGTGGCGAGCGCGGGCGTGCCCTTCGAACAGATGGTCGACGCGGCGCGCGAGGGCTTCAACCGCGCGCACCAGGGCCTCCAGCTCTCGCCCGACGAGCGCACCTTCTTCAACGCGTACGTGCACCAGTTCAAGCACATCGCGTCGCTCCTCGCGGTGGGCGGGCACTCGGTCGACAGCCTGCTGCGCGGCGCCGTCACCCGCACCGACCGCACGGTGCGCCGCGACGGGCTCGCCGCCTGGGTCGACGCCCCGCTGAGCCAGCGTCAAACCTGGGCGCAGCGCGGCGCCGCCGAGGCCGCCTGGTCGCTCGCCTCGCAGGTGGTGCGCGAGCAGAGCCGCGGCGACAGCGCCCGTGACATCTGCCTCTGGCTCTCCCGCACCGCCTGCCAGCTCATGACCCGCATCGACCGCGTCGATGCCTGGGTGCCCGCCACCGATCGGGACGCGAAGACGGCGCCGACGCCGCCCCCCGTCAAGCCCGAGCCCACGGCGGCCCCGCAGCCCACGAAGACGGAGAAGACGATGGACCCCAAGCTCAACCACCCCATGCTCAAGACGCTCGAGGTCGACGCCACGGAGGCCGCGTGGCGCATGGCCGGCTCGCAGTTCGTCAAGCTCGCCAAGGAGCCCATCGTCGCGCTGCTCAGCCGGCACCTCGGCCCCGACGACGAGTCGCTCCGCGGGCGCATCGCGGCCTTCCTCGACACCGAGCTCGGCGTCGCCATCCTCTCGGGCGTGCTCTCGGCGGGCCTCTCGGCGATGCCGCTCCCGCCCAACGACATCTCGCAGCGACTCTCCCGCGAGCTCCGCGTGCGCTCGATGGCCACCGCGGGCGACGCGATCGCCGACGTGCTCATGGGACCGCTGCGCCAGGTGGCCGTGATGTACCTCCAGGGCCAGCCCACCAGCTCCCCCGCCAGCGACCCCGCAGCGCTCCCCGCCTCCGCGCTCGTCGACGCGCTCAAGGTCGCGACGGCGCCGGTCGAACACGCCGAAGTCGCCGCCGAGGGCGTCGGCCGCACCGGCTGATCTGCCACGCTGCAAACGCTGGGGGTTCCATCCGCCAAGGCCCTCGGGTTACGATGCCGCGCATGCGCGTCACGACGCCCCGGCGGTGGACCCTCTACGCACTGGTTCTGGCCAGCGCGCAGGCGTGGGCCCAGTCCCAGCCGCCGCCACGTCCCCCTGGCGCTGCGAGCGGACCTGCGCAACCTCATCACACCCCTGAGGAGGACGGGAGCGACGACCCCGAGGCGAGCGGGACGGGGACGTTGCCCGCCACCCTGCGCCTGGAGTTTGTCGGCCGCGCCCCCACCGCCCTGACGCGCATCTGCGACCTCGCTCCCTTCGGCGACAGCCTCTACGCCGCCCACGCTCACGCGCCCCTCGCTCGTGACGGCGCGACGATCATTCGCTACACCCCGGGCGGCCCCTCCCCCTTCACCGTCGCCTTCGACTGGAACCGCCCTGGCCAGACGCGTCGCGGGGTGGGCGCGGGGCGCGGCTTCGTTCGCATCCGAACCATCGACGGGCGCTTGTACGTGCCCGACGCCGACCCGCCGGGGGCGGGCTTCGGGTACAGCTTTCCGCGCGCGGAGTCGTACGTGTTCGTCTCCGACGCCCAAGGGCGCTTCGCTCCGGCGCGCAGCCCGCGCTTCCAGCCGCCCGCCGCGCCGACCGCGACGTCGGCGGGCGCGATGGTGCTGCCGCGCGCGCACCACGTGTTCGACGTCATCCGCTTCCGCGGGCACCTGTACGCCTCGACGGGCGCCGTTCCGCCAGGGCAGGACCGCGGCGCCACCGCGTCGCCTGGCGCCCTGTTTCTCGCCGACACGACCGACGGCGCGTGGCGTTACCTCATCGACTACCCCAACCCGCGCCGCCCCGGCACCTGGCGCTTCGGCTACATGACCCGCTTCCGCGAGCGGATCTACCTCGGCCTCGAACAGAGCGTCGGACGCGGCGCGGCGGACTACCTCTGGGCGCTCCCCCCGGCGGGCGCGGCGTCGATCACGGGGGTCGACCTGCACCCCGAGCGCGTGACCCCGAGCGGCGGCGCGCTCACCTTGCGCTGGTACGCCGACCACGGGCGCCTCTACTGGATCGCCTACGACCGCGCGCAGAACGTCTCCACCCTCCGCGTCACCGAGGACGGCGATCACTGGTCGCAGGTCACCTTCCCCCCGGACGGCGGCCACCCGACGGACGTCACCCGCTTCCGCGACGGGCTGGTGGTGCTCACCACGCGGGGCCTGTGGCGCATCGACGGGTCGGTGCCCACGCGCCTCGCGGTGGTGCCGCGCGACCCGGCGGGCGAGCCTTTCGAACTCGGCGACCCCTACTGCGCGGCGCCCCTCGCGGTGTACCGCAACGCGCTCTACGCGGGCGGTCAGCGCGACGGCGGGCTCTACCGTTTCATCGACTGACGGCCGCGGCGGGGGTTTTCCTCCGCGGACGGTCGCGATAGGGTCGGCTCGCACCATGCGATCCACTTCGCTTCGCCGCGCGCTCTTCGCCGCTCCGCTCGCCCTGCTCGCCTGCGCCACCCAGGTGAACGAGCCCGTCCGCACGAAGGACGGTGCCGTCGACCGCGCGGAGCCCGACGTCAACGTCGAGCCCGACGTGGCCGAGGAGCCCGCGCAGCCGCCGCCCGACGTCGCCCCGCCCGAAGACCTCCCGAGCCCCCTCGACACGCCGCCCACGGACGTCGGCGGCTGCGCGACGGGCCTCGCCGAGTGCGGCGGGAGCTGTCGTGACACCGCCACCGACCCGATGCACTGCGGCGGCTGCGGCCAGGTGTGCGCGCGGGGCCAGCTCTGCGCGGCGGGCGCGTGCGCGTGCCCCACGGGCCAGCTCCTCTGCGGCGCGGCCTGCGTGAGCCCCGGGAGCGACCCGGCGAACTGCGGGATGTGCGGCCGCGCGTGCTCCATGGGCCAGGCATGCTCCAGCGGCGTGTGCATGGTGAGCTGCGCGTCGGGCACCTCGCTCTGCAACGGCTCGTGCCGCGACCTGATGAACGACCGCGACCACTGCGGCCTGTGCGGGCGCCCCTGCCCCGCGGGCCACACCTGCGCGGCCGGCGTGTGCCGCGTGGGGACGCCGGGCGGGCCGGAGTTTCGCCTCAACTGGCTGGGGTCGACCAACTGCCGCTCGGCCGAGCACGCCGGGGTGACGGGCGCCGACCGCGGCGGGATCGCGCTCACCAACGCGCAGCTCTTCTATACGGGGCAGACGACCACCGGGCGCTTCAACCTCGCGACCCTCGACGGCACGCCCGTCGGCACGCGCTACGACGCGCTGGTCTCCAACCTCCGCACGGCCGTCGTGTACTCCTTCGTCGACGCCATGGGGATGCCCATCGCGGCGCCCACGGGCGTCGCCGTCGCGCTGCGTGAGCTCGACAGCACCACGGGGTTGCTCACCACGCGGCAGGTGATGCTGTCGGCGCCGATCCCCATCAGCGGGGCCGCCACGGGGAGCAGCGTGGGCTTCTTCTCCGGGTGGGACCGCGTCCTCGTGCTCACGAGCGGCCGCGCGTACAACATCGACCTCCCGTCGGGCGCCGTGCTCGACCTCGGCACCTCGGAGCTGCCCGCTCGCTCGACGTGCGCGGGGTGGGCCTTCTGGGGCGTGGCCGAGTTCACCAGCGGCATCCCCTCGATCGTGTACGTCTCCGACCCGACGACCATCTCGCGGCGCCCGCTGCCGATGGGACCGGTGACGCCCGTCTCGTCGTTCATGAGCCTGTCGAACATGTGCGCGTTCACGGTGGCTCCGGCGGCGCAGCGCTGGTACTTCCACCACGCGCGCAACTCGCAGCTCGGGGGCGGGGCGGGCGCGATGGAGACGGTGGGCTACTGCGACGCCTCCACCTCCATCGCCGGCCCCACCTGCCCGATGGGCGTGGTGTCGTGCGGCGGCGTCTGCCGCAACCTCATGACCGACGCGAACCACTGCGGCGCCTGCAACACGTCCTGCGGCGCGGGCAACATGTGCTCGGCCGGTCGCTGCACGGGCTCGCCGCGGCGCTACACGCGCACGACGCCGCCCCTCTCGGTCTCCTACGTCGACGCGTGCCTCGCGCCGGGCCACGTCACGGCGCTCACCACCGTCGACGACAGCACGACGACCGCGATGATGCCCTTCGACTTCCGGTACTGGGGCGACGCGGTGCCGATGGGCGCGACGCTCACCGTGTCGTCCAACGGGTTTCTCATCGTGGGCACCGGGTCAGACCTCACGACGGGCCGCATCCCCTCCACCTTCGTCCCCAACAGCGTCATCGCGCCGCAGTGGGTCGACCTCTTCACCCGCGCCGACGGCGTGTGCCTCGCCACGGCGGGCACGGCCCCCGATCGGCGCTTCGTCGTCCAGTGGAGCAACGTGCGCAACTACGCCGGCCCCACCACCAACATCCTCAACTTCGAAGCCACGCTCAACGAGCGCGACGCGTCGATCGACCTGCTCTACGCCGCCATGACCGGCGCCGCCACCGCCACCGTGGGCATCGAGAACCGGGCGGGCACCGATGCGATCGGGGGCTGCCCCGCGGGCCCGACGGCGACGTCGTGCGTGATCCCCGCCAACACGCGCGTGCGCTTCGAACCGTCGATGTAGCGGGTGCCCAAATAAGCCGAAGGGACGTCGCAGTGAAGCGGCGTCCCTTCGTCGGGAGTCTTCGTCGGGTTGCGACGATACTACCGCGGGGTGACCTCCAGGGTGAAGGTCATGGGCTGAAGACGACTCATTGTGCTGTCACATCCTCCCGCGGACTGTGCCGCGACCCGCTGGGACACTGGAGAGCGCAGAGGCTCCCAGCCCACACGGCGGGCCTTCTTGTGATGGGGGCGGTTGCTTCTCCGAAGGACAGGACCGTTCGGCGCCCTCGTGTCTCCGCGCGAGAACCCGACGCGCGCCCGAAGCGCGACGCAGGTACGAGACCATCCCGGGACGGCGGGCGGCGTGCCCGACATCCACTCGACGCGGTGAGGTTGTGCGTGTGCGAAGGCTTCCATCGCGGGTGTGGCGGACCGAGAGCGCTCCTGCGCTGAAGGGAAATCTCCTGCGCCTCCGCGAGTAGGAGGGCGACGCCCCATCACGGGTGATGACCCGCCTTCGGTGACCGCTGCACGTCGCATGTGGATGACGATGCGCACGACAACTCTGTTCGTGACCCTAGCATCGGCCCCTCCGAGTGCCAAGAATATTTCCTTCCGCGGCCCATCGGGTTCACCACGGCGACGCTCCCGCGCGGCGGCCCCTGAGGGGGCGGAGGGACCTGGTCCGCGGTGGTGTTCGCGCGCGGCGTTGTGGCACCATCGCGGCGATGACGCGCACGCTCCTCCCGGTCGCCCTCTGCTCCCTCGCGCTCACCGCGTCGTGCACGGAGCCCGCCCCCGCGACCGTCGCCGACGCGACCGTCGACCGCAGCGAAGCCGCGGCCCCCGACGTCGCCCCGGATGTCGCCCCCGACGCGCCGCCGGTCGTCGACCCGCGCGATCTGTTGGCGCCCGGCGCGGTGATGTACCCGATGGCGGGGCCGCGCTCGGGGGCGATGGGGCGCAACCGCTTCTCCTTCGGCGTCGCCACCGCGTCGGCGCAGATCGAGGACATGATCACCGGCAACGACTGGTACTACTGGACGCTCCCCGCGGCGATGGGCGGCGTCGGGCGCGGGCGAGCGCCGCTCGGTGACGCCGTGCAAGGCTTCTCGCGCGCCATCGAAGACCTCGGGCTCCTCACCGAGCTCGGCGTCGACACCTACCGCTTCAGCACCGAGTGGTCGCGCATCGAGCCCCGCCGCGACGAGGTGAACATGGGCGCGCTCATGGCCTACCGCGCCCTGCTCGACGGGCTCCGCGCGCGCAACATCCGCCCCTCGCTCACCATCCACCACTTCTCGAGCCCGGTGTGGGTCGACGACCCGCGGCGCCGCGGCCCCTGCACCGCCCCGTCGAGCACCGACCTCTGCGGCTGGGATCACCCCACCGGCGCGGGCGACATCATCGAGGAGATCCGCGAGCACGCCGCGCTGCTGGCCCGCACCTACGGCGACCGCGTGGACGAGTGGGCGACCGTCAACGAGCCCATCAACTACCTGCTCGCGAGCTACGGGCAGGAGGAGTTTCCGCCGGGGCGCTCGCTGCTCTTCACGCAGACCGACCGCTTCGTCGAGGTGCTGCGCAACTACATCCGCGCGCACGTGGCCATCTACGACGCGATCAAGGCCAACGACACCGTCGACGCCGACGGCGACGGCACCGCCGCCGAGGTGGGCTTCACGCTCTCGATCGCCGACTGGATCCCCTCGCGCAACCGCGCCCGCAGCGACAACCCCGCGGACATCGCCGCCCGCGACCGGGTCCGCTCCGTCTACCACTACCTCTTCGTCGACGCGGTGCGCACGGGGGGCTTCGACGCCAACCTCGACGGCGTGGCGGAGGAGATGCACCCCGAGTGGCGCAACCGCCTCGACTGGCTCGGGGTCCAGTACTACTTCCGCGCGGGCGTCTCCGCGACGCCGGAGATCATCCCCCGGGTGCGGGCCAACGTGTGCCTCCCGGGCATCAACCTCGGCGCCTGCGTCCCGAGCACCGACCCGACGCACTACGTGCCGGCGATGGGCTACGAGTTCTGGGCGCCGGGTCTCTACACGGTGCTGCGCGAGTTTGGTCAGCGCTACCCTGACCTCCCGTTGACCGTCACCGAGAGCGGCATCGCCACCGAGGTCGGCGCCCGCCGCGGGGAGCACATCGTCCGCACGCTGGAGCAGATGGAGCGGGCGCGCCGCGACGGGGTGGACATCCGCGGCTACTACCACTGGAGCCTGCTCGACAACTTCGAGTGGAGCTACGGCTACGCGCCGCGGTTCGGGCTCTACCGCGTCGAGCGCACGGGCGCGATGTACCCGCGGCGCGCGACCGAGGGGGCGACGCTGCTCCGCGACATCGCGCGGGCGCGGCAGCTCACCGAGGCGCAGCGCCAGCGGTACGGCGGCAACGGCCCGATGACGCCCGAGATGTAGGCCCTCGGTCAAATGCTTGACGCCGACGCGCGCTCGGTGGCGTAACGGGTGCCCCGAGCGTGCCGATGATCCGAACCGTCGCCTTCCTCTCCTGCCTCGTCGCGTGCGCCTCCACCAGCGCGCCGCAGGCCTCCGCCCCTGCCACCCCGCCCGCCGTCACCGCCGACGCGGCCGCGCCGATCGCGACGCCCGACGTCGTCGTGACGCCTGACGTCGTCGCGACGTCCGACGCGGCGCCGACCGACGCGCCCGTCGCCGACGCGGCGCCCGTGGCCGACGCGCCCACCCCCGCGGACGGCGGCGCGACGGCGGGCGTGCGGATGTACCGCGGGCGGAGCGAAGACGAGTGGATCCGGCGGATGAGCGAGCAGCCCGTGGTGCGCGTGGTCGAGCGCTTCCAGAGCACGCTCTATGTGTGGCACCTCGACCTCGGCGACGGCGTCGAGATCAGCTTCCAGCCCGAGCAGGAGAACCTGGAGACCTTCTGGCGCCGCGAGGTGGCGTCGTGGCACCTCGCGAAGCTCCTGGGCATCACCAACCGCGCGCCGCCGACGGTGAGCCGTCGCATCCCCGTGGCGGCCCTCGGGCGGAGCGCGCGCAACGTCCACCTCGTCGTCGACCGTCGCGGCATGGTGGTGGGCTCGGCGAGCGTCTGGGTGCCGACGGTGGCCCACGTGAACATGCACCTCGCCCCGGCGCGTCGCATCTGGTCGAGCTGGGTCAACCCCGAGCGTCCGCTCCCCGAAGACCCGCGCGACCGCGAGCGGGCCCGCCAGGTGGCCGAGGTGCTCGTCTTCGACTACCTCGCCGCCAACTACGACCGCTGGAACTGCTGCAACATCGGCGCGGACGAGAACGGCGACCTCGTCTTCCGCGACAACGACGCGGGCTGGGCCCCCGCCGTCATCAACACCCTCGGCTCGCCCGGCGTCACGCGCCGCGTGCCGCGCTACCTCTACGAGTCGATGCAGCGGGTGACGCCGCAGGCCCTGCGCGCGTCGATCGCGCAGGACCCGGAGGGGGCGCGGGGACACCTCATCCCGGACGCGGCGTATGTGGGCTTCGAGGCGCGGCGGCAGGCGATGCTGGCGAGCCTGCGGCGACAGATCGCGCGGCACGGCGAGGCCGCGGTGCTCGCCTGGCCGTAGGGCTACGGCTCCAGCGCCGGGAGCGCGCGCGTCGCGTCGACGTACTCCCGCACGATGTCCTCCACGATCGCCCCGATGGGCTTGATGTCCTTCGCGAGGGCGATCCCCTGCCCGGCGCTCCAGATGTCCTTCCACTTCTTGGCGCCGCCCTGCTGCACCTCGCCCTGCACGGCCGCCCGGTCGACGCGCTCGTAGCCCGGCACCGTGTCGCGGAGGAAGTTGGCGTGCACGCCGCTCACCGTGTCGGTGTAGACGATGTCCTCGGGGGTGCCGCCGATGACGCCCTGCTTGTACGCCTCGTCGGCGCCGCACTCGGTGGAGGCGATGAAGCGCGTCCCCATGTACGCGAGCTCGGCGCCGAGGGCGAGCGACGCGGCGAGCTGGCGGCCCGTCGCGATGCAGCCCGCGGCGATCACGGGGACGCGGAGGTTCTCGCGGAGGTAGGGGTAGAGCACGTAGGGGCTGGTGGTGCCCGCGTGGCCGCCGGCGCCCGCGGCGACGCCGATGATCGCGTCGGCCCCCGACTCCTGCGCCTTGAGGGCGTGCTTGAGGTGGATCACGTCGTGGAAGACCACGGTGCCCCTCTCGTGCGCGCGGCGGGCGATGTCCGCGGGGTTGCCGTAGCTCGTGATGATCACCGGCACCTTGAAGTCGAGGCAGGTCTGGAAGTCGCTCTCCAGGCGCTCGGGGTCGGTGAGCTTGATCGTGAGGTTGATGGCGAAGGGCCGCTCGGTGCGCGCGCGGATCCACGCCAGCGCCTCGCGGAACTCCTCCCGCGTGCGGCAGTTGAGCGAGGGCATCGCGCCGAGGATGCCCGCCTCCGCGGCGGCGAGGATCATCTCCTTGTTGGAGATGATGAACATCGGGGCGCAGACGATGGGGTACTGGAGGCCGATGCGCTCGGCGAGCGGGGTGCGGATGCGGGGCATGGGGGACGTGGACGCTCCTCTCGGTGCGCGCGAGGCTACCACCGCGACGCGACGAGAGCGCTCCGTTCCTTCGGAGCTCCACTTGCTGCTTGACGGTCTCGTCGCCACGGTGTCCCATCCGCCGCCTCCACGCATGGGCGCGAACGAGATCGAGCTCTCCGACCTTCAACGGCTCGCACGAAGCGACTCGCCCGACCTGGCGCAGGCGGTGATCGCCTTCCTCGCGCAGCCCGACCCCGCGCCCGAGGGTGAACTCCCTCCCGGCGCCGTCACGCTCCAGCAGATGCTGGCGCAGGTGGGCTACGCAGCCCTCCGCTGGGTGCCGAAGAAGGAGAAGCGCGAGCGCATCCTCACGGCGTGGAAGACGTACCTCGCGCAGGCGCTGCCGCCTCCGCCGCCGCGCTTCGCCCTCGCCGAGCTGCTGGTCTCCAACTACGAGCGCGGCAGCGACGCGAGCCGCGCGGCCATCCTCCACCTGACGAAGAGCGCGCCGCTCCGCTACGGCCTGTGGGGCGGCCTCAAGCGCATCTACAAGCGGGCCGAGGCCACCCTCGACGCCGAGCTCTTCGGGGCCCTCGCGTGGAGCTTCGACCACTGGTACACCCAGCGCCACGGCATCGAGGTGTCCGCCGGGACGCTGCTCTACCTCCGTCGTCGCGCGTGGCGCTTCCTCCGCGACCTCGGGCGGGCGACCCCGGTCCTCTACCCGCAGTTTGCCGCGGAGGTGCTGCGGCACTACCACGCGAGCACGCGCATCGAGGGCACGTGGATCGCCACGCACGTCTTCGACGCCCAGCGCGGCCGCTTCACCACCCGCACGTACAAGGGCCGCCTCCCCGCCGACCTCGCGAAGCACCGCGCCTTCTCCGACGCGTGGCGGCGCTCGCCCGACGCCCTCATGCTGC
>JBILLV010000139.1:0-23129 GCA_044375895.1 Polyangiales bacterium | reverse complement strand
GACGCCAACCGCAACGACGGGCGCCGCAACGATGGCCGCCGCAGCGAGCCCGTGGCCGAGCGGTCGGAGGTCGCCCCGGAGGCGGCCCCCGAGCTCGCCCCGGTCGATGAGACGCTCGTGAGCGCTCCCCTCGACGCGGTCGCACCGGTCGCCGACGTGACGCCTGAGACCGAGGCCTCGGTCGAAGCCGCCGCCGAGGTGGTCGCCGTGGCTGCGACCGAAGAGACGGTCGTCGCCGAGGTCGTGACGCCCGCCGTGGTCGTCGCCCCGAGCGAGCCCGCCCCGGAGCCCGCGCGCGACACCGAGCCCGCCGCCGCCGAGCCCGCCGCCACCGAGGCGGAGAGCGCCGAACCCGCGCGCGACGCGGTCACCGAGGAGCCGTCCGCGGACGACGAAGCCGCCGAGGAGCTCAGCCCCGCGACGGAGCCCGTCACGCCGCCCGCCCCCCCGGCCCGGGTGCGGGTGATCGACGAGGAGGACGAGGTCCCGCGCGACGCCGATGAGATCGAGCGGGAGGAGCGCCTCGCCGCGTCGGCCGACATGTTCCCCGAGGAGGACGACGACGAGGAGCCCCTGCTCGGCGGCCCGTCGACCGACAAGGACCGTGGCCCCGGCGCGGGCAACCGCCGCCGTCGCCGCCGCCGCCGCGGGCGTGACGGTCAGCCGATCGAGACCGACCGGCCCACCACGCCCGGCACCGATCGCCCCGCGGGCGACGCGGTCGAAGCGCGCCCGGCCGAGGGCGGTGGTCGTGACCGTGATCGTGACCGCGATCGTGATCGTGACCGCGACCGTGACCGCGAGCCCCGTCGTGACGACGAGCCCGCGCGCGACACGGAGACCGGCCGCGACGCCGCCGACCTCCTGGTCTCGATGCTCACGCGCCGCGACGACCGTCAGCCCGTGCCGATGCGCACGCTGGTCGACGACGCGCTGCGGGCGGGGCGGCTGTCGGGCGACGCGCAGTTCCACGTGCCGGCGCTCACGGCGGCGGCGCGCATCGACTCGGTGCGCCGCGCGGCCCGCGGCGAGCGCGCGCGCCTCCGCGTCACCGGCGGTCGCGTCGGGCTCGTCGACTGGACGCTCCCGAGCGACCTCGTCCGCGCCGAAGCCGAAGCCCTCGCGGCGCTCGAACGCCTGCGCGACGCGGCCCGCCGCTACGTTGTCCGCCGGCTCAACGAGCTCCCGCAGGCGTCGTTCACCGAGGTGATCGTGATGCTGCTCGAGCGCCTCGGGGTGTCGTCCCTCAAGGTGGCTCGGCGCCCCGGGCTCCCGCAGGGCGAGGTGCACTTCTCCGGCGTGTCGCGCCGCGGCCCCGAGGAGCTCCCGGTGGCCGTCGTCGTGCGCCGCGCGGGCGAGGTGGGCCGCGAGCGGGTGATCGAGCTCCGCGGCTCGCTCCACCACTACAACAACGCCACCACCGGCTGGATCGTCTCCACCGGGGCCGTCCTCTCGGGCGCCCGTGAAGAGGCCTCCCAGCCCGGCGCCGCGCCCATTACGCTGATCGACGCCATCGCGCTCGGCCGCATGATGGACGAGAACGCCGTGCTGGTGTCCCACGCCTCCGTCGCGCTCCCCTGGCTCGACGTCGACCTCTACGACGCCCTCCGCGGCGCGTAGCCCACCGCCGTCAGCTCCCTCCCCCGTCTCCACGCTCCGCCCCCCAACGCGCCGTCGCCGCGGCCGCCGTCGCGCCGTCGCTGCTCGCCACCACGTTGGGAGCGCGCTACGGCGGCCAGCGCGCGGATGACGGACCGTAGGCGCGGAAGCGCTCGGGGTCCGAACGAACGCGGCCGCGTCGCCACGTCGGCGCGCGGGACGTACGCGAGCGCTTCCGCGATCGGAGCGGCGAGCACACTCGCCCGAGCGCTTCCGCGCCTACGGTCCGTCATCCGCGCGCTGGCCGCCGTAGCGCGCTCCCAACGTGGCGGCGGGCGACGTCGACCACGCGGCGGCTTTCGGCGAACCGCGGAGGACAATCCGGGTGTTTTCGCGCGGGGCGTGCGAGCCTCAACGGCTGGACGTTCGTCACCGCACCGAGAAGAGGCACTCCATGGGCGACAAGTCACCGAAGGCGAAAGACAAAAACAAGAAGCAGGACTCTGCGCAGAAGCAGCAGGCCCAGGCCACCGCCGACCAGAAGAAGGCCGCGTCCGCGGTGCCGAAGAAGACGAAGTAGTCCGCCGCTCGCTGGGAGCACCCTACGGCGAACAGCGGGGCTCGGCTCAGCCACAGTCATCACCGCAGCCCCCACCCCTTCGCCGCCCCCTCCCCCCAGCGCTCAGCCGAAGACGGAGAGGTTGTTCTTCACCATCAGCGCCTGGACGTACGGCCCGAGGTACTGGTCGGGGATCTGCCACACACCCGCCATCTGCTGGAGCATCTGCTGCTCGGACGGCGCGAAATGACCGTCGCCCAGCGCGAGGTCGGTCGCGTTGAGGATCGCGCACATCTTCTGCTGCGGCGACAGCATCCGCCCGCTCTCCTCCAGAAACTGCTGGAAGCCCGTGCGCTTGACGTACTGGAGGGCCGCCTCCAGCGCCTGGCGGTCGGGCACCACCTTGAGGATGTCGCCGATCTCGCTGTCGTCGAGGTGCCCGTCGGCCCCGCTCAGGTAGAGCATCGTCGCGACGACCGCGACGCGGGGGGAGAGCTGGACGCTGGCGCCCATGAAGCCGTCAAAGATGCCCATCGTGCGTTTCCTGTGAGACCTTTCCCGGGTAGCAGGGCGGCGCTGGTGACGGGCGCGACCCAAACTCGTCGCGGACGATGGTAGACGAGACCGAGAGGAGAGTAAAAGATGGATCGTGTGCTCGCGCGCGCAGCGCAGGTGGTGCTCATCGAAGACGAGCGGGGCTTCGGCACGGGCTTCTTCGTCGGCGGTGACGGGCTGGTGCTCACCAACCGCCACGTCGCGCCCTCCGCCGGCCCCTTCCGCGTGGTGCTCGCGGGCGGGCAGAACCTCCGCGGCATCGGCGTCCACCAGTCGCCCCACCACGACCTCGCGGTGGTGGTCGTCGACGCCACCTCGCCCGATCACCTCGACCTCGAGCGCGACGCCACGGACGATTTCGCCGTCGGCACCGAGGTGTGGGCCCTCGGTCACCCGCGCGGCTGCCGCAACTCCGTCTCCCGCGGCATCGTCTCCAACCCGCACCGCGTGATGGACAAGGACGTCTTCATCCAGACCGACGCCAACATCAACCCCGGCAACAGCGGCGGCCCCCTGCTCGACGGCGCCGGTCGCCTCGTCGGCGTCGTCGCCGCGGGCCTCTCGCACTCGCAGGGGATCAACTTCGCCGTCCCGTCCTACGCGGCCGCGGACTACGTGCGCAACGTCCGCCGGCTCCAGCGCCGCGGCGTCATCCCTCCGGCCCGCGACCTCCTCCCCCCAGAGACCGCGAGCAGCACCGTCGACGAGCAGGTGCAGGGCGGCGTCGACACCTTCGTCGTCCGCGGCCTCGGCACCGTCCGCGAAGACGCATCGAAGCGCTGCGACCTCTCGCTCCGCACCGACGGCGGCGCGCTGCGCGTGGAGTGGAGCGACGCGGCCCTCACCGTGAGCTGCGCGATCGGCGGCATCGGCCCCGCGGAGGCCGCCAACGCGCCGCTGCTGAAGCGCATCCTCGACGCCAACGGCGAGGGGGAGCTCCGGGGCGCGACGCTGGGCCTGCGCGACGGCTCGCTCCAGGTGATCGCGCGGCGGAGCACCGAGCGCATCGACCGGGCGCAGGTGTTCTTCCTGCTCGATCAGGTGCGCGCCGCGGCCCTCACGTGGACGCAGCGCTGGACGGCGATGTGCTACGAGGCTCCCGCCCCTTCCACCCCCACCGCGGCGGCCCCTTACCCCGCCGAGTGGAACCAGCCGCTACGCCTTCCCGACGCCCCCTTCGGGCGTCGCTGAGGGCTCCGTCGCACCGCTCTCCCCCGCTTCGTCTCCGCCGCCCCGCAGCACCTCTTCGAGCTTCCGCCGCCCTTCGCTCTTTCGCAGCGTGGTG
Organism: Polyangiales bacterium; assembly: GCA_044375895.1. Lineage (GTDB taxonomy): Bacteria > Myxococcota_A > Polyangia > Polyangiales > CAISKJ01. The sequence goes on along the minus strand of JBILLV010000139.1, from coordinate 19,131 downwards.
CTCGGCTCGGCTTCGGGGATGGCGTCGATCGCGTCTTCGCGGAGCGTCGCGCGCAGCTCGTCGCGCAGCTTGTCCTTGTCGACGGGCGCCTCGGCGGCCTCGCCTTCTGCGCCGGCCTCGGGTGCGGCGGGCGTGAAGCCGAACACCGCCCCCCACTCGGAGACGCCGCGCGACGCCCGGAGGCGCTTCTCGATCGCGGCCGGATCCTCGCGGGCCTGAAACGCGCTGGTGAGCTTCGAAGAGAGGTCGTCGCCGTCTTTGAGGGCGCTCCCGTGCGAGGTGTCGACGGGCGAGCCGAACACCGCGGCCACCTGCGCGAACGAGAAGGCCGCGGGGGCGACCAGCCAGGTGCCTTCGGCGGCGCGGGCCGCGGCGAGGGTGGTGACGCCCTCGAGCGAGGTGACGGCGCGGATGCCCTCGACGCCCGCCGAGTCGACCACGGGGCCGAGCCAGGCGCGGAGCTGGAGCGCGAGGGCGTCGGGCGTCGCGGCGTCGCTCTCGAAGCGGGCGACGGTGGCGTCGTCACCGAGGGCGGCGAGCGCGGGCTTCGAGGCGAGGGCTTCAACCGAGGCGGCCACCTGCGAGAGGGGAGCCGCGACCACGAGCGTCCACGAGGTTGCCATCGCTCCGACGGGTACCAGCGATCGGCGCCCGGAAGCAACGGGGATTCACCACCAGCGGACGGGCCACCCCCGGCGCCGCGCCTGCCAGCGGAGCCGCGGGTCGGGGTTGATGGCCACGGGCTCGCCCACCTGTTCGAGCATCGGGAGGTCGGAGGCCGAGTCGGTGAAGAAGGCGCTGGCGGCGAGGTCGACGTCGCGGTCGCGCACCCACTGCTCCACCGCCCGCACCTTGCCCTTGCCGTAGCAGAAGGGGTCGACGATCTCGCCCGTGAAGCGCCCGTCGGCGACGGCGAAGCGGGAGGCGAGGACGTGCTCGATGCCGACGCGCCGCGCGAGGGACTCCGCGGCGTAGGTGGAGGTGGCCGTGAGGAGCGCGCAGAGGTACCCGTCGGCCTTGCGGCGTTCGAGCTCGCGGAGGGCGTCGGGGGCCACCTGCGGGATCACCTCGCGCTCGACCCAGCCGTCGACGTCCTTGGCGAACTTCGCCTCGTCGCGGCCCGCCATGTCGCGGACGAGCTCGCGGGCGACGGCCTCGGCGTCGAGGTTGCCGACCGAGTAGCGCAGCACCCACCAGGTGACCCGCGCGAGGTCGCGGCGCCGCGCGTGGCCCTCGCGAAACTGCCAGCGGGCGTAGAGGCGGGCGGTGTTGACGCGGACGAAGGTGCGGTCGAGGTCGAAGAAGCAGGCGCGGGTCAACGGCCCTCCAGGTAGCGCTCCCAGAGGTTGAACGCCGCGTGGAGCGCCACCGCCGCGCCGATGCCGCCGCGCCAGATGCGCAGCGCGCCGAACAGGATCGCCGGGAAGAACACCACCGCCCGCGCCACCGTCGGCGCCACCACCACGTGGGTGATCGCGAAGAGGGCGGCGGTGATGACGACCACCCGCGCGGCGTCGCGGAAGGCCGTCGCGCGGGGCGACACCCCGAGGGCGTCGGCCACCCGGGTGTGCACATACCCGCGGAAGAACATCTCCTCGGTGAAGGCCACGGCGACGAGCTCGGTGGCCACGTCGCGCAGGTCGCTCGGGGCGTGCCGCGGGCCCACTGCGCGGTTGAAAAGGGGCCACGCCGCCGAGTAGACGGGGAGCACGACAAGCGCGACGCCCGCGGCGATGGACACCTCACGGAGCGCCGAGGGCAGGGCCTCCCAGAGCGTGCGGACGAGCGAGCGGGGGTCGCCCTGATGGCCCGGAAACACGCCCTCGAGACGGATGCCGTAGCGCTCGGTGTCGTCGTCGTCGCGGCGAACGCCCATCATGGCCGCGGCGAGGAACACCACGCCGATGGCGTCGTGGAGGTTCTTCGCCATCAGGGCCGGGCGTGAGAGGACGAACACCGCGGCGTTGACCGCGATGCACGCGAGCGCGAGGTGGCGTCGCGCCGCGCGCGCGTCGGGGACCTCAGCCCCCATTCAGTGGACGGTGGCGTCGGGCGCGGCGTGCGCGTACCCGGGGGCGGAGTCTTCGCCCTGCATCGTGACGGTGGGGGAGGCCTCGGCCTGGGCGCAGCGCTCCACCTCGGCGGCCATGGTGCCCATGATCATCCGGGCCATCATCTCGAAGTCGCCGCGGAGCGACCAGAGCGGGTGCTTGAAGGTCGCGGGCATGTTGCCCTCGATGAAGAAGTGGGAGACCCACGCCGGGCCGTAGCCCACCACGGGGACGGCGGCGAGGTACTTCCACTTCCGCGTCGCCAGGAAGGCCACCGCCGACGTGAGGAACAGCGCCGTCCCCACGGCATGGAAGGCGCGCGTCGCGGGCTTCGTGTGCGCCCGGACATACTCGGGCCAGAACTCTTCGAAGGTCGTCGGCTCTCGGTCGCTCATGGTGAGAACCTCCCTACCGCCACGCCGCGCCGGTGTCGAGGGGCCTCAGTGGAACGGCCGGAGGTGGGTCACGTACCAGCGGTCGCCCCAGTGGATCATCACCCGCACCTCCAGCGGGCGCTCCCGACCGTTGACGTTGACCACCAGCCGCGAGCGGTAGCACGACCAGTAGGGGAGCCGGTTGGCCTCGCGCCCCACCGTCATCCACGCGCACGCCCGGGAGAGTTCGAAGCGGACGAAGGTCGCCCCCGAGAGCCCTGGGGTCTCGCGCCGCCACGCCTCGATGTCGCGACGGTAGGCCCGCGTGAGGGTGTTGAAGTACCCCGCGGCCCCCGACATGTCCTTGATCGCGAGGAAGGGGTCGCGCGGCAGGAAGAAGTCCATCGCGCCGTCCGTGGCGCCCGTGCGCAAAGCCTCGACGAGGTGCCGCGCCCGCTCGGCGGCGTCGCCCGCGGGAGGCCGCGGCACCGGAGAGCGAGCGTCGCGGGCGTTCTGCGGCGGAATCGGGATCGACGGCCACGGGTCGGCCCACGCGGGGAGCGCCGCGACGACCGCCACGAGCGCCGCCAGCGCGAGGGAGAGGGTGGAGGAGCGCATCGCCTCGACGCTCCTATCACATTCCCCAAAACCTCGTCCGTGGCCCTCGTCTTGCTTGGAATTTGTGGCGGCCAAACCCACGAAAGCACTTGCAAAATTCCTGGCAGAATGCTTGACCCTTCGGCCCTCGGACGCTACACGTCGCACGGTTTCCCCCGTCCCAGACTGGAAGGCAGTACCGCTTGCGCGCGTCACGGATCAAGCATTGGCACCCGTGGCTGGCCCCGGGGAGGCACGTTTGACCACCGACCGGGGGATCATCCAGGAGGTGCGCAACCGCACCGACCTCGCGGAGCTGGTCGGGCAGTACGTCCCCCTCCGCAAGGCGGGCGGGCGGTACGTGGCCCGGTGCCCCTTCCACGAGGAGAAGTCCCCGAGCTTCTCGGTGAGCCCCGACGTGGGGCTCTACTTCTGTTTTGGCTGCAAGGCCTCGGGCGACGCCCTCCGCTTCTACGAGCAGATGGAGGGGGTGACCTTCCCCGAGGCCCTCCGCGCGCTGGCCGAGCGGGCCGGGGTGGAGGTCCCCGAGACGCGCGACCCCGAGCGCATCGCCGAGGAGCGTCGGCAGCGCGACGTGGGCGAGCGGCTCCTGGCGGTGTGTGAGGCCGCGACCCTCTTCTACCTCGACAGCCTTCGCGAGGCCCCCTTCAGCGAGCTGGCCCGCGGCGCCCTCGAAGAGCGCGGGGTCACCGACGAGACCGCCGAGCGCTTCCGCCTGGGGTACGCCCCCGCCCAGTGGGACGCCCTCGCCCAGCACCTCAAGGCGAAGCGCTTCTCCCCGGCCGACGGCGAGCTCGCGGGGCTGCTCCTCCCGGGCCGCGGCGGGTACTACGACCGCTTCCGCCACCGGCTGATGTTCCCGGTGCTCGACCGGGGCGGCAAGGTGGTGGCCTTCTCGGGGCGGCTGCTGCCGGTGAGCGAGGAGATCCCCGAGGGGATCGTCCCGACCGAGACCGGCAAGTACGTCAACTCCCCCGAGACGCCCATCTACCACAAGGGCGAGCTGCTCTACGGGCTCTCCAACGCCCGCACCGCGATGCGCCACAAGGCCGAGGCGGTGCTGGTGGAGGGCAATTTCGACGTCGTCCAGATGCACCAGCACGGCTTCGCGGAGACGGTGGCGCCCCTCGGGACGAGCTTCACCGACGCGCAGGCGAAGCTGTTGCGACGCTTCGCGGAGACGGTGGTGCTGGTGTTCGACGGCGACGAGGCCGGTCGCAAGGCCGCCCGGGCCGCCCACGCCGTGTGCGCGAAGGCGGGGCTGATGGCGCGCGTCGGGGTGCTCCCGCCCAAGATGGACCCCGACAGCTACCTCCGCTCGCTCAACCCCGAGCACGGCCAGCCGGGGATGGCGACGCTGGTGTCGACCGGTCCCAGCATCGTCGAGTGGCTCATCAAGGACGCCGGCGCGACCTGCGGCGACAACATCCCCGAGCGGGTGGCGGCCGTGCGCTCGCTCGCCCCCGTGATCGCCGCGGTGCGCGACGCGATCGAGCGCGACGTGTACGTGCGCATCACGGCCAAGGCGCTCTACCTGGAGGAGCGGGCGATCCTGTCGGCCCTCCGCGAGCACCAGCAGGACGCGGCCCGCGCGGCCCGCGAGTCGCCCTTCGGCCACGACGACGCCCGCAAGCGCCCGCTGCTCACCCGCCCGCAGGACGAGGAGATCGACCCGACGACCCTCGCCCGGCGCCAGCGGGCGGCCATGGCGAGCGGCCTGGAGGCGCTGCTCATGCAGCCCGAGCTCCTCGCCTCGCAGGACGCGGCCGACCTGGAGGCGCTCTACGGCCCCACGATGCTCCCGGTGCTGCGGGCGGCGCGCGCCCAATGGGCGGAGTCGGGGCGGGTCGACGGGGCGCTGCTGATGGAGGTTTGCCCCGAGAAGGCCCGGGCGTGGCTGGGTGCGCGGCTCATCCCCGCGGGGGCAGACGACCCGGGCATGGCCGACCGCTGCCCCGTGACCCTCGCCGACGCGGTGGCCGAACTCCGGCGCTGCGAGGCCCTCGGGCGCTCCAAGGCGCTCAAGCAAAGCAGCGCTCGCGCCGGTACGCAGGGTGATCCCGGCGCCGAGCTCGGGGCCCTCAACGAGCAGCTGCGGGTGAAGCGAGAGCTCGCCCGGCCGCGCACGGTGAAGGGCGGCGATTGACAAGGTCTGCGATCGGTGGTTGAGGCATTACCCCTTTCTGGCTCAGGAGAGTAGGACTTCGATGAAGGAAGAGACCACGCGCAAGGGCGCCAAGCACGGCAAGGACAAGGAGCCCTCTCCTCCCCGCGAGGCCAAGGGGTCGCCCGAGGCCGCCGTCACCCAGGCGGCCGCCGCGGCTGCGGCGAAGCTCAAGAACCGCGACCGCAAGGAGGTCCAGCAGCTCATCGAGCTCGGGAAGCAGAAGGGGCACCTGACCTACGACGAGATCAACGAGGCGCTCCCCTCGGACGTGTTCTCGTCCGACCAGATCGACGAGCTGATGGGCATCCTCGGCGACGAGGACATCGAGATCGTCGACGCCTCCACCCAGGTGAAGGTCGCCCCCAAGCGCGCCGCCGAAGAAGACCAGGAGAAGCGCGTCGTCCCGATCCCCGACGAGGAGGACGCCGGCTTCGACGACGCCTACGCCTCGAAGTCCAACGACCCGGTGCGCATGTATTTGCGCAAGATGGGCTCGGTCTCGCTGCTCACCCGCGAGGGCGAGGTCGAGATCGCCAAGCGCATCGAGGACGGCGAGACCACGGTGCTGCACACGATCCTCCAGTCGCCCATCGCGGTGCAGGAGATCACGCGGCTCGGTGAGAAGGTGAAGCAGCGCAAGGTGCGTCTGAAGGACGTGGTGCGCGACGCCGACGACGAGGAGGGCTACAACGAGGAGGAGGTGCGCAAGCGCGTCGAGAAGCTCACCGACGACGTGAAGAAGCTCTGGGCGCACATCGGCGAGCTCGAGGAGTCGATCGACAGCCCCGCGAAGAAGGTCACCGACGCGGCGAAGAAGAAGGTCCACGAGGAGATCGCCAAGACCCAGGCGAAGATGTTCCAGACCCTCCAGGACCTGCGGCTCAACAAGAAGCAGATCGAGCACATCGTCCAGCAGCTCAAGAAGCTCATCGACCAGCTCGAGCGCGCCGAGGCCCCGGTGGCCGAGGCCGCCCGCGAGATGGGCCTCGAGGTGAAGGAGTTCAAGAAGCGGCTGAAGGAGTTTGAGCAGGGGGACAACCGCCGCCGGGCCATCATCGCGCGGCAGCTCAAGGTCACCTCGCCCGACCTCGAGGGCTACATCGAGACCCTCAAGAGCGCGACCCACAAGGTGAAGAACGTCGAGGAGAAGGCGCGCGAGCACGGCGTCACCCTCGAGGAGCTGCGCCGCACCTACCGCGAGATCCGCGACGGCGAGCGCATGGCCGAGAAGGCCAAGGCCGAGCTCGTCGAGGCCAACCTCCGCCTCGTGGTCTCGATCGCGAAGAAGTACACCAACCGCGGCCTGCAGTTTCTCGACCTGATCCAGGAGGGCAACATCGGGCTCATGAAGGCGGTCGACAAGTTCGAATACCGCCGCGGGTACAAGTTCAGCACCTACGCGACGTGGTGGATCCGTCAGGCGATCACGCGCGCGATCGCCGACCAGGCGCGGACGATCCGCATCCCGGTCCACATGATCGAGACGATCAACAAGCTCATCCGCACGTCGCGGTACCTCGTGCAGGAGTTCGGCCGCGAGCCGACCCCCGAGGAGATCGCCGAGAAGATGGAGCTGCCGCTCGACAAGGTGCGCAAGGTCCTCAAGATCGCGAAGGAGCCCATCTCCCTGGAGACGCCCATCGGCGAGGAGGAGGACTCGCACCTCGGCGACTTCATCGAGGACAAGTCCGTGGTGTCGCCCTCCGAGGCCGTCATCTCGAACAACCTCGCCGAGCAGATGCGCAAGGTGCTCAAGACCCTGACGTGGCGCGAGGAGAAGGTGCTCCGCATGCGCTTCGGCATCGGCGAGAAGAGCGACCACACGCTCGAAGAGGTGGGCCAGGGCTTCGAGGTCACCCGCGAGCGCATCCGCCAGATCGAGGCGAAGGCCCTCCGCAAGCTGCGTCACCCGTCGCGCTCGAAGCAGCTCAAGTCCTTCATCGAGGGATAGAACCCGCGCCCCGACGGCGTCGCTTCACCCCCGCTGGCCGCAAGGGTCAGCGGGGGTTTTGCGTTTCAGGGGGTCACTGCGGCGCGGGGATGTCGCAGAGGCGGCCCTCGTTGCACACGAGGCCGCGGCAGCAGTCCTCGTTGCCGCCGCAGCGTCCGCCGCGCGCGATGCACTGCATCCGCGGGGGGACACACACGTTGCGACCGGCTGAGTCAGGCTCGCAGACGCCGCTGCAGCAGTCGGGGTTGGTGGTGCACACCTGGTTGTTGGGCCGACACGCCGCGGGGGTCCAGTACGGCGAGAGCGTGGTCACGCGCTCCTGGCCTTCGAGGTAGTAGGCCACCTCGGAGGGGTCGGTGGTGCCGTCGGGGCGGTTGCGCACGGCGGCGATCCAGATCTGGTTGCGGTCGCGCACGCCCTCGTTGACGTTGCCGTAGGGCCGCGACGTCGTGAACAGCGCCCAGAAATACCCGCCCGAGTTGAAGGGCGAGAACACCGGCCGGTAGCTCGTGTCCTGGGCGCCGTTGCAGGCGTTGGTGAGGCGAACGGGGGTCCCGCCCGCGCGCGCCATCATCCAGAGCGAGCCGGGGCCCATCCCGGTGCGACGGCGCGTGCCCCGCTGAAAGAGCAGCCAGCGCGAGTCGGGCGACCAGGTGGGGTGCCAGTCGACGGGGGTGCTCGCGCCCGACGGCGTGTGGAGCACCATCGGGGCGCCGAAGCGGTCGCCGGGCATCACGGGGGTCACGGCGATGGCGTCGGCGCGCGTGCTGTACGCGATGGACAGGCCGTCGGGCGACCACTCGGGGTCGTAGCCGTCACCCGGGCTGCCATTGGCCATCACCGGGAGCGCGGTGCGGCCGTCGAGGAGCGTAAACGATCGCCCGCTCGGCTCCGTGTCGCAGTCGCCCGAGACGACGCGCGAGGCGTCGGGGCTGAAGGAGGTGCAGCGCCGCTCGGCCGAGTTGACGCGGGCCACGGTGGGCGCGGGGTTGGCTGTCAGCGGGCGGGTGAGGTCGTAGAGGGCGATGGAGTTGCGGTCGCCCTCGAGGTACCCGAGGAGGTGGTTGCCATCGCGCGAGACGGTGTGGCACCCGATGCAGCGGTCGCCGGGGCTGGGGAGGAAGTTGACGCGGCGCGCGTCGGCCACGTCGACGCGGGCGAGCGCGGCGATGTCGGGCGACCAGTAGTACACGCTCCCGGCGATGACGGCGTCGACGGTGCGGAAGACGCGCGCCTCGCTCTCGCGCACGACGCCGCGCGACAGCACCGACACGGTGAGGGTGATGGCGCTGTTCACGTCGGACTTCGCGAAGGCCTCCCACGCCGCGCGCGGCGGGCGCCACGCGTTGGGAAACTCCGGGTTGCCGCGGAGGTAGCCCTCGAGCACGGAGTGGGTGCGCGAGAGGCGGATGCGCCAGAGTTCCTCCCGCTCGCGGTTGGAGTGGCGCGGCGTCCACTGGAGGTGGGGGGGGTAGACGTTCTGCGGCATCACCGCCCGCGCGAGGGGGTAGTCGATCGCGGGCGTCTCCGCGGCCGCACCGGTGGCGGCGGTGGCGTCGAAGGCGTCGCGCTCGGCGTCGCTCACCTCCACCTGCGTGGTGGCCCGGACATTGACCGTCACCATCGTCTGCGCGCTCAAGGCCGTCCCGTCGACCGTCGACACGCGCACCACCGACACGCCGCCGACGCCGGAGGCCGTGAAGAGCCCGGTGTCGGCGTTGATCATCCCGATCACGGGGGTGTCGAGCGAGAAGCGAAGGAGCTGGGTGACGTCGCGCATCGTCCCGTTGCGCTGCCGGCCCCGCACCTGAAAGGTCACCATGCCGGGCGTTGTCCCGCGCACGCTCACGACGGGGTTCTGCGGGAGTAGCTCGATCGCGACGAGGTCGGTGGGCTGCGGGGGGCGCGCGACGTCCACGGGGACCACATCGCGGTCGAGCGCATCCGTGGAGGCATCGCCAGCGCAGGCCCCGGGAGCGCCGCAGGGGTCGACCACCGTCGGCGGCGACCCCTCACCGCACCCCACCGCCGTGAGCGCCAACGCCCAAAGTGCAGCGGAAATACCGGAAGAACGAATCATGGCGCGACCATAGACCGAATCTGCGAAGAACGCACCGAAGCGACACCCGCGCGAGCTGTGGTACGTTGCCGCGGCGAACGACCATGAGTGGCGAAGTCACAGGCGTGGGCATCGGGTGGCGGCAGGAGCTCGCCAGCGATCTGTGGCAGCGTCGTGAGGCGGTTCGCTTCGTCGAGGTGGTGGCGGAGCTGTGCTTCTCGCAGGAGCGCGCGCGGCGGGAGGCGGTGGCGATCGCCGAGGCGTGGCCCGTGATTCCGCACGGGGTGAAGCTCTCGCTCGGGAGCGCGGCGGGCATCGACGACGACCGCGCGCGCCGTCTCGGCGAGCTCGCCCGGGCGTTGAAGGCGCCGCTGGTGACCGAGCACGTCGCGCTCACCAGCGCCGGCGGGTGGGAGGTGGGGCACCTCACGCAGCTCCCGCGGACGCGCGAGGCGGTGGCGGTGGTGGCGCGCAACGTCGAGCGCGCGCGGCGGCACCTCCCCGACATCCCCTTCGCCCTCGAGAACGTCGCGTGGACGGCGCGCTGGCCCGACGACGCGATGCGCGAGGAGGACTTCTACTGCGAGGTCGCGCGCGCCACCGGGTGCCCGCTGCTCCTCGACCTCGGCAACCTCCACGCGAACGCCCTCAACGAGGGCCGCGACCCGCTCGCCGTGCTCCGGGGCTATCCCCTCGACCGCGTCGCGATGGTTCACATCGCGGGAGGGCACCTGGAGGACGGCTTCTTCTTCGACGACCACGCGTCGCCCGTCCCCGAAGCCGTGTTCGCGCTCCTGGCCGCGCTCACCGAGGCCCGCGGGGCGGTGCCCGTGCTGCTAGAGCGGGACGGGAACTTCCCCCCCTTCGCCGAGCTCGCCGCCGAGCTCACCCGCGCCCACGCCATCACGGCCTCTGCCCGCTCGGTGCGCGCGCTCCCTGAGCTGCCCGTGGCGGTGGCGTGCGGCGACGTGAGCGCCCTCGCCGCGCGCCAGGAGGCCTTCGCCCACGTGCTCGCCGACCGCCGCGCGGAGGTGCCGACGGCCCTCGCGGACTTCTCCCTCGACGCGCTCACCCGGACGCGCGAGGTGCTCCAGCGCAAGCGCGTCGAGGACGCCCTGCCGCTGCTCCCTCGGCTCGCCACGCACGGCGACGCGGTGGCGCCGATCGCCCGCGCGGCCGTCGACGCTTCGCCGCGGCCCGCGCGGGGCGCGGCGTTCTCGGACGCGATGCACATCGCGACGGCGGCGCTGGCGGCTCCGTCGCTCGCGGCCGACGCGCGGGTCGACCTGCTGGTGCTCCGGGCGCGCTTCCGCTTCGCCGCGGGGCAGTCGCCGGGCGCGCGGGTCGCCCCCTTCGTGGGGTCGGCCGAGGCCCGCGCCGGCCGCCGCGTGTGGGCGCTCAAGGGCGTCGGCGCCAGCGCCTCCGTTCGACTCATCGAGACAAGGACCAGGACGACATGACCACCGCTCCATCGAACGCGTCCATCGACGCGCTCCCCCCCGAGGTGCGCTCGCGCCTCGACGCCCTCCGCGAGGCCCTCGCGAAGACCCTCGGCGACGGCCTCGTCGCGATGATCGTGTTCGGCAGCGCGGCGCGCGGCGCGTGGCGCCCTGGCAAGAGCGACGTCGACGTGATGGTGGTGCTCCGTGACGACGGGCGCGAGACGCTCGAGCGCATCGCGCACCCGCTGCTCGCCGCCCGCTACGCCGCGCGCATCGAGGCCATCCTGCTCCGCGACTCGGAGGTGGGGCGGGCGGCGGACGTCTTCCCGCTGCTCTACGACGAGGTGCGGGAAGACGGCGTGGTGGTGCACGGCGCGTCGCCCTTCGCGAAGCTGCAGATCTCCGACAAGCACCGGCGCCTCCGCATCGAGCAGGAGCTCCGCGAGGCCCGCATCCGCATGCGCCGCATGGTGACCGACGGCGACGGCGCCCCCGCGGCCCTCGCCAACGTCGTCGACCGCAAGCTGCGCCAGGTGCGGAGCCCCCTGCGCGCCCTGCTCCGACTCGACGGCGCCGACCCGGGCGCGGGCCTCGACGAGGTGGTGCGCGCGGCGGGCAAGCGCTTCGACGTCTCCGTCGACGCGCTCGCGAAGCCCTCTGAACACGGCGCGGCCGCGCACGACGCGCTCGCCCGCCTCCTCGACGCCGCCATCGACGACGTCGACAAGCGGGGCGATTGAAAGGAGCACTGCGATGATCGAGTGGTTCGACGTCTTCCCCTTCAACCTCCCGCCCGGGATGTCCTTCCTGGGCATCTACGCGCTCCTCTCGTTCGCGTCGCTCGCCGCCGTCTGGTCGCTGCGCTCGTGGATCGGAGGCCTCTTCGCGGAGAAGTCCGCGGCCCCCGAGCAGCAGGCCGGCGCGCTCGGCCAGAGCTACCGCTCGCCGGACGTGCCCGATCGTCCGGCCGGGCTCGCGCCGGGCTGGCTGCCGTCGGGCGCGCAGGTGTGGACGGTGGCGTGGCTCCGCGGCGGCACGAGCGCCGTCGAGCACGCGCTGGCGGCCGCCCTCTTCGCGGAGGAGTGGCTCGCGCCCGACCCCAACACGAGCGGAGAGTTTCTCGTGAAGGTGTCGGGGCACCCCGCCGACCCCGTCATGCGCGACGCGCTCGCGGCGATTCGGCGCGGCGCCGGGGGCAAGACCACCAGCGTCAACGCCATCCTCTCGGCCACCGCCACCGCGGCTTCGAAGCACGAGGTGACCTTCGAAGCCGAGGCGCGCGCGTCGGGGCTCGTCACCAGCGACGCTTCGATCGCCGCGGTGCGCGCAGCGACCGGGCTCGTGGGCGTGTTTCTCTTCGGCGTGTCGATGCTCCGGGTGCTCGTGCGCTCGCAGGTCTACGGCAGCAACGCGCCGCTGCCCGCCTTCCTCGTCATCGCCACCATCCTGGTGGGCATCGTCACCCTCGTCATGGCCTTCGCCACCGTCGACAACCCCGCGAAGACGGCCTACCTCGCGTGGCTCGACGACGCGACCTCCTCCCTCCGCGGTGACGTGAGCTCGGGCCGACGCGCCAGCCCCTGGGAGGTCGCCCTCGCCGTGTCCGTCGGCGGCGTCGCGGCCGTCGCCACCCTCCCCCTCTTCGCCGCCCTCGCGCCCCCCGTCTCCGTCAGCTCGAGCGACAGCTCGTCGAGCGGAAGCTCCGGCGGAAGCAGCTGCGGTGGCGGCGGTGGCTGCGGCGGCGGCGGTGGCTGCGGTGGCGGCGGCGGCTGTAGCTGACTCCCTCCCGTGGCCCCTGTGCCACACCTGCAAACGAAGTTTCGGATTCGCGTTGGCCATGGACGGCCGCACTGTGGAGAACTTGCGCAATCCTGTGTCCATGTGCGGGACATTCATGTAGCGTTTTCGGAGTAGGTCACCTGTGAAGGAGATTGCTCCGATGAACCGATGGATGGCTCCGAGGCTGATTGCCTCGCTCCTCGCGCTGATGGGCACGTCGTACGTGCTCTACGGCTGTCCGCCGCCTCCGCCGCCGCCCGACGCGGCCGCGGATACACCGGCTCCCGATGCCGCACCCGGCGATGGTGGCGGCGCGGTCGACACGGGCGGCGGTTCGGATGCCGCACCCGCGGACACGGGCGGCGGTGACTCCGTCGTTTCGATGGACACGGGCGGCGGGTCGGACGGCGGCGCGGCCGACGGCGGGAGCTGTACCCGCAACGCCGACTGCGGAGTCGGTCAGGTGTGCGTGGCCGGCGCGTGTGTGGCCGACCCCTGCGCGAGCGCCTCGGTGTGCCCCACGGGGACGACGTGCCGCGCGACCTGCGTCCGCACCACCGACCCGTGCTCGCAGGTGACCTGCCCGCGCAACCAGACCTGCATCGACGGTGCGTGCGTGCCGGGCTGCTTCGACGTGCCCTGCCGCGGCGTGGTGTGCCCGTCGGGTACGTTCTGCAACCCCGCCAACAACCAGTGCGTCGCGCTGCGCGGGTGGGGCGCCGAGTGCCCCGGCGGCTTCTCGCCGCACCTCTCGTGCGACATGCCCGACCGCTGCGTCGGCGTGCGCTGCCCCAACGGCCAGGCCTGTGTCAACGGCACCTGCGAAGCCAACCCCTGCGGTGGTGTGACGTGCGCCGCCGGCCAGGTGTGCGAGTCGGGCCGCTGCATCGACTCGTGCGGCTGCGGCGAGTGCCGCTCGGGCGAGCGCTGCATCGCCGGTCGCTGCCAGGCCTGCCGCCCGCACTGCCCCGTGGGCGCCGCGTGCGGGACGCCCGACGGCTGCGGCGGGTTCTGCAGCTCCGGCCGCATCGCCTGCGCGGACGGCCAGTCGTGCGTGACCAAGTGCGTGCAGCGCCGCGACCCCTGCGACTGCGTCCAGTGCCCCGGCGGCCAGACCTGCCGCGGCGGGGCGTGCGTCCCCGGCTGCTTCCACGTCCCCTGCCAGGGCGTGCGCTGCGCCGAGGGTCAGGTGTGCGACCCCGACAGCGAGCGCTGCGTGCCCTTCGTGGCCTGCGCGTCGCCGTGCCTCGAAGGTGAAGTCTGTGTGCTCGGGTGCCGCGAGGCCGACGCCTGCGCGGGCGTCCGCTGCCCCGAGGGCCAGACCTGCACCGCCGGCCGCTGCTCGGTCGATCCCTGCGCGGGCGTCCTCTGCGCCGCTGGCCAGGTGTGCCGCGGCGGGAGCTGCGTCGGCACCTGCGACTGCGGCGGTCGCTGCCCGCCGGGCTCGCGCTGCGAGGGCGGTCGCTGCAGCACCTGTCGGCCCAACTGCTGCGCGGCCTCCGCGTGCGGCTCGCCCGACGGCTGCGGCGGCGTCTGCAACGGCACCTGCCCCACCGGTCAGACCTGCAACGCGGGCACGTGCTGCGTGCCCTCCTGCCCCGCGGGGGCGGCCTGCGGCGCGCCCGATGGTTGCGGCGGCCTCTGCGCGGGCACCTGCCCCTCCGGCCAGCGCTGCAGCGCCGGTCGCTGCGCCGCGGTCTGCACGCCCACCTGCCCCGCGGGCGGCGCGTGCGGCGCTCCGGACGGTTGTGGCGGCGTCTGCAACGGCACCTGCCCCACGGGCCAGAACTGCAGCGCGGGTCGCTGCGTGTGCACCCCGAGCTGCCCGCCCGGCGCCGCCTGCGGCACCCCCAACGGCTGCGGCGGCGTCTGCAACGGCCCGTGCATGAACACCAACGAGACCTGCACCGCGGGCCGCTGCGTGTGCGTGCCGAGCTGCCCGCCCGGCGTCGGTTGCGGGATGGCCGACGGCTGCGGCGGCGTGTGCGCGGGCTCGTGCCCGAGCGGCGCCACCTGCGCGATGGGCCGCTGCGTCTCGATGGGCTGCCCCGGCGGCTGCGCGTGCGGCCAGACCTGCAGCGCCGGCCGCTGCGTCGCGCTCTGCCCCACGGGCACGTCGCTCTGCGGCTGCGGCGCCTGCTGCGCCCGCGGTCAGGTGTGCGTCGAAGGCATGTGCCGCGCGCCCTGAGCGCACGGCCCGCCTGACCACCTCTCCCGGGGGGGCGGGGGGGGGGGGGGGGGGGCCCCCCCCCGCCCCCCCCCCCCCCTGCCCCCCTCCCCGGTGCGGTGAACGCCGCACCGGAGGCCGCTCAGTGGCGCGCCCAGGGATACGACGCCCGGTCGACCCGCAGGTGCTCGCCGAGCCACGGCATCACCTCCAGCACGCCGTCCGCCAGCCCCTGCGCCACGCGCCGGTAGCTCTCGTGCCCCTGCCGCGCCGAGCGCAGCTCCACCAGGTGGAACATCTCCCTCAGGTTGGCCTGCATCACGTACCGCACCCGATACGCCAGCGGCACGGCGTACTGCGCCTCCCACGGGTGCGTCGCCGCGATGGCCTCGTACGCCGCCGCCGCGCCCTCCAGCGCCTCGCGGCACGCGTCCATCACGCCGAGCTCGGCCAGCTCCGGCGAGAGCCACCAGCCCTCGCTCGTCCCCAGCCGCGGCGTCGTCGCCGACACCATCCGATGCCGCTGGAGGTCGCGCCACGCGCCGTAGTCGCAACACACTTCGAAGCGCAGCGTGACGTGCTCCAGCGCCCGCAGCGGCTGGTCGTGCGGCCCGCGGTCGGCGAGGTACGCGCGCACCATCGCGAGCGCCTGCGTGGCGTCGCCCGCGCCCTCCCACGCCGCGTCCCACGGGAGCCCGAAGAGCTCGGCCGCCACCGCCGCGCCCAGCGTGCGGAGCGGCTCGTCCGAGCACCCCACCCGCCGCACCATCACGTCCGGGCCCGGCGTCACCGTCGGCGTGAACACCCCCGCCACCCGCGCCGTCGCACCATCACGGTGGGGCCGCGGCGCGGTGTACTTCAGCAGCGTCGGGACGATCGCCCCACCCTCCACCCGCAGCGCCTCGCCGATGCGACGCACCTCGGCGAGCGGCGATCCGAGCAGGCGCCCGACGTGAAACTCCAGCGCCCGCGCGTTGAGCGTCATCCCCACGTTGGTGGGTACGCCCGCGGGAAGCAGGCCCCGCAGGAGGTCGCAGGCGTGCGTGCGGAGGGCGTTGACGTGCGCCTTCGGGGACGTCCCCTCGGGCGTCGGGTGGCGCTCCAGCAGCAGCGCCTCCACCCGATCGGCGAGGGCGCTGTACCGGGCCAGCAGCGCCCGCGCGGAGCGCTCGTAGTCAGCGGCCAGCGCGGGCGGCAGGCCGAGGTCGGTGACGAGCGTCCCCTCGTCGAAGCGGACGTAGCGCGTGCTCTTCTCGGTGTAGGCCGCGAGGCGAGCCTCCTCCAGCGCCTTGGCCGCCACGATGGAGCAGCGCTCCACGGCGAGGTGCACCACCGCGTGCTCGGCCACCGACGCGTGCCCGTAGCCCACCACCCAGCGCTCGTGAAACGCGCGGGCCTTCTCGCGGGCCGTGGCGAGCGAAGGGACGGCCGCGTTGCCGCCTTCCAGCAGCGCGAGCTCCTGGTCGTCGAGCAGGCGACGGAGGTTGGTGCGGAGGTCGTCGCGCGACCGCGAGTAGTACGCGAACAGCACCGCCACCACCTCCTCCGGGAGGTTGCGCAGCGCGAAGACGTCGCGATCGAGGTTGGTCACGTAGGGGGCGATTCGTTCGTCCATCGGGGCGCCGGACTCTATGCCCCGGAGCCCTGCGACGCCCCATTTCCGACAGCACGTCGTGCGCCGCGCACCAAACGCCCGCGCACCCGGTGCCCCGCCGTGATCACAGCCTCGACAATTCGCGCGCGTCGCGCACGCATGGCTCTTGCTCCCACGCTCCGGGTGCGGGGCGTCGACGTGGCGCCCGGTGAGAGTGAGAAGTAGCCGTGATGAAGGTAGGCGCGCTGATGACGCGGGACGTGATCTGCGTCTCGCAGGACGAGTCCCTCGACGAGGTCTGGCGCACGATGACGGAGTTCAAGATCCGGCACGTGCCGGTGTTCGAGGGCGACACGCTGGTGGGGATCGTGAGCGACCGCGACGTCCTCCTGCACGCGACGCCGGGCGCGGTGGGTCCCGTCGTCCCGATGAAGGCCGTCCGTGAGGTGATGACCCCGGTGCCCATCACCGCGCGGCCGCGGGCCACCATCGGCGAGATCGCTGCCCTCATGCAGAACCACCGCATCGACTGCGTCCCCATCACCGAGGGGGCGCACCGGCTGGTGGGCCTGGTCACCTCCCACGACCTCATCGGCCTGCTCAACGACCGCGACGACGAGAGCGCCCGCGTGCTCCCCTTCGAGTGGCGCGTGCTCCGCGGCGGCGCCGCCGCCAACGGCTGACCGCCCCATCGCCCGGCGCGATACAGTCGCGCGGTGGCCCCCTCCCCCGACGACGTCTCCCCCGCGCGCGACGCGCTCCTCGCCTGGTACGCGGCCCACGCGCGCGTTCTCCCGTGGCGTGAGTCCCCCGACCCGTGGGGCACGTGGGTCAGCGAGGTGATGCTCCAGCAGACCCGCGTCGACACCGTCGTCCCGTACTACCACCGCTTTCTCCAGCGCTTCCCGACGCCCGCCCACCTCGCCGCCGCGAGCGAGTCCGACGTCCTCGCGCTCTGGAGCGGCCTCGGGTACTACCGCCGCGCGCGCTTCCTCCACGCCGGCGCGCGGCGTGTGGTGGAGGCCCACGGCGGCGTCATCCCCCGCGACGCCACCGCCCTCCGCGCGCTGCCCGGCGTCGGGGACTACACCGCGGGGGCCATCGGCAGCATCGCGTTCGGGCTGCGCGTCCCCCTCGTCGACGGCAACGTCGAGCGCGTCCTCACCCGCCTCCACGGGCTCGCCGGCGACCCCAGGGCCCCCGTCGGACGCAAGCGCCTCTGGACGCTCGCCGCCCGCTACGCCGACCACGACCGCCCGGGCGACGTCAACCAGTCGCTGATGGAGCTCGGCGCCACCGTCTGCGCCCCCACCTCGCCGCGTTGCCTGGTGTGCCCGGTGCGCGCTCACTGCGTCGCCGCCCGCGCGGGAGACCCCGAGCGCTACCCCGAGAAGGCCGCCCGTGCCGCCCCCCGCGACGAGCGGTGGAGCGCCCTCGTCGCCACCTTCGACGAGCGCGTGTGGCTCGTCCCCAGCCCCATCGGTCGCTGGGAGGGGATGCTCGTCCCGCCGCTCGTCCCCGCGAAGGGACGCGCCGCGCCGACGTGGCCCGTCGCCCTCGACGGCGCGCGACGCTGCGGCGCCGTCACGCACGTGCTCACCCACGCGAAGATGGAGGTGACGGTGTACACGGGGGCGCTGCGGGAGGCGCCGACCGAGGGGCGGCTGGTGGCGCGCGCGGAGCTCGACGGGCTGGCGATCCCGAAGATCACCCGGCGCGTGCTCAGCCTTGCGGAGACGACGGATCGATGAGGCGCTCGGCCACGAGGTAGTCGAGGTAGTAGCCAGCCTCGCGCTGCGCGTCGATGCGCCCGTCGTCGACGGCGGCCTTCAGCAGCTTCATCAGCTCGCCGAGGCGCGGCGACGGGGCGATGCCGAAGCGCTCGGAGATGGCCGTCCCGACGCCCTTGGGGAGCGGCGGCACCTTCGCGTCCATCTCCTGAATCTCGCGGACCCGACGGGCGAGCTCGCTGATGGCGTCGAGGCCCTTCTTCTTCCGCTCGGGGCGCTTGGTGGTGATGTCGGCGCGCGAGAGGTCGAGGAGGTCGCAGAGGCCGGGACCCATCTCCTTGGCGAAGCGACGGACGGCGCTGTCCGTCCACGAGCCGTCGTACTGGCTCGCCCGCAGGTGGTGCAGGATGAGGAAGCGCACCGACGTGGAGAGGCTCTCGACGCCGCGAAACAGCGGGATGCGCCGCTGCATGCGGTCGAACATCGACGCGCCCACCTCGGCGTGGCCGAAGAAGTGAACCTCGCCGTTGGGCTCGATGCGCCGCGTCTTCACCTTGCCGATGTCGTGCAGCAGCGCGGCCCAGCGCACCTCCGTGCGGGGGACGGCCTGACGCACCACCTGCTTGGTGTGCTTCCAGACGTCCTTGTGGCGCCACTCGCCGTCGCCGAAGCCCACGAGCGCCTTCACCTCGGGGAGCAGCGCGTCGAGCGCGCCAATGTCGAGCAGCGCGTCGAGCCCGGCCTCCGGGTCGCGCCCCATGAGCACCCGCTCGACGGCGCCGCGCACCCGCGGAACCTCCACCTGTCCGTACACGCTCGGGTCGCAGCGGAGGGAGTGGTCGACCCGGCCACCCTGGGTGGCGACGAGCACGGCGGCGTCGAGGGCGTCGACGGCGCGGTCGATGAGCGCCGCGGGGGAGACCGCAGCGGCCTCCGAGGGGCGAAGGGAATCGTGGGGGTTCACGGTGGCTCGTAGGGCAATGAAGCAGGGGACGAGGCCTCCCCGAAATTCGGGGGCGCGGACTATACGGGCGCACGCCATGCGACGCCAGTACCCACGCGAGGCCTCGCTCCTCTGACTCAGGTTTGGCCGTTGACGCATCGCGGACCGTGTGACGGTGCCGCTCGTCACGGCCCCCTCTCCGCGCTGCCGCGCGCCCTCACCCCCGCGGAGCGGGGGCAAGGGCTCCCTCGTCTGC
>JBILLV010000138.1:0-23174 GCA_044375895.1 Polyangiales bacterium | reverse complement strand
GGGCGTCGTCGGGGTCGACGACCGGCTGATCGAGCAGCTCCAGGTTGGGGAGGCGGCGGACGCCATCGAGGCCGGGCCGCGCGCCGACGCCGACGGGGTTCGCGGGCACCTCGGGGCCTCCCCAGGCGCGCTCGGCGTGGAGGGGCATCGCGGTGAAGGGCACCGGGTCGCTTGGCGCGCCGGCCCGCCAGACGCGGTCGCCGTGGACGGCGAGGGCGCGGGACACGGGGCCGACCTTGAAGGCGACCGCGGACTGCCCCGCGGGTGGGCCATCGACGTGACAGGTGCCGTGGAGGGTGACCTCGCCCCGCGGCTTGAAGACCACGAGGTCGCTCCCCGCGCGGAGGCTGCGGGTCGGGTCGTCTTCCTGGTGAACGTCTCCGGTGCAGGGGCGCTGGACGGCGGCGACGCGGCAGCGCGCCTCGGTGAGTTCGAAGGTGGCCTTGACGACCACGACGAGCGCCGTGTCCGGCGGCTCGAGCTGCCAGGTCAGGAAGCCGACCTCGAAGGGGGTGTCGCGGTGCAGGAGCATGGGGTGCTAGCGGCGCTTGCGCTTCTTTCGTCCGCCGTTCTTGTTCTTCTGCTTCTTCTTCTTCTGCTTGGAGGAGCCCTGGACGACGAGGGCGTTGCCGCCGACCTTGATGGTCGACGCGTCGATCTTGACCGCGGACTGGCCGCCAACCTCCACGGTGGGCGCGACCACCTCCACCTTGGCGCTCTCCAGCGAGACGACGGCGCCCTCGACCGACTGCACGATGGCCTTGGGGGTCACCTCGATCCAATGCTTCTCCCCTGCCCGTAGCCGGATGCCGCCGTCGGTCACCTCGATGAGCTGCTCGGAGGGGTTGGGCGCCTCGGCGCTGCCGGCCCGGCCGACCCACACCCCCTTGGTGTTGACGAGCACACGGAAGGTGCCCACGTCGACGGTCACCTGCTGGTCGGACTTGAGGTCGACGCTGTCGCGGCCCTCGACCACGGCCTGCTCCGTGGGCAGCTGCGGCGGGCTGATGTCCTTGTAGTTGCCGAGGTTGACCTTCTTCCCCTCGACCCAGGCGCTGTCGGTTCGAGACGCGAGGCGGGCGGTCTTGCGGGCGAGCACCTCGGCGTCGTTGCGCGCCACCACGCAGGCGTTGCGGAGGCTCGTCACGCTGGCGGTGCGGGCGCCGTGCACCTCCGTCTCGAAGCCGAAGACCAGCGGGTACACCGAGCCCAGCACCGCGCCCGCCGCGCCGTAGAGCGAGCAGAAGAGCGGCGTCCCCACCAGCACGCCGCCCGCCCCGTACATGCCCACGCCGCTGTTGAGCACGCTCACCGCAGGGATCTTCGCGACCGGCGACGCCCCCGTGAGCGCCACCCCCCCGCTGTGGACCGAGCACGCCGCCGCCGCGGAGTGCGCGAGCAGCACCGCGGCCTTGTTGGTGAACGACCCCGACCACGCGGGCGCCGTGCTGCTGATGAGCCCGGTCCGCGCGAACATCGACGCCGCCACCAGCGCGTCAGCGCCCGCCCAGAACTGGTTGAACGTCTCCAGCGTCGACCACCCCCCGGAGAGCCCGTTGGGCGGCGGCGCCGATCCGCCCGTCATGGTGTTGGTGCTGATCGGGTGGCCGGCGCCCAGGTAGAGCCCGCCGCCTCCGGAGACGTACACGCTCCCCGCCGCGCCGATGACGCCGTTGGCCTGCGCGAGCACGTGGACGTTGTTGGCCACCGACTGGACGAGCACCTGCCCCTGCGCCTGCAAGCTCCCGGTGCTGCTGCCGTGCTCGCCGTCGCCGGCGTTGAGGAAGACGTGCCCGTTGGTGGTGACCCCGAAGCCGTTGAGCGTGCGGTCGGTGTATTAGCGGCCGAGCGTCACCGTGGTGCGCTCGGTCGGTACGTAGAGGCGGAGCCGCTGCGAGGCGCCGACGGTGCTGTCGAGCGCGGGGGCGTCGTCCGTGCTCACGGAGATGTTCGCGTTGAGCCGGGAGACCTCGCCCAGCGTCTGGCTCGAGGTCGCCTGCGACCCGCGGAGCAGCGTGAGCGACTCCTGCAGCGCGTCGATGCGGCGCTGGAGGTCGTCGATCGCGCGGTCTTGTTGCCGGTTGGTGCGTCCCGTCATGGTCCCCTCAGCGTGCCTGCCCGCGCGTCGCGCGCCGGGGCGCGCGACGTCCCTTCGTACCACCGCCCCGCGGCCAGCACCATCGCGGCCGCGAGCCCCGCCGCGAGGCCCCCCCGCAGCCGGCGCCGCAACGCGACGGAGCGCGCGAGGATCGCCTCGGGTTCAGCGCCGCCGTGCCCCGCGAGGACGACCCGCGGGCGCCACGGTTCGGCGCCCGTCAGGCCGCCGAGGAGGACCGCCGCGCCGGGTGCGAAGGCCGGGTACCAGCCTTCCCCGCCGCGGTGGTCACGGTGGCGCGTCCACGCCGCGGTGGCCCACACGACCTCGTGGAGGGACAGCGTGGCGGGCTCGCCGCTGGCGCGCGTGACCGCGACGCGGCCGCGCAAGGGCATCACGACCTCGTCCTCCGCGCACTCGCCCCGCTCGACGCCCTCCCCGGCGAGCAGGCTGGACTCCGCGCGCCCGTCGCGGCTCGACTCTCGCCAGGCGCCGGTGGCCAACAGGGTCCACGACGCCAACGCGACCGCGGCGGGCGCCCCCTCACGCGGCGCGGCGAGCAGCCAGAGCGTCGAGGCCCCGGCCCCGAGCGCGCCGAAGGGGAGCCACAGCCGCGCGTCGTCGCCGCCCGGCCAGGCGAAGCGCAGCACGCCCGTCGCCTGCGCCCACAGCACGCCCGCCAGCGTGAGCCACGAGAGCGCCGGGAGCGCGAGCCCGAAGGCCCCGACGCGCGCAGACGCGGCGCCCGCGCCGAGCGCGAGGGTGAGCGCGAACGCGGCCGCGAGCGCTCGACCCCTCGGGCGACCGGAGCCGGAGAGGGCGCGCGCCAGGGCCATCCCCTTCGCACCGACGCCGACCAGGACGGCGTCGAACGCATCGACCGCGCCGTCGCGATAGCCCTGCGCCTCGCCGGGGTGACCCGCGCGGGGCGTCCCCCACACCTCCACCTCATCGCCGTGGCAGACGAACGCGCCGCGAAGCTCGACGCGCACGTCCGCGTGAGGCGCGTCGCCCACGTGCCAGCGCCCAGCGGTGGTGTCTGCGAGGTCACGCCACGGCCCGCGGGTCGAGGTCGAGGGAACGATCCACGCGGCGCCGCGGTGAGGGGCGGGGTACACGTGCACCGAGCGCCCCGCCACGGTGAGTTCGAAGGGAGCCCGGTGGTCACGCCGATGGGCGGTCTCTCCGACGCGCAGGACGCTCTCCGCGACCGCGACGGGCTGCGGGCTTCGCACGGTCCCTCGGATGACCTGCATCGGCGCGAACGACACGTGCCAGCGCTATCACGGCGGCGCTCGCGCGGTCAATCCGCCCGGTGGCGCGGCGATGCTTGGAGGCGCGTCGGGGGCATCCGAACCGGGAGCCTTCCCCTTCGTGGGCGACTCGCCGATGGGGGCGGTTTGCGAACGCTCACGGGTCACGTCGCTGCGGGGCCGACACAGCCCTCCCACCGCAGAGAGGGAAGGTTTTGCGGCGCGCCCGAAGGGACTCGAACCCCTGACCCGCGGCTTAGAAGGCCGCTGGAAAACAGCGGTTTTCTCGGGGCTTTTAGGGGTCGTGACCAACTCATGACCAACTCGCCGGGATCCGGGGAGGTCGCCGCGACCCTCCGCGCGGTCGCCCTCGACCTGCTCACCGCCGTCGACGAGGGCCACCCCGCGGGGCCGGTCGCCCGCACGCTGGCGATGACCGTGCTGCGCCACGCCGCCCCTGACTCCCTCGCCTGGCTCCGCGCCGTCGACGTGCTCGAAGGGGGACCCCTCCGGGCGCGCCGCGCCGTCGACCTCGCCGGCCTGCTGCTCGACGCGCTCGAGGAGCGGGAGGTGGAGGTCGCCGCGGGGTGATGTTTTTTCGGCCCTCTCGCGTGGGAGAGCGACCGAAGCGCGGGACTCGGCGGACTCACCCTCACGAAACCCCTTCTTTTCAGCCCTCTATGTGAGTCTGTGACTGTGGACTCAACACAGATAGATGGACTCACGGAGAAGCCTCTGTTTCCCGTGCGTCTGGTGAGTCCCGCCCCGCTCCCCTCCCCCTCGACCCCTCCCCTCGTCACCGCACCGCAGACCCTGGTGCACCACGGTGGCTCGGCAGTCGAAGTGATCGACAGGAGTGCTGCCGGTGGCAGCGATTCACCCCGCGGCCTCGATGTGCGCCCCACCGTGGGGCGCACGTGGGGCGGCAGAAGACCCCGACGCCGTGCCGCTCGCGCCCCTCACGGACCCTGACAACGGGCCGATGGACCCCGACGTCAGGCTGCCGAGCCCTGACACCCGCGCCGGCGGGCGGCGTTGACGGCGGCCAGGGCGGCGAGCGAGCGGGCCTTCCCCTCGGGCGTCCTCGGCCCCGTGGAGGCGCCGCCGTGGAGCTTGCAGCGCGCCCTGCCTCGCACCCTCGGGGCCGCGCAGGACGTCCCCCGCCGCGTCCGCGCGCCGCAGCGGACCTCGCGCTCGAGCACGCGCGCCGTCTCCCGCGCCACCTCCCCGAGCTCGCGCTCCGCCAGGTGCAGGCGGCGCTCGACCATGCGCTGGAGGATCCCTCGGCAGCGGACGACCGTCGACTCGATGTGCCGCAGCAGGTGGCCGGCGCGCGCGTCGAGGTCGCCTCCCCAACGCCAGCTCCGGGCGAGCCGCTCGTAGGCGCGGGCGAGCACCTCATGCCCCGCGGCCCTGGCCTGCGCCGCCTGCCCGAGCGCGCGCTCCGCCTTCCGGTAGCTCCGGCGCGCGAGCCGACGCGCGGCCTGGATCCCGTCGCCCAGGTCGAGGGGCTCGATGCGCTGCACGTCGTCGAGGGCGCGCTCTGCGTCGGCGACCTCCGCGCGGGCCCAGGCGAGGTGCCTCCGCAGCGCCCCGAGGGAGTCGACGGGTGCGGCGACCGCGTGCGCCTGCAGGGCGGGCGTGGCAGCGCGACGGCGGTGACGACCGAGGGCGCGGGCGAGCTGCCGGGGCGTCGGCGTCGAGGGCGAGCGGAACACGGGCGCGGGCATCGAGGGGAAGCCTACCCGCCGCGGAGGTGGCGGGGTTGGGGCGCGAGGCGGTGACTCCCCGCGGATGGTCCGATGCGGCAGGGCAGAACCCCCGCGAAAGGCCCGTTCTTGCAGGCGGCGACGCGTTGAAGTCCCGGTCGCACGCGCGCGTGATCGCGTGCACGCGTGCGTCATGGGGTACGTGGGGAAGGGGGAACCTCCTGCGGGATCGCTGCGGCCGACGGCCGTCGTGCGCCCGGTGCAGAGGCGCGGCCCGAGGCCCCTCGCGGAAGGCCGACGTGGCGACGCGGGGCGGCGCCTGCTCGTGGTCTCCCGCCACATTCGTCAGCGTCGCTGACAAAATCCCAGCGGCAACACAGGGCGATTCTGCGCCCCACGGCGAGGCGACGAATCCTCCCCAACGGCGTCCCGCGGTTCTGCGCGCTGCGGTAGCGCGACGTATCCACCCGCAGCCCGCGCCTGGGGACTGCCGCCCCACGACACGTCGGCTTCAAGGCGGCGGCGGAAGCGCGGCGAGCAGGTCGATCCGCGCGACCTGTCGGAGCACGCCACCGACGATGCTCCCCTCGACGAGCTCGTATCCAAGCAGGGCGAAGGTCCGCGCCCCGATGAAGAGTGGGCGGGCGTCGCCGTACCAGTCGAAGCACGACGCGATGCACCGATCCTCCCGCCACGGCATCTCGGCCGCGCGGAGCTCGCCGAGGGCGCTCAGCCGCCGGTTGCGCACCGAGAGGAAGACCACGCCCGCTCCCGCGTCGTCGCCCGGCCCGGAAGGCTGCACGGGCATGCCGAGCGTCCCGCCGTCCGCGTCCGTCGGGCGGTAGAAGAAGCCGTGGCTCCGGTCGTCGCCCTCCTCGGCGTCGGGGCGCAGCCACGTGGAGGCGACCGCGGGCCGCGCGCCGAGCGCGACCGCGCTGAACAGCACGTCGTCCTCCTTGCCACCGATCACGAGGGCGTCGCGCCCGATCGCCTCGATGCGCCGGACGTCGTGGGCGAGCGGGACGGCGTGGCTGCGGCCCCGCACGAGGTCGTGGGCATACAGGAACCTCCGCGTCGGCGCCTCGCGCTGTGCCCCCATCTCTCCCCAGAAGGTTGTGGTGTCGCGCCACCCGTAGAGCACGTGGTCGCCGACGAAGCGGACGTGGAACGCGCCGCTCTCCCCGCGAGAGGGCAGCGGCGTGTACGTGACCGCGGCGGCGCCCCCCACACCCCGCGTGAAGGCCGCCGTGGGGACGCTCGCAAGCTCCAGGCTCGAGGCCGTCCACGCCGCGTCCCACATCGCCTCGCCGCGCCCGTCGGCGGCCATGAGGACGTGGAGCCTGTCGCCTCGCTCGCGGCAGGAGAGGGAGTCGATCGGGCCTCCCACCACCCGCACCGCACCGACGCCCGGCCCGTCGAGCGAGAAGCGGTAGAGCAGGGTGCCGCGGATCCACGGTCGGCGCGCCCACGCGCGCTCGGACGGCGCGCGCGGCTCGTAGCCGGCCGTCCCCTCGGGCACCCAGAGGTAGATGGCGCGCTGCGACACGTAGAAGGTGCGCTCGGCCGGACCGATGACGCCGCCGCCGGTGCACACGACCTGCGGCCCCGAGAGGTCGCAGCGGAGCACGAGGTGGAGAACGGGCTCGACGGTGGGGAACTGCACCGGCGCGAAGGTGCGCGCGGGGTCGAGCACCGGCTCCCACGCGCCGCTCGGCCCGTGGCGGATCGCGGGCGCCGCGAGCCGGAGGCTGTCGCCGTCAATGAGCGGGACCGGCGCGTAGGAGACCAGCGTCTCGCCCACGAGGCGCGACGCGTAGTTGCGCGACGAGTAGTAGTCCGACGAGCGGATGAAGGTGGTGTCGCGCCAGGTCAACGCCGCGTCGGCGCCGAAGCGGAAGCGCGAGATCTCCGTCGCCCGCTCCCGCTCGTTGAACCCCGTGACGACGACGTGCTCGCCGGTGAGGAGGAGCTCGTCGTACCACGTCGCGGGCGTCGCCCCGGGGCCCCACGCGTCGACTGCGGAGACCACCGTCGGGCGCGGCCCGAGGCGGACGGAGAAGATCCTCCCCCGGCGCAGCACCACGAGCGCGTCGCGCCGCGCCTTGACGATGTCGCCCTCGTCGACGCCGGGCTCCTGGTTGTTGGTGACCCCGACGCGGACCGGCGAGGCGGCCTGCGCCGCAGCCGCCGGGAAACGCTCGTCGCGCAGGACGTTCCAGGAGTCGAGCAGCTCCGGGACGCGTCGGTAGTCGCGCGCCCGGCGCTCGCTCTCGATGCGCGCGCGCTCCCGCATCCAGGCGCGGGCGGAGAGCGCGGGCTCGATCGCGTCGAGCATCGCGGCCTCGCTGCCAACGGGCCGAAGGCCGGTGGCAATCGTCGTTGGCGGGTCCGCGCGCGCGGCGAGCGGCGCCAGCGTGAGCAGCGGCAGGAGTGAGCGAGCGGCGACGCGCATGACGAGTCCCTTCGCAACGCTCGTACCGCGGCGGCGAAGGGGAACGGTCCCGGTCGAACCGCACCGCGCGCCGAGCATGCCGCCCCACGGTGGGGCGCCTTTGAGCTCCGTCCCGCGTGCGCCCACCCACACCTCGTCGCAGAGTCGGCCCGTGTCCGCGCTCGACGACTGCTCCCGCGAGCTGGTGAAGGTCTGCCACCGGGTGCGCCGCCTCGTCGCGCGCGCCCCGGCCCGGCCGCGCCGCCGCGACCGCGCGCGCTGCGGGGCGCGGACGCGCGACGGCTCCCCCTGCGAGGCTCGCGTGGTGTGGCTCCCGGGCGAGCCCGCGCCACGCGCCCGCTGTCGGCTGCACGGCGGGCTGTCCACCGGGCCGCGCTCCATCGAGGGCCTCCGCCGCGCCGTCGCCGCGCTCGGACACGACCCCGACCACGCGCCCGCCGTGAAGCGCGCCACGGCCGCCGCCGCGAGCGGCCCGCGCGGGTGCTCGGTCTGCCAGGAGGAGTCCGTGCGCTGCGCCTGGTGCTGCGCCGCCTACGCTCGCGAACGCGCACGCTCCGTCGCGTCGGGCTGACCACGCCGCACCCTCCGCGCCGCCCCGCGCTCGGCGAACCCGGCGCCGTACCCCATGACGCGCGTCGCCGCGCGCGAGCGGTCGCCGTCGCGCCTCGAAAGCAGCCCAATTCGCGCGTGCTACCCCGCCCGGATGGCCCGTCGCGTGCTCGAAGTCGCCGTCTCCCGAACCCTCGACGCCGTCGCCCTCCGCGCCTTCGCCACCGAGCTGACGGCGCTCACCGCGACGCCCGGGCTGCGGTCGTCGGCGGGGGCGTTCCTCTCGGCCCGCGGGGACCGCGCGCCGGGCGTGCTTGAGCCCGTGGAGGTCGCCCTCGACCGCGGTGACGGCCGACGCTCGCGCCTCGCCCTCGCGCGCCTCCGGGCCCTGCCCACCGAGCACCACCCCGTCGCCCGCTGGCTCGCCCACAAGGCCCCGCTCGGCGATGGCGTCGACGCGTGGCCCTTCGCCTTCGCCGTCGACCTCGGCTCCGCGGAGGCCATCCGCGCCGAGCAGCTCGCGCGCGTCGAGGCTGAGCTCTCCAAGGGGCGCCTCAACGCCCTGCGCGCCTCGGGCCGACGCTCCCTCACCCACGACGTCGCCGTCGCCATCGACCGCGCCAAGGAGCAGCACGACGCCGCCCGCACCCGCCACGAGCTCGCCGTCGCCGAGCTCACCCTCTGGGGCCGCGACCGCCTCGCCGCCGCCCTGCGCGCCTGGGAGCAGCTCCGCGCACGCGACCACACCGCGCCCGCCCCGTAGCCCGCCCCGCGTCGCGGCCGAGCGCCGCCACCGACCCCGCACGCTTCGGACGGAGATGGCCGTAACCCGCCCGTGCCGGGGACGTCATGCTCGGGCCATGAACCCCCAGCACACCGCCTCCCCCGCCTTCGAAGCCGACGCCCTCGTCGCCGACGCCGAGCGCCGCGAGCGCGCCGCCGCCGACGCGCTCGGCGACGCCCGCGCCGCCCACGCCACCGCCCGCGAGGCCGCCCGCATCGCCCGCGACACCCGCGACCGCGCCGTCGCCATCGAGGCCGACGCGCGCGCCGCCCACGAGCGCGCCGCCGCCCGCGCGGAGGAGGTCGAGCGCGCGTGGCAGCACGATCAGAACGACGCGCGCTGGACCGCGGTGGAGGCCGCCCGCTCGATGCGCGATCAGGCCGAGTTGCGGGCGCGCCAGGCCGTGGGCTCCGTCCAGCGCGCCGACGCCGACGTCGCCCTCGCCGAGCGCCGCCTCGCCGCCGCCGCCGCGCACGAGGCCGAGGCCGCGCGCGACCATCGCGGCGCGGAGGACGTGCTCGCGGGACACCGCTCCGCGTGGCAGTGCCGGAGCGCGGACGAGGCCCGCCGCCGCGGGGAGGCGCTGCGCAGCGAGGGCGAGTGGCGACGCGACCGCGACGCGTGGCAGGCCGCCCTCGACGACGAGCTCGGCCCGGCGCTCCTCGGCTACCTCCGCGCGGTGCAGGCGCTGCGCGAGGCGGAGGGGGAGGTGGAGCGCGTGCGGTCGTCGCTCTCCGAGCGGGTGGAGCCCATCAACCGGCGCGCGGGTCGGACGCTCACCCCCGAGGCCGCGCTCGATCTCCGCCTGCCGGGAGCACTGGTGGCCGCGGAGCTCGCGCGCAGGGTGTTCCCGCGGGCGCAGGAGGGCTTCGTGGGCGGGTCGCTGTACCCGCAGCGGGCGCTGGCGTCGGGGCCGTGGGGCTCGGCGCCCGAGGCCCTCCACCCGTGGCGCGAGCACGCCGAGAGCGCATCGAGCCGGGCCGTCGCCACGGCGCTGCGGCTCGCGCGCGAAGCGGGCCTCGTCGAACTCGCCCCGCGGCGCGCCCGGGACGCCGCCGGGGTCGCGCAGGCCGCGCCGCCCGTCGTGGCGAAGGAAGCGTCGGCGGGGTCGTTGCTGTCCCGCGGGCTGCGGGGCGTGTTCGAGCGGCTCGGGGGGTGAGCGGGTGCGCGTCGAGGACGTCGCCGCCCGCCTCTCCTGGTGCGACCGCAAGGCGCGGGAGCGCGTGCGGGTGTGGTTCGAGCGCCAGCACGACCCCGCGGTCCCGCGGGTGACGAAGCCCCGCCGCGCGTGCCGCGGGCGCCGCCGCTACGTCGTCGACGAGGCCTCCTTCGAAGCGTGGCGCGCGAGCCTCCTCACCGCGTAGCCCGAGGGCGCCGCGCAGCGCCTGGGGAGCTGCTCTGCCGGGTCGCCGGGGTGGCCCCGCCGACAGCGGCGAATCGAGTCCTCGGCCACACCTCGATTCCACTGCGTTCGCCGCGGATGCGCTCGATGAAGCGCCCTGAACGGCGTTCCTTGGACACACCCCTGGTGAGGGCGCTCACGACGTCGTGGGTGCGAGCACGCGCCGCTCGTCGTCGAGGTGTCGGGCGTCGTTCCGACGGCAGGGAAGGCCCCCACCGCCGCCGCGGCACGGCGCGTGGAGAGGCGCCGTAGCAACCCCATGAACTCCCGGCGAACGCTCACCGCCCTCGTGGCTCTGGTGCCACAGGTGGCGTGTCTCGCAGGCCCCGGCCGCCCCGCACCGCCGTCGCCCGCACCCTCGCAGCACGCCGCTCTACCCGTCGCCCGCGCGCCCTTGCCCACAACCTCGGCGGACACTCCTGCGGCCTCCGCAACGATCGCGGCGCCCTTGCTGATGGAGACGCCCGTCGCCGCGCCGCCCTCGCCTCGCTGCACGGCGACGGTGCGCGCGGAGGTGCACTTGCGACCGACGGCGACGCCGCGAACGGTGGGCGCACCCTGGCCCGCGGGGACGACCTTCGAGGTGCTCGGCGTCGACCCCTGGCTGCGGCGCGAGATCCCAGGCGACGAGGACGAAGGCGTGCTCGCCGAGGTGCGCGTCGTCGCCAGCGGGGATCGCGGATGGACCTTCGTCCGCTACACCGAGCTCGCCCCCGAGTGCCCCCTCTTCCTCGAACCGCCCCCCTGGGGCCGTCGCCCACCGACGACCCCCGCGGAGCGGGCCAACTGCACGCGGGCCCCACGCCATGCGCGGGGAGCCTGGTACGCCGAGCGTGGTCCGCGACGCTTCCGTCCGCAGGTGCTCCCGTGCTGCCCATCTGCGCAGAGCTGGCGCGTCATCGAGCGCCTCGACCTCGACGGCGACGGCAGCAGGGACGAGCTGGTGCTCGCAGCGCGGGACTGCGCGTGCATGAGGGACTACCTGCCCGGCGACGAGAAGGGCGCCGTGGTGGCCCTGCTGCGGCGACCCGGTGGCTGGCTCGGAGAGGAGGTCATACGGGAAATCGACCCCGAGCACGATCCGGGCTGGAGTAGCTACGACGGGGAGCTGCGCGCGGGGAGTGCGGTCTACCTCCGCTGGTCGGTCGATGACCACCTGCTGACCGAGGAGCGGGGTCTCCCGTCGCGCGTCAGCTTCAGCACGGCGTGGTCGGGGCTCACCCGCATCGACGGCTGCGGTGTGGGACGAGTCGTCGCGAGGGTGGTCCCGCCGCTCGCTGGAGAGTGCACCTGGGCAGGGAACAGCGACGGCTCGGTGGAGCTCGTGTGCCGTCGACCCGCACGCCGCGCCCTGCTGCGCTGGGACGAGGGGCGCTTCGAACTCGTCCCCGACCGCTCCCCGATGCCGTGGCACGGCGGCGACACTCCGTAGCGGCGCGATCGCGACGCGGGCCACCTCGAGGACTCTGCGGCGCGTCGCCGTCGTATGCGTCGCGACCCACGGTGGTAGCGACCACCCTGGTAGAAACCGCCGCACCGCACGGCACGCTGCACTGCCGCAGAAACCCGCCTCCGGCCCGCGGGCTACGCTGCGCGGATGACCCCCAACAACCCCGTCCTCCCCGACCTCGACCCCGTCGACGGCCTCCACGCGGCGCTCGTCGCCGGCGGCTACCCCTTCGCCTCGCGGGCCGTCGCCGCGCAGATGCTCGCGCAGGGCGAGAGCGCCTACTCGGTGCGCGTGAAGCTCCAGCAGCAGCGCGAGGCCGACGAGGCGCTGTTCGTCGACGAGGCCCTCACCACCGAGCGCGCCGCGGCCGAGCACGTCGCCCTCGACCCCGCGCGGCAGTTGAGCGCGCGGCTCGACGCGTGGCAGCGCGGCCAGACCGACGCCCTCCTCGCCGCCCACGGCCTCCCCGCCCGCCGCGACGTCGCCGCGCCGATCGTCGCCCACGTCCCCGCGGGCGCGCTGGCCGCCGCGCTCGCGCCCTTCCTCCGCGCCGCGTAGGAGCGACTCCGCGCGCCTGGGCGGCGCGTCGAAGCGCCCGCGCGGTTTTCCCCACGGTGGGGAATAGGGGCAGCGCGAGTAAGTCGTACCGCATGGCTCATTCGCGCGCGGCGACCAAGGCGCGCCACGGTGGCGCGGCTTACCCCGCCGCCGCGCTGCGCCGACAGCGGGGATTTGATCCCACGGTGGGACTTGTTCGCAAACGCCTTCGTAGTAGGGGGGGCTGCGTGCGCTCCGTGGCAATGCGCACGCGTCGCCCAGGTGCTCGTACGTCGCGGGGGAGTCCTGTCACCCTGCTGCCGGCAGCCCCTCGACCGCGCGAGGTTTCTCGTACCGCGCGATGTTCCCCCCACCGCGGGAAAACCCGACGCCAGCGCATACACCGTAGACGTTCCCTGTCCACCGGGGTGGCGATCGCCACCCCTTCGCCACCCCCCGCCACCCTATCGCCGCCACCCGCATCATTCAAAATCCCCTTGAATCGAGCGTCGGCACGGCAAGTGGAAAGGGGCGCGGACTGAGATGCCGCCGTGAAGCCCGACCCACGACCCCGGCCTGACGATCGTTCTCGTCCCGGCTCCGACCTCGAGCTCGTCATGGGCGACGACACGCCCCGCGCGGGACTCTGGAGCCAGCGGCGGTAGCGCTGAACTGCCTGCGCGACGTGCCGCGGGTCGGCGCGCTGTCATGCGAGGGCGACCGGGAGGGACACCATGGGCGAGGTCGGAGCGTCGGCGCGGGTGCGCGCGGTGGCGACGGGCGAGGCCGCGCGACGCGCGCCCACAGGAGGGAACCGTTACGTCCGCCACGAGCCCGAGGCCACCGCACTCCATCGGTTGGTGAAGGCGCACCTGGAGACCTTCCTCCGCTTCGCTGCCGCGCGCAGCGGGAGGCCGCTGCCGCGCTACGTGGTGGAGGAGTTTCGCGCGTACCTGCGCTGCGGGGTGCTGGCTCACGGCTTCGCCCGCGCGCGCTGCGAGGGCTGCGGCCACGAGCACCTCGTCGCCTTCTCGTGCAAGCACACGGGGCGTGTGCCCGTCGTGCGGTGGGCGGCGGATGAGCGCGACGGCGGCCGACGTGGTCGACCGGGTGCTGCCCGACGTGCCGCTGCGGCAATGGGTGTTGAGCGTGCCCTTCGCGCTGCGGGTGCGCCTTGCGGCCGACCCGGCGATGCTCACCGCGGTGTCCCGCGTGCTGTGGGAGGAGATGCGGCGATGGTACCGGGCGGCGAGCGGCCTGACGACGGGTGACGGCGCGCGGGTGGAGGCGGGAGCGATCACCTTTGTTCAGCGCTTCGGGGGTGCGCTCAACCTCAACGTGCACTTCCATGTGGTCGCAGCCGACGGCGCGTGGCGCTGCCTCACCGACGGGAGCACGCCGGTGTTCGTGCCCGTGCGCGCCCCGACGCGAGACGACCTCGCGGGCGTCGTCGCGCGCGTGGTGGCGCGCGTGGCGAAGGCCTTCGC
Source organism: Polyangiales bacterium (assembly GCA_044375895.1). Classification (GTDB taxonomy): domain Bacteria; phylum Myxococcota_A; class Polyangia; order Polyangiales; genus CAISKJ01. The sequence continues at coordinate 9,456 of JBILLV010000138.1, read as the reverse complement.
GCGGACGACGGGGGACGAAGCGGACGGCGCGGCGGACGATGCCCTCGCCGGGTGCCAGCGGGCCGCGCTCGCGCGGGGCAGCTACGGGGTGGTGCGCGACGATGGGGCGGTGGAGGCGAGCGAGGCGACGGACACGGCGCGCTTCGGTCGACGACCGCCGAAGGCGCAGGTGGCGGAGACCGAGGGCTTCAACCTCCACGCCAGCGTGGTGATCGGCGCGAAGGACGGCGCGGGCCGCGAGCGGCTCCTGCGCTACACCGCGCGCCCCGCCGTGGCGCTCGATCGCGTGAGCGAGCTGTCCGACGGGCGCATCGCGTGGCGGCTGAAGCAGCCGGGCGGGCGCGGGGAGACGCATCGGATCATGGAGCCGATGGAGTTCATGGCGCGCCTCGCGGCGCTGGTCCCGCCACCGCGGCATCCGCTGGTGCGTTACCACGGGGTGTTCGCGCCCAACTCCCCGTGGCGCGCGGCCGTGGTGCCTGGGCCGCGCCCGCAGGAGCTGGAGCGTCGGATGAAGGCCTGCGCCGCGAAGGCAGTGGCGACGTCTGCGGCTGCCGCGGGGGTGGTCAGCGCAGCGGGGGCGCGGGCCGCGACGACCGACGCAGGGATCTGGAACGAAGGTGACGGAGGGCGCCCCGTGTAGACGGCAGTCCGTTTCCGTCGAAATCTGACGGTCACGGGCGGGCGCACAGAGGGCTGGTCTTGCAGCGCGCGGGCGGGTAGCACCCCCGACCGGACGTCCCGGACAAGCGGGGACGACGGGGCTGCCACCCCTTCGTCCCCTGTGTCGGTGTTGGACGCCCGACGCGGTGGGTATCGCTCCCCACGGCGTCGGCGTCAACCGGCTCCGCGGCGTCCATCGGTGGACGCCCATGGAGCCCCTCCTCGAGCTGCGCTGCGGCGACTGCGGCGCGCTCTTCTACATGTGTAGAGCCTGCTTCCGCGGCGAGCGATACTGCTACGACGGCTGCAGGCGACTCGCCCGCAGACGGCAGTGCAGGAAGGCCAACGCCCGTCATCGACGCTCTCCCGAAGGGGTCCTCGACGCACGCGACCGCAAACGCCGTCAGCGCGAGCGGGAGCGTCAGCGCCGCGCTTCGGTCACGGATCAGGGTTCCGCCACCGCACCCGCACCGGAGACGGTCACGCCGCCGCCACCGCCGCCGCGCACGGAGCCGGAGGTCGCGTCGGCGGACCCAACGGATCGTCCCCATGAGCCATTCCCCCTCCCCGTGGCCCCCCTCTCGACGACGCATCGATGCTGGCGCTGCCGTCGCGTCTCCCTCTGGGTCGTGGTGCGCGTGCGCGCGAGGCCCCAGCGCCGTCGCGCGGGCGTGCCGCCGTGACCCGCTCGGCGCCGCGAGGGCTCGATGACCCACGCGCCCGAGCTCGAAGCGGACATCCGCCGCTACTTCTTCGCCAAGCACTGGAAGGTCGGCACCATCGCCGCGCAGCTCGCCATCCACCCCGACGTCGTCCGCCGCGTCACGGGGCTCGACTCCGCGCGCCGCGTCGTGCCCGCGCAGGAGCCCGGCACGCTCGTCACGCCCTTCACCGACTTCATCGAGCAGACGCTCGCGCGCTACCCCAGGCTCCGCGCCACGCGCCTGTTCGACATGCTCAAGCCGCGCGGCTACACGGGCTCGGTGCGCACGTTGCGGGAGCACGTCGCGCGTGTGCGCCCCGCGTCCCCGCGCGGCGCCTTCCTCCGCCTGGAGGTCTTCGTCGGCGAGCAGGCGCAGGTCGACTGGGCCTTCGTGGGCAACCGCGAGGTGCCCGGCGGCCGCCCCGGACTATGGCTCTTCGTCATGGTGCTCTCCTGATCGCGGATGCTCTTCGCCGAGTTCGTCTGGGACCTGACGGCCGCGTCGTTGCGCCGCTCGCTGATCCGCGCGCACGTCTTCTTCGGCGGCTCACCGCGCCAGTGGCTCTTCGACAACCCGCGGACGGTGGTGCTCGGGCGGCAGGGAGACGCGGCGCGCTTCCACCCCACGGTGGTGGAGCTGTCGTCGGCCTTCTGCACGCAGGCGCGGCTCTGCACGGTGCGGGCGCCGCAGGAGAAGGGCCGCGTCGAGCGCTCGGTGCGCTACCTTCGGGAGCGCTTCCTGGCGGGGCGCGAGGTGCGCGACGTGGTGCAGGGCAACCGCGAGTTGGTGGAGTTTCTGCGCGACATCGCGCCCGCGCGCCCGCACCCGCGGCTGTCCGATCGCACCGTCGGTGACGCCTTCGCGGAGGAGCGTCCGCGGCTGCTCGCGCTGCCCGATGCGATGCCCTCGTGCGAGCAGGTGGTGCCCGTGGTGATCGACCGGACGGCCTTCGCACGGCTCGACACCAACCTCTACTCGGTGCCCTCCACGTGGGCCGGGCGCCCCCTCACGCTGGCCGCCGATGACGCCCGCGTGCGCCTCCTCGACGGCACCACGGAGGTCGCCGCGCACCCTCGCTCCTGGGGGCGCCGCCAGGTCTCCGAGCTGCGCGAGCACCGCGCGGAGCTGATCGCGCAGCGTGGCGCCGCCAGGGACCTCAAGGGGCGCGACCGGCTGCGCGCTGAGGTGCCCGGCATCGACGCGCTGCTGGCGCGCTGGCTCCACGCGGGGCGCAACCTGGGCAGCGCGGTGGCGCGCACCATCGTCGCGCTCGACCTGTACGGCCCCGAGGCGCTGCGCGCGGCGGTGGCCGAGGCCATCACGCGGGGCACCGAAGACCCCGGCGCCCTCGGGCTGCTGTGCGAGCAGGAACGCCGTGCGGCGAAGCGACCCGTCCCCACGCCGGTGCGCTTCGGCGACCACGTGCACGACGCCGAGGTGATCCCTCACGACCTCGGGGGGTACGATGACTGACGCGAACGACGAGGTCCGCGACGGTGACGTCGCCGCGCGGCTGCGCGCCCTGGGCTTCAGCGCCCCCGCCGATGCGCTGCGCGCCTGGCTGCGCGACGCGCATCGCAATCGTCTCGGGGCGACCGAGACCGTCGAGCGCCTGCTGGACCTGGAGCGCCGCACCCGCGACCGCAACAACCTCGCGCGCCGTACGCGCCTGGCGATGATCGGCACGCCCAAGGCGCTCGATCACTTCGAGTGGCAGCACCCGCGCACCATCGACCGGGGGCTGTACGAGTCGCTGCTGGGGATGGACTTCCTGCGCGGCGGCGAGAACGTGCTGCTGCGGGGCCCGAGCGGCGTGGGCAAGACGACGCTGGCGCAGCACCTGGGCCTCGCGGCGCTGGCGCGGGGCCACACGGTGCGCTTCTCGACGCTGTCGACGGCGATGGCGGACCTGCTCAAGCAGGAGTCGGTGCCCGCGACGGAGCGTCGCCTGAAGCGCTACCTGCAGCCCGAGCTGCTGGTGCTGGACGAGATCGGCTACCTGCCGTGCGAGGCGCGCGCGGCGGACCTGCTGTACACAATCGTGAGCCGCCGCCACGAACGTCGCAGCACGGTGATCACGACGAACCTCGGGTACAAGCAGTGGCCGACGATCTTCCCGAGCGCGGCGTGCGTGGGCGCGCTGGTGGACCGCTTCGCGCAGCACTGCCACGTGCTGGACATCGAGGGCGACTCCTGGCGCAAGAAGGGCGGCCGCGCGCGAGACTGAAGGCGCCGCGCCGGGGCGTCGCTCGCAGCGTCGTGCGGGGGCGAGGGCCTCGGAGATGGATTCAAGGTGGACCGCCGGGGCCGTCCCAATGGCCCGGGTGGTCCACCGTCTTGCGATGAGCGCAGGACGCGACGGATACGCGAGGTCGCGCCCGCGACCGTCAAAAATCGACGGATTTCATCTGCCGTCTACACCTTTGGGTCCCGCGGCGCTCCAGATCTTGGCCTCCGCGTCGTTGACGCTGTCCTCGTCGGCGAGCTGCGGCCAGTACAGGTGCCCGATGTTCCAGCCCGCGGCGATCCAGGCGTCCGCGCTGTTCACGTCCACGCCGTAGGCGGGCTCGCTGCGGCGGTAGTTGAAGCTCTTGTTGAGCCCCTGGGCGGTGACGCCGCGCTGCCAGCCGTGGCTGTGGATGACGGTGGGCTTGCCTGGGTCGTAGTAGGGGTTTGGCTGCCCAGGTGTGTAGCGCTGCGATCGATCGCCGGGGCCGAACCAGTACAGGCCCACGTCCAGCTCCGGCGGCGTCACCGGGTAGGGGGGCCGCGCGCTGGCCAGGTCCGCAGGCGGGACCGCGAGGTCAGGGCTGGCAGGGATCACCGGCGAGTCGCAGGCCGCTGCCCACAGGCAGAGCGCGATCGCCACGACAGAGCGCTGGCGGTGCATCTGCTGATCGTAGCACCAACGCCGCCGCGAGGATCAGTGCTGGAAGTGCGTGTCCATGAACTGCGACTTGCCACCGCCCGCGCCGATCTTCAGCAGGCGCCGCTGCCAGTCGGCGATCTGGCCGTAGCTCAGGTGCCGCGTGTCCGCGCAGGGCACCCAGATGCCGCCGAAGATCTCCGGGTCCTCGAAGCGCAGCAGGCCCGAGGCGCGGAAGCGCTGCCCCTGCGGCGTCCCCGGGATGGGCGACAGGGAGAAGGGCGCGATCTGGAAGAACAGCGCCGGGTTGATGGCGCGCAGCTCCTCGTACAGGGAGGTCACGCCCTCCTCCAGCAGGGACAGCGCGCGGTCGTCGTCGTCCTCGAAGCCGATGATGCAGCCGTAGGTCAGCGCGGGCACGCCGGAGCGCACGATGGCCTTCAGCAGATCGCAGTGCTCGCGCCAGGGCAGCAGCTTGGCGTAGTCCTCGCGCCCGTGCAGGGGGCGCTCCGCGGGGATGAAGGCGTGGTAGCAGCCCGTCTGACCGTCCCAGCCCCACAGCGCGTTGATCAGCTCCTCGTCCGGCGACAGATCGGTGCCCTCCTTGGCCAGGCCGCGCCCGCGCGTGGCCTTGCGCAGCTCCAGGCCGTTGGGCCACAAGATGGAGAGCCCAAGGTCCCGGACGTGGCGCATGATCTCCAGGATGTCCTCGCGCCCGCCGTCCCACAACAGGCGCGCCAGGAACTGATCAGAGGACCCGATCACCGACCCGGCGCCGCCCTCGCGCTGGGCCTGCAGCCAGGCCCGCGCCACCTGCGGTGACATGGCCTTGTAGCCCAGGCGGTAGTCGGGGGTCTGACAAAAGTCGCACTTGCGGTCGCAGCCGATGTCGGTGAAGACAGAGCCGATGGGCGACAGCTGCGCGGGGAACTCGGCGCTCCAGTACTCCGTGCCCAGACACTGCGCCACCACCTCTTTTGAGGGCAGCGCCCACTGCTCCGGCGGCGCGGGCTTGACCCGCAGGAGCGCGGGGCGCTCGTCCCGGAAGAGGACGCCGGAGAGGCCGCCGCGCAGGGGCCGGTTGGTCAGGCTGTCGATGACGGCCCAGTTGGCGGCGCCGGACTTGTCCAGCACCACCGCGTCGGCCCCCATGGCCAGGTAGCGCTGCGGCTCCGCGATGGCGTCGGAGCCCCCCACGATGACGGGGCGCCCGGTGGAGCGCAGGTGCTGCATGATGATGCCCGCGGCGTTGCGGTGCTGCGAAAAATTGCTGGTGATGCCCCACACATCGCACTCGCTGGGCGAGATCTGGCGGTGGCTCTTGCCGGCCATCACCTTGCGCAGCTTCACGCCCTTCCACTCGACGGCGCCGTACTCTTCCTCGTCGTCGCCCTGCTTGAGGTTGTACAGCCGCACGGCGTAGCCGCCGGCCTCCAGGCTGGACATCAGCACCTGCTTGCTGATGAGCGCGCTGCCCTTGCGCACGGTGGACCGGTTGGAGCCGAAGGGGTCGTACAGGGCGATCTCGGGCAGTTCGACAAGGCCGACGGTGATGTCGCGGTGCAAGGTCATGACGCCTCCGGGGATGTTTCTGTGCCCACGCACAGCTGCTCCTGCAGCAGCGCCCGCGCCTGTGCGGCGGACCGCTGCAACACAGGGATGATCTGCTGGCGCAGCGCTGCAGGCATGGCGGTGCAGCGCGGCTCCAGGTCCACGTCCAGGTAGCGCTCCAGCAGCGGCAGCGCCGCCCGCGGGGGGCCGTGCCGCTGCCGCAGCCGGTCGATGGCGGGGCCCTGTAGGCCGCGCGCGGCGCACAGCGAGAGAAAGAGGCGCGCCTCGTCCGCGTGGCCGATGCACTCGAAGGGCTGGCGCCCGGCCTCCTGGCCCTCCCCCTGCAGCGCGGCGAAGCTCTCCGCCAGCGCCGGGTCCTGCAGGAGCTGGTCGGTCCCGAAGGTGGCGAGCAGCGCGGACCGGGGCAACAGGGCGGCGCAGCCCAGCCACACGTACAGGCACTTGGGGCAGCGCAGGCACCAAGGCTTGCGCACGTTGCAGGAGTGGGTGAAGGGCACGTCCTCCGGGTAGCGGCGCAGCAGAAAGAAGATGAGCAGGTCGTAGATGGGCTTCAGCGGGCTGAAGCAGCGCAGCGATAGGCCCAGCTCCCCCTGCAGGTAGCCGTTCAGCAGCGCCTCCGCGGCGGCGGACTTGCCCCACTGGTGGTTCACGTCCTCGCCGGTGCGCGCCCAGCGCGCCTGGCCCGTGTCGGCGCTGCGCTCGTGCCCCAGGCACAGGGCGCTGTGGCCGTAGGTCTGCACCAGCGGCAGCGCCCCGAAGACGGAGGCGGGGGTCTCCGCGGCGGTCAGCGTGCGCACGCCCAGCTCCGGGTGCAGCCGCAGCACGGGGGAGTCCAAGAAGTCATCGAAGAGGTGCTGGCGCAGGCGCCGCAGCTTCGGTGCGCCGTCCACCCGGTCCAGCAGCCCATCAATGAGGGCGTGCTGCGCCGCAGCAGGACCGTAGATGGACGAGGAGTAGGCGCAGCTGTCGAAGGGGGCGCCGGCCTCCTGCAAGAGGCGCATGGACACCAGGCTGTCCTTGCCGCCGCCGCAGAGCAGCAAGATGTCCCCCTGCCCCGCCGGGGCCAGCTGCGGCAGCGCGGGCTGCTCCGCCGCGGCGCCCGCGTCAGCGCGATCCACGAAGACCGGGCCGTCGTAGCCGGGGTCGTCGTTCTCGAAGCGCCACTGGGCCCAGACGCCGCGGAGGATCTGGCGCCAGGTGTCCTCCAGCGCCGGGGTCAGGAAGCGCGCGTAGGGGCCCAGCGCGACGCCGTCGGGGCGCAGGCTGCACAGCTTGTTCAGCTCGAAGAGGGCGACGTGGAAGAACAGCCGCGCCGCCCCCTCCGGTGACTCCCGCTGCAGCGCGTCCAGAGCAGCGCCCTCGTACCACACGCTGGTGGAGAAGCGCAGGCGGTCCAGGCCGAAGCGCAGGAACAGCGCCCGCGGGCCGTGCTCGATGGACTGCAGCGTCAGCAGGCGCATGGGACCTCGCTCACGCGGCGACGCACAGGGCCTCGCAGAAGGGCCACTCCTCGTCCACCCAGCGCGCCTCGCAGCCAAAGGCCGCGGCGGCGGTCAGCGCCACCAGATCCTCCAGGTGGAACTTGTGGCTGGACTCGGTCCAGATGGTCTCGCCCTGCTGCAGGGAGACGGCCAGGCCCGCCGCGGGGATGTGCGCGTCCATGGCGCGCTGGGCCACCAGGTGCATCTCCACGCGGCCCGCGGCCTGGTCGTAGCGCGCCTGGTGGGTGAAGGCGGCCAGGTCGAAGTCGCCGCCCAGCTCCCGGTTGACGCGGCCCAGCACGTTGCGGTTGAAGGCGGCGGTGACGCCGGTGGGATCGTCATAGGCGCCCAGGAGCCGCGCCGGATCCTTGCGCAGATCGGCGCCCAGCAGCAGCGCGTCTCCCGGGCGCAGGCGGGAGCGCAGGGCGCGCAGGAAGGTCGCCGCCTCCGCGGGGCTGAAGTTGCCGATGGTGCTGCCCAAAAACAAGAGCAGCAGCGGCTGCCCGGGGAGCCGCCCGGCGCTGGCGCGCTGCACGCCGTCCAGGTAGCGCGCGTGGATGGGCGTCACCTGCGCCAGGGGAGACAGCTCCTTTTGACATTGCTGCAGCGCAGCGCTGGAGATGTCGATGGGCGCGTAGCTGGGGCGCGGCCCGAAGACCTCCAGCAGCAGGCGCGTCTTGCGGCCGCTGCCGCTGCCCAGCTCGACGATCAAGGGATCGCGGGGGATGCGCTCGCGCACCTGGCGGGCGCAGCGGGACAGGACGCGCTCATCCGCGCGGGTCAGCCCGTACTCCGGCAGCAGCGTGATGGCCTCGAACAGGGCGCTGCCCAGCGCGTCGTAGAGGTGCCGCGACGGCAGCTCCTTCTGGCCGGGGCGCGACAGCCCCTCGCGCACGTCGCGGATAAACTGGGCGCGGAGCCCCTCGCTGCTCAGGCTCTCGGATTCGGCAGTGGACAAGGTGCTCCTCCGGTTTAGCGGGTGGACGATGGCCGCCTCCTGCGCGGTCCCGCGGGGATACCCTAGCAGAACTGGCGCAGGGAGGAGACCCGTTGATGCCTGCGAAGCAGGCTAGCAGGCGGCGAAGCAAACGGCAAGCAGCGATCTGAACAGGAGCGAAGGATCTGCAGCTTTTGTCAGCGCCTCGCGGCCTCTTCTGTATCCGCCGAAGGCTCCGCCGCCTCCCCCCGATCCAGCTCCTCCAGCAAGAGGCGCACCACCAGCTCCGGCTGCTCCTCGAGCAAGAGGTGGCCCGTGCCGGGGACCCGGTGCAGGCGCCCGCGAGCCGCGCGGGAGGCCGCCTGCTGCTGGTGCTCCAGCGGGATGGCCCGATCATTCTCCCCGCCCAGCAGGTACAGCGGCGTGGTCAGCCGCGGCAGCGCACCCCACAGGGGCTCCAGATCCCAGCGCGCCAGCATGGCCAGGACGCCAGCGACGTGCCCGGGGCTCTGCGCCAGGCGCCGGTACAGATCCACGCCGCGCCCGTCCAGCACCGATCCTGTGCGCCGCAGCAGCCAGTCCACGCTGGTCTGATCGCGCGCCTGCAGGGCGATCAGCTCCGCCGCCAGGCCCGAGCGCGACAGGAAGCGCGCCGCCGTCGGAGCGAAGAGCCAGGTGGCGCCGCGCAGGGGGTACAGCGCCGCGCCCAGGCCGCACAGGAGCCGCGGGGCGATGCGGCGGTCCAGCGCCATGCGCACCAGCACCGCCGCCCCCGCGGAGTGGCCCACGACGACCTCCGGCGACAGGCGCTGCTCCGCCAGCAGATCGGCCAGGGCGGCGGCCATGTCGGGCAGGGAGGGCGAGAAGCTGTGCGGCGCAGCGGTGAAGGCGTGACCCGGCAGATCCACGGCCACCACGGTGAAGCGCCGCGCCAGGAGGGGCATCAGGTCGCGGAAGGAGTGGCTGGAGGCGCCGGTGCCGTGCAAGAGGAGCAGCACGGGGCCGCTGCCCAGGCGCTGCACATGCCAGCGGATGCCGCCGTGCACAACAAAGCTGCTGTGCTGCTGGTGCGGCCAGCCGGGGCCCTCCACGCGCCAGTCGGGGCCCCACGACAGCAACACTGCACGACGTGCCGCTGGGCTGTACACACACGGTCCCGAGCGAGCACACCCGCGGGACATGGGACGGGCGCTGCGGGGGTGCCTGACGGTCCGGGCCATCGGATGCCCTATA
>JBILLV010000137.1:0-23243 GCA_044375895.1 Polyangiales bacterium | reverse complement strand
CTGGGGCGCCGCCACCGCCTCCAGCGAAGGATGACGGACCGTATCGCGGAAGCGATCGGGAACGACTCTCCGTCGCTCCGTTGGGGGCGCCTCTAAGGCCTCCGGCGACGGATGACGGACCGTACGCGCGGAAGCGCTCGGGCGTAGCTTCTCGTCGCTCCGTTGGGGGCGCCTCTAAGGCCTCCGGCGACGGATGACGGACCGTACGCGCGGAAGCGCTCGGGCGTAGCTTCTCGTCGCTCCGTTGGGAGCCCCCTAACGCTCCCGGCGACGGATGACGGACCGTACGCGCGGAAGCGCTCGGGCGTAGCTTCTCGTCGCTCCGTTGGGAGCCCCCTAACGCTCCCGGCGACGGATGACGGACCGTACGCGCGGAAGCGCTCGGGCGTAGCTTCTCGTCGCTCCGAAGCTCGACTCCGAACGCCCTGGCGCGCAGCCCGCGCTTGACGGCGACGCGGGCGTGGTGCGATCCCCAAGGGTGCGGCGCCGTGGGAGTACGCACGCCGCACCTCCCCTCCGCCCAGGAGCCCGCGCCACCATGGTGACCCGCATTCGCGCCCTTCCTCTGTGCCTCGTCGCGCTGTTCGTCGCCGCGTGCGACGGCAGCTCGCCGGTCGTCGGCGCGCTCGACGCCGCGCCCGACGTCACCTCCGACACCTCGCTCGACGCCCCCAAGGACGGCGCCCTCGACGCGCCCGACGCCCCGTCGCTCGACGCCCCCGCCGACGTCGCGAAGGACGCGCCCGCCGACCTCGCGCCGCCCGACGGGCCGGCCACCGACGTCCCGCCCGACGTGACGGGCCGCTGCCGCGACAACACCGACTGCGGGGCCGACGAGTTTGGCCGTCGGGTGTGCGACGCCGCGAGCGGGATGTGCGTCGCCTGCAACGCCACCAACCGCGGGTCGTGCGCGACCGGCGAGTACTGCACCCCGGCCAACCGCTGCGAGGCCGGCTGCGGCGCTGACAGCGACTGCGCCACCACGCCCGCCGCCGCCCGCTGCGATGTCACGGCCCACCGCTGCGTGGCCTGCACCACCGACGCGCACTGTCCGGCCCCCACCAACGCCACCGGCCGGTGCGCCGAGAGCCGCTGCGCCATCGCCTGCGCCACCGGCTTCGCCGACTGCGACGGGATGGCCACCAACGGCTGCGAGGTGAACACCCAGACCGCCGACGCCCACTGCGGCGGCTGCGGGATGCAGTGCCCGACGGCGCCCAACGCCGCGTCGGCCTGCGCGATGGGCCGCTGCGGGCTCACCTGCGACACGGGCTTCGCCGACTGCGACGGGATGGCCGCCAACGGCTGCGAGGTCGACACCCGCGTGAGCGCGTCGCACTGCGGGGCCTGCGGACGGATGTGCGCCGCCGCCGCCAACGCCGCCCCCGCCTGCGCCGCCGCGACGTGCCGCCTCGCCTGCCTCCCGGGCTTCGCCGACTGCGACGGCGTGGCCACCAACGGCTGCGAGGCCGCCCTCTCGGGGACGGCCAACTGCGGCGCCTGTGGCAACGCCTGCGCCGGCGCGACGCCCCTCTGCGTCGAGGGCGAGCGCGGGGCCTTCGCGTGCTCCAGCGGATGCGTCGCGGGGCAGGCCCGCTGCGGCTCGTCGTGCGTCGACACCGCCACGGCGCCCGACCACTGCGGCGCCTGCGGCAACGTCTGCGCGCGGCGCGCCAACGCGCGGCCGGCCTGCGCGATGGGGACGTGCGGCATCACCTGCGAGGCCGACTTCGGCGACTGCGACGGCAGCGCGGCCAACGGCTGCGAGGTGGCCACCACGAGCGACGTCCGGCACTGCGGGCGCTGCGGCAACGCGTGCCCTACCGGTCCGCGCGCGGCGGCGTCGTGCGAGGTGGGGCGCTGCGGGCTCCGCTGCGACCCGGGCTTCGACGACTGCGACGGCAACCCCACCAACGGCTGCGAGGTCGACCTCACCACCGCCGTGTCGGACTGCGGTCGCTGCGGCAGCGTGTGCCCCGCGGGCCCCGGCGGCGCCGCCACCTGCACCGCGGGCCGCTGCGGCATCCGCTGCGAAGAGGGCCGCGGCGACTGCGACGGCAACGCGGCCAACGGCTGCGAGGTCGACCTCGCGCGCACCACCTCGCACTGCGGTCGCTGCGGCAACACCTGCGCGGCCGGCGCCAACGCGGCCCCCACCTGTGCGGCGGGCGTGTGCGGCGCGACCTGCGCGGCGGGCTTCGCCGACTGCGACGGCCTGGCCACCACGGGGTGCGAGGCGTCGCTCAACGGCACCTCCAACTGCGGCCGCTGCGGCACCGTCTGCGGCGCCGCGACGCCCCTCTGCACCGCGATGGGCGGCGCTCCGGCGTGCGTGAGCGGCTGCGCGACGGGCGAGTCGCGCTGCGGCGGGTCGTGCGTCAACCCGGCGGCGAGCGTCGAGCACTGCGGCGGCTGCGGCAACGCCTGCCCCGCCGTCGCCAACGGGGCCCGCACGTGCGCGGCGGGGGCCTGCGGATACACCTGCGCGACGGGCTACGGCGACTGCGACCTGAGCGCGGCGACGGGCTGCGAGGCCGACCTCCGCACGGCGGTGGCCCACTGCGGCGCCTGCGGGACGCGCTGCGCGACGGCGGCCAACGCGACGACGACGTGCGCGGCGGGGGCCTGCGGGTTCACCTGCAACGCGGGCTTCGCCGACTGCGACCGCAGCGCGGCCAACGGCTGCGAGGTCGACCTCCGCACGAGCGCGACGAGCTGCGGGGCGTGCGGCAACGCCTGCGGCACCGGCCGCTGCGAGGACGGACGCTGCGTCAACAACCGGAGCTGCGCGGAGATCCTCCGCACGGCGCCTTCGTCGATCAGCGGCAACTACATCATCGACCCCGACGGCGCGGGCGGCCGCTCGCCCTACACCGTCTTCTGCGACATGACGACGGAGGGCGGCGGGTGGACGGTGGTCTTCCAGGCCGCGACGTCCAACTACAGCGACGGCGCCCTCGACTACACCGTGCAGGACGCGACGTTGCTGGCGGCCTCGACGCGCGCGCTGATGGCGTACCGCAACACGACCAACGCGGTGTACGCCAACTGGGCGGCGTTCGGGTTGCCGTCGGCGTGGCGGCTCCAGTCGCCGTTCCGGTACGCGGCGCAGGACGAGAGCGTGATGGTGGTGGTGGGCGGGATGGCGCCCGTGAGCGCGACGCTGCGCTACGGGTACAACACCTACAGCCAGCGCTGCGGCGACCCGTGGGTCACCTCGGGCAACTGGGGGCGGCTCTGCATCACGGGCACCACCGCGCCCTTCTACAGCGGCCACGCGGTGGGAGGCCAGGACACCTGCTCGGGCTCCGACCAGGTGTGGAACGCCGCCACCTGCACCGACTCCCTCCGCTTCACCCTCGCCGTGCGCTGAGCCTCCGGAGCGCGCTCAGGGCAGGCCGAAGATCGGCGCACCCGGGCGCGTTCGAGCGATCGTCGAGAGGTCGGAACCGTCGCCGAGGCCGCCGCGGCCCCAGCACACCACCTGACCGTTGCGTCGGCGCGCGCAGGTGGCTCCGCCGCTGGGGTTGATGTGCGTCGCGTCGGTGAGGCCGACCACCGTCACCGGCGCCCCGTAGGGGGCAGTGGTGGTGGTGCCGTCGCCGAGCTGCCCCTCGGGGTTGTTGCCCCAGCAGCGCACCTCGCCCCTGGCCCGCACGGCGCAGGCCATGTCCGAGCCCACGCGCACCTCCGCGACGTCGGCGAGCCCCGCGAGCGGCGCCGCGCGGTTAGGGATCGTGCCCGAGCCGCCGCCCCAGCACACCGCCGTCCCGTCGCGCCGGCGCGCGCAGGTGCCGACGTTGCCCGCGTCGATGGCGACCGCGTCGGTCACGCCTGGCACCGCGGTGACGGCGAGCGTGCCCGTGGTGGCGACGGTGCCGACGCCGAGGCGCGTGGTGAGGCCCCAGCAGGCGACCGTTCCGGTGCGGCGCAGCGCGCAGGAGAAGTTCACCCCGACCGACACGTCGACCGCGTCGGTGACGCCCGGCACGGCGGTGGGGAGCGCGCGGCGGGTGGTGGTCCCGTCGCCGAGCTCGCCGTACGCGTTGTCGCCCCAGCACCACACGCGCCCGTCGCTGGTGACGGCGCAGGTGTGCTGCTCGCTCGCGGCCACGTCCACCGCGTCGCGCAGCGCGTCGACCGCCGCGGGCTGGTAGCGGGGGATCTCGCGCCCGTCGCCGAGCTGACCGTAGCTGTTGGCGCCCCAGCACCACACGCGCCCATCGCGCCGGAGGGCGCAGGCGTGCGCGGTGCCCGTGGTGATCTGCGTCACCTCGGTGAGGCCGGCGACCACGGCGGGGGCGCGGCGGCTCGCCACGGCGCGCGTCTCGCCCGCCTCGACGAAGGGGAGCGTTCCCCAGCACGCCACGCGCCCGTCGTCGCGGAGCGCGCAGGTGTTGGCGCGCGAGCCCTGGACGTCGAGGGAGCCGCACGCCCCCGTCGGGCACCGCAGGTCCCACGGGTGGCCGAAGAGCGGGACGCGCGTGGGCAGGTTGCTGTTGCCCCCGGAGATCGTGTAGCGCGTGCTGATGGCCTGGAGCGCGCCGTCGCGTCGGCGCACGATGAGGGTCCCCTGGGCGACGGCGAAGCCCGCGGAGGGGGGCGCGTCGGGCACCAGCAGCGGCACACCTGAGGGGTAGAAGGTGTCGCCCGTGATGTCGCGCGCGGTGCCGCCCCAGCAGTAGATCGAGCGGCCCCCGGAGAGCGCGCAGAACAGGTTGCTCCCCCCGACGACGTGCGTCGCCTCGAACACCCCGAGCACCGTGGTGGGAGCCACCACGCCGCCGGGGCCGCCGTTGCCCGCGTCGTCGTTGAGGCCCCAGCACAGGACGCGCCCGCCCGACACGGACGCGCAGAAGGTCTGATCGGAGACGGCGAGCGTGTGCGGCGCAGTGACGCCGGGCACGGTGACGAAGGTGGCGCTGCCCGCGGGCGTCGCGCTGCCGAAGGCGCCTGAGGTGTTGGCGCCGACGCAGCGCACCGTGCCGCTCTCGTGGCGGATGCACGTGACGTTCAGGCCCGCGACCACCTGCAGCGCGCCGCTGGTGAGGAGGTCGCGCACGCGGGTGACGCCCGCGCCCGATTCGCCCTGACGATTGCGCCCCCAGCACGACACGCGACCGCCCGCGCGGAGGGCGCAGGCGTGCTCGGGGCCGAGGGTGATCTGCTGCGCGTCGGCGATGCCCGGCACGTCGGCCGGCGCGTCGACCGTGGCGACGGTGGCGACGCCGAGTCGCTCCTGCGTGTTGTCGCCCCAGCAGGCCACGGTGCCGTTGGTGCGCAGCGCGCAGGTGGCGCCGTCGATGGCGGCGAGCGCGGTCACGTCGCGCAGGCCCACCACGCGCACGGTGGAGAGGTGGTTGTCGGTGGTGCCGTCGCCGAGCTGGTGGAGGTTGTTCGAACCCCAGCACCCCACCGTGCGGTCGGCGAGGGTCGCGCAGCCGTGGTCGATGGCGAGCGCCACGGCGAGGGCCGGTCCCGCGACGCACCCGCCCGCTTCGCAGATCGTTCCGCCCGGGCAGACACGGTCGCAGGCCCCGCAGTGGGTCGGGTCATCGGCGAGAACCACCTCGCAGCCGTTGGAGGGATCGCCGTCGCAGTCGGTGTAGCCACGCGGGCAGACGGTGGTCGGCGCATCGACCGGGGTCGCATCGGGGCCAGGGGCGTCGGCGTCGAGCGGTGTGTCTCCCGGCGCGTCCACAGCTGCGTCGAGCGGTGCGTCACCCGGTGCGTCCACCGATGCGTCGAGCGGTGCGTCACCCGGTGCATCGCTGCCCGTCTCGCTGCTCGCGTCGATGGCCGCATCGACGGTCGCATCGGAGCCCACCTCGCCGCTCGCGTCGACCGCAGGCGCGAGATCGTTCGTGGCGGCGTCGGTGACCGCGGCGTCGTGGGCGTTGGGGCCTGGCGCGTCGGCGGAGAGGTCGGTGCACGGGTGGACGTCGGCGCTCTGGACGGCGCTGCTGTCTCCGCAGGCAGAGACGGCGAGGGAGAGGGCCACGAGGCACGTGTGGAGGCCGTAAGGGCGAGCGTGATTCATCGCCCCAAAGGCTATCGTCGACCACGCGACGAACGCGGGAAAAATGCCCGCGCTCCGAGCCGTGGCGCGCCGTAGTAGGCTCCTCGCCGGAGATCGCCCGATGCACACGTCCACCCTCATCACCGTCGGCGGCGGCGGCTTCCTCCTCCACGACGCTCGCCGCCTGCAAGAGCGCTACATCCTCTCGCACGCCCGATCCGCCAACGGGCGGCGGCTGCGCGCGCTGTTCCTCGGCACGGCGCTGGGCGACAGCGAGCGGACGCAGCTCGCCTTCCTCAAGGCCTTCACCGCGCTCGACTGCGACGCCAGCGCCCTCACCTTCTTCCCCTACGAGATGCGGCGCGACTACCGGAGCGCCGTCGTCGACGCCGACCTCGTCTACGTCGGCGGCGGCAACACCGTGGGGATGATCGCCGTGTGGCGCGAGTTCGGCTTCGACCGCGCGCTGCGGGAGGCCTACGACGGCGGCACCGTGTTCGCAGGCATCAGCGCCGGGGCCAACTGCTGGTTCGATCGCTACGTGACTGACAGCGTGCCCGGCGGCGGGGTGCGCGAGGGCCTGGGCTTCGTGACCGGCACCTTCTGCCCGCACCTCGACAGCGAGGCGTGGCGCCTGCCGCTGCTCGCGGGCTGCGACGCGCCGGCCTACGGGGCGGGGGAGAACGTGCTCATTCGCTTCGAAGGCGGCGCGATGGTGGAGGCGGTGCACGACACGCCGCCCCACCTCGCCGCCCGCGCGCCGATGTGCCGGGTGCGCGAGCCGGGAGACGCGGCGCTGCGCGAGGTGACGCCGCGGCTCCTGGAGACGGTCGCGTAGCGGACGATCAGCGCGGACGAGCGCAGACCGTGATGGGGTGGTTGAACTCGTTGGTCGAGGTCGCGATGCGCGACGGCAGCGCGAGGGCTTAGGGACGGCGGAGCGACGTGGGGGCGACCCAGTAGATGCCCCCGTCCTCGTCGTCGGAGAAGAACATCCGCCCGTCGGGCGCGAACACGAGGTCGGCCACGCGGCCTGTGATGGCCGCCGAGCGTCCCCATCCGGTGGCGAAGAAGGTCGTGGCGCGGGTCGGGCGGTGGGTGGCCGGGTCGGTGGGCGACCATTGAACACCCGTGTTGGTCCACGACCCGACGACGCCGTGGAGCCCGACGAAGAGCGCGTCGCCGTAGGGCGCGGGCCACGACGACGGAGCCCAGTCGAAGCCGAACGGGGTGTCGTGCAGGGGATAGGTTTGCACCGACACCGCGACCCGCCCGCAGTCGTAGCCCGCGGGCGTCCCGGGCCAGCGCAGGTTGCGGTCGACGCAGCAGGGGAAGCCGTAGTCGTCGCCCTGCCGGAGCTGGATGAGCTTCTCCACGCCGCCGTACGCCCCCCACGAGTCGTTGGTGAGCTCGGCGGCGTAGCACGCGCCCCAGCTCTTGCAGCGCAGGTACATCGGGTTGCGCAGGCCGTCGACCACCGTCGCGCCCGTCAGCGGGGCGTCGCCGCCGATGCGGAGCACCGAGCCCACGCGGCGGTTGGGCA
Source organism: Polyangiales bacterium (assembly GCA_044375895.1). Classification (GTDB taxonomy): domain Bacteria; phylum Myxococcota_A; class Polyangia; order Polyangiales; genus CAISKJ01. The sequence continues at coordinate 15,681 of JBILLV010000137.1, read as the reverse complement.
CCGGGCACACGCCCGTGTCGTGCTGACCCATGGACACGTAGAGCGTCCCGTCGGTGGCGCGAGCGAGCGTGTGCGTCCAGCGGATGGTGTCGTCGAGCGTGGCGAGGCGCGTGTGGCTGGCGAGCGGGGCGCGCGCCGCGCGGTCGCCCGTCGTGTAGGGGAGGCGGTACACGCCGCGGTCGAGCGTGTACAAGAGCGCGTCGGGGTCGAAGAGGAGCCCGTGCACGGTCGGCACTCCGGGCAGAAACACGTTCGTCCCGTCGGCCAGGCCGTCGCGGTTGTCGTCGGGGAGCACGAGGATCGCGCCCATCCCGAGCGGCGCACCACCCGGCGTGCCCGCGGAGGGCGAGGCCGCGAAGAGGTCGCCGTTGGGGGCGAAGGCCAGCACGCGGGGCGTCCCCACGCGGGCGAAGCGGCGGATGCAGAAGCCGTCCGGGACGCGTACGCCCGCGGGCAGGTTGGGCGGCGTCGCCTCGCAGAACGTCGCGCCGGGAGGTGACGGCGCGTCGGGGGGGATGGGCGCGTCGGGGGGGACGGGCGCGTCGGGTGTGACGGTCGCGTCGGGCGTGACGGTCGCGTCGGGTGTGACGGTCGCGTCGGGTGTGACGGTCGCGTCGGGCGTGACGGTCGCGTCGATGGGGCGCGACGGGTTTGGAGGAGGCTCGTTCGGCGTCGGCGCGCAGGCGACGGCGACCATCGCGAACGAGAGGACGTGCAGTGCGTGGCGCATCCACAGGTCTGTGACGACGACGTGGTCGGAGCGCAAGGGGGGGGAGCGGCTTTCGCGTGACCGCGGGGACGCCTTCCGGTGAAGTTGCGAAGGAGGCGCGTTCGACCTGCACCAGCACCGGGCGGAAGCGGCTCATCCGCGTGCCGTCGCCGAGCTGGCCTGCGCGCAGGCGTGGCGCGCGCTCGCCACGAGGTCGGTGACGTGCTCGGCAACGCCTGGGTCGGGTCGCCCGGACTTCGCGCTTCGCGCGCGAGCGGTGCTATCGTCGCCGCCCCCCAATGCAGCCCTCCCCCGAAGCCGACTCGCTCGCCCGCGAGCTCCGCCTGCACCCCCTCGTCGCGCGCGTCCTCTACGACCGCGGGGTGCGCGAGCCCGAGGCCGCCCGACGCTTCCTCTCGCCGCGCCTCGGCGACCTGTCGCGCCCCGACGCCATGGCCGACCGCGACATCGCCGCCGAGCGCCTCGTCGCCGCCATCCGCAAGCGCGAGCGCATCGTCGTGTTCGGCGACTACGACGTCGACGGGATCACCAGCTCGACGCTCCTCACCCGCGTGCTCCGCCGCCTCGGGGCCGACGTGACCGCCCTGGTCGCCTCGCGCTTCGAAGGGGGCTACGGGCTCAGCGAAGCCGCCCTCCAGCGCGTCCTCGCCGAGCGCCCCGCGGTGGTGGTCACCTGCGACTGCGGCACGAGCGACCACCCGCGCCTGGAGTCGCTCCGCGCGTGCGGCGTCGACGCGATCGTCGTCGACCACCACAAGGTGCCCGACGAGGCCCTCCCGGTGCTCGCGTTTCTCAACCCCCACCGCCCCGGGTGCGGCTTTGCGTACAAGCACATGGCGAGCGTCGGCCTGGCCTTCTCCATCGCCGCTGCGGTGCGGGCCCGCCTCGACGCCACGCTCGACCTCCGCGGCCTGCTCGACCTCGTCGCCCTCGGCACCGTCGCCGACGTCGCGCCCCTCGACGGCGACAACCGCATCCTCACCCGTGCGGGGCTCAACCGCATCGGCGACGGCGAGGTCACGCCCGGCGTGCGCGCGCTCCTCGCCGAGGTGAAGCCCAAGTTCCGGCTCTCGGCGCGGGACATCGGCTTCCAGGTGGCGCCGCTGCTCAACGCGCCGGGGCGGCTCGGATCGGCGATGCCCACGCTGCGCCTGTTGCTCGAAGACGACCCCGCGCGCGCCGCCTCCCTCGCGCGCGACCTCGCCGCCGCCAACCAGCAGCGCCGCGAAATCTCCGCCGCGCTCATCCACGAGGCTTCGAAGCAGGTGGAGCGCGTGTACGGCGACACGCTCCCCGCGGGCATCGTGGTGGCGGGCGACGGGTGGCACCACGGGATGGGCGGCATCGTCGCGGGGCGCCTCGTCGACCGCCTCGGCGTCGCCGTCGCGGTGATCTCCCTCGACGGCGAGGAGGGCGTCGGCTCGGTGCGGGCGCCGCGCGGGTCGAAGCTCTACGATGCCGTGATGGCGTGCAAGGGCGACCTCATCCGCTGCGGCGGTCACGATGGGGCCGCGGGCCTGAGCATCCGCCGCGAGCGCGTGGAGGCCTTCCGCGCGGGCTTCGCTGACGCCATGACGCGCCAGCCCAAGGCGACGCGGGCGGCGGCGCGCGCCGACGTCGACCTCACCGAGGCCGACCTCACCGTCGAACTCGGCCGCGACCTGCTCACCCTCGAACCCACCGGCGAGGGCAACCCCGAGGTGGTGGCCCGCCTCGAAGACGCGCAGCTCCGCGACGCGCGGCCCGTCGGCGAGGGGCACCTGCGGGTGACGCTCGCGCTCGGTCGGCGCACGCTCAACGGCTTCGTCCGAGACGGCCAGCAGCGGCGCGAGCGGGGCGAGATCCCCGCGGCGGGCGCGCGCGTCGAGGTGTTCGGCGCGCTCCGCAACGACCCCTGGAACGGACCCGACGCCGTGCAGATCGAGGTCGCGTTGATGCGCGCGCTGTGAGCGCCGCTGCCGTTTTCTGGACGTGATTTTTCTCGGGTGCTACCCGCGTCTCTGATGCGTTCACGAGCATGGTTCCAGGGCCTCTGCGCGCCGCTGCTTGCGGCGACCCTCGCGCTCGGCGGCGGGTGCGCCTCGCAGCCGCGGACGGCGTTCACCTTCGACACCGCGCCGGGCGGGTGGGAGTTTGCCAACCACCGCAGCGCGGGCGGGGCGAGCGCGCACCGCTACACGCACCCGGTCCACACCGAGTCGCTGGAGGTCTTCGAAGTGGCCCGCCCCGCGCCCGGCTCCACGAGCGCGGAGTTCGGCGCGCTCCCGCCGGCCCAGCGCGTCCTCCCGACGCTCGGCGACGCCACCACCACCATGCGCGCCACGGGTGACGACGAGCTCGGGGGCGCTCAGGGCTACTGGGTCGCCCAGTACGGCCGCGACGGGAGCGCCGAGCTCCGCGCCGCCGCGCTCATCGTGCCCAACGGCCGACGGCACTTCGTCGTTCGACTCGCGTCCAACGAAGACGAGATCGAGCACCTCCAGGGGTGGCTGCGCGACACGGTGATCCGCAACTTCCGCTTCCCGGCGCCCGAGCGCTGAATCGGCTCCAGATGGAGGGGCGAGCCCCTCCCCTACGTCTCCCCGCCTCGTAGGGGCGCGGGCTCTGCCCCGCCCCGGTGTCTACGCCTCGCGGGCCTTGAGCTTCGCCACGCGCTCGAGGAAGGCGCGTCCCTTCACCGGGTCGGTCATGTAGACGAAGGCCGCCATGCCTTCGAGCTGCGCGAGCGACTCGCCCTCCCGCGCCTTGCCCTGCTCGCGGTTGTGGATCGCCGCCTTCAAGCGCCGCCGCACGTCGCGCGGCACCCGCGTCTCTGCCACCCCTTCGCGCGCCTCGTTGATCACCAGCCCGGTGACCTCCTGACGGCTCCCGCGGCGGAGCACCTCGGTCTTCGCCGGGTGCATCACGAACCCCTCCGCCCGCAGAATCTGCCCGACCCCCTTGAGAAACGACCCCACCGGCGCCTTCGGGTGCGTCTCCGCAGGCGCGTCGGCGCGCGGCCGCCACGAGAACGTGAGGTCGTCCGCGTAGCGCGTGTAGCGAAAGCCGAAGAGCCGCGCGAGGCCCGACAGACGGCGGTCCATGCGGAGGCAGAGCGCGTTGGTGAGGGCGGGTGAGGTCGGCGCCCCCTGCGGCAGCGCGCGCGGACCCGACGCGACGAAGAGCGTCTTGCCGCGAAACTCCACGGCCTCGCGCGGCGACTCGGTGCCGAGCAGCGCGAGGAGCGTCGCCACCTGCTCGGGGTAGCCCGCCTTGCGGTAGAGCCCCTTCACGCGACGCCAGGTCACTGTGGGGAAGAAGTCCTTGATGTCGACCTTCACCAGCGTGTGGGCGCCGACGTGCACCTTCGCGTTGGTCACGATCGAGCGACCGGGGAGAAACCCGTGCGCCGCGCCGTGCACCGGGAGCCGCTCGGCGATGGTCCGCAGCACCGCGCGCTGCGTGGCCTTGAGCTCGCGCTTCGGGGCGGTGATGGTGCGCGTCCCGCCGCTCCGCTTGGCGATCTGCCAGCGGCGGTAGTGCGTCCCCGTGTCGACGTCGCGGTGAAACGTGAACCACCGCAGCCGTGGGATGGTGAGCCCGAGGGCCTTCGCGAGGTCGTCGGGGCTCTTGTGCTCGGGGAGCCCCGCGGCCTTCAGTCGCTCGTCGCCGTTCTCGACGTCGAGGCGGTCGGGCGAGGCGTCTTCGTCCCAGTAGACCTGCGCGCCGAGGTGGGTGATGTGCGTCGCCTGCCACGACTGCCACGCGAGGCGCCGGAGCACGCGCCGCTCGGCGGCCTCGTTCTTCTTCTGCTCTTTGTAGAGCGCGATCTCCTTCGCGCTCATCTGCGAAGGGTCGAGGTTCTCGGTGGAGAGCGCCTTCTTCACCAGCTCGGCGCGCACCCACCCGTCGATGCCGCCGGCCTCGGTGATCGCCTTCCAACGCGCGACCCGCTCCTCGTGGGCGGCCTTGCGCTGCTCGGGCGTCTCGAGGGCGGCGCGCTGCCGCGGGCCGCGGGCGTAGGGGTCCTTCGGCGGGGGGAGCACCGCGGGGGCGGCGGCCTGGACGATCGTGTCGATCTTCGCGGTCATGACTCAGCGGCCCTCTTCCGGGGGTCGCAGCGGGTGATCACGGACGGAGACCTGCGAGCGTAGCGGGGAGCGCGCCGTCGGCGGCACCACCGTTCCCCTCTCGGGGCATCGGTAGCCTCACCGGTTGAACGTCGGTAGGGGCCCCGAGTTGTCCCTGCTGAACGGTGGCCTGCATCGTTGGTTCAGTCAGCAGGGACAACTCGGGGCCCCTACCGACGTTCAACCAAGAACAGGCTACCTTGCAGAGCGTCGTGCACGGAGTAGTCGAGGGCGACGCGACATCGCCCCTGCGCGCTAGGCGCATTCGCTGATGCACCGCCGACGCGCTCTCCGCTGCGCTCGTCTATCGTCTCGTCCGCGTCACCTCCACTGCTCCTCTACCACAGTTGCTCCCTCATGCGAACGCACTCTCCGCGTCGATGAAGCCTTCGGTCGACAGCGCCTCGATGCGCCCGAAGTACGCCTCGCGCGCCTCCCGGTCGCTGTCGAACCACAGCCGCTGCTCGCGCGCCTCGTCGCTGCGCGCGCCCCAGCGGACCCGCACCACCTTGCCGTCGAGCGAGAGCCGGTACACCTGCTCGCGCCCGTCGCCGCCGCGCCGCACGAAGGTGCGCGTCTCCGCCCGGATGAGCTTGCGGCCCTCGGGGGTCTGCCGCGCGCGCTCCTCCTCGGCCCGCCGCCGCCCGTACGCGAGCCGCAGCGCGATCATGTGCTCGCACGGCCCCTCGCGCATCCCGCTGCGCCGGAAGGTGGGGCACCCGCAGGTGGCGTTGACCGCGCGGCCCTCCAGGTCGAGCGTGAAGCTCGGCGCGAAGCTCCGCTGCGCCTCCCGGTCGATCACCTCGCCGTGGATCTCCACGCCTTCGCCGACGAGGTCGTGCACCTTGGTGAGCCGCACCTCGCCCGACGGGGTCGACTCGCCGTCGCCGAGCAGCCGGTGGGCGCGCAGCTCGCGCTCGTTGCCGTAGCGAATCACCGCCTCGTCGACGGGCGCCTCGAAGAGGTCGCGGGGACGGTACACGCCGCGCGCGAGGTCGTAGACGCAGCGCCCGCGGAGGCACTCGAGCTGCAACGCCGCGCGGGTGTCTCCCGTGCTCGCGTCGGTGGCCTTCGCCAGCGCCGCGAGCGTCATCGGGCCCTGCGCCAGGAGCCGCGCACGCACGCTTGCCGCGAGGGCGCTCGACTCGCGGGGCGGCGTGAGGGCGTCGAAGGAGGCCGCGCTCGACCAGCCGCTCTCCGTCCACCCGGTGAGCCCCAGGGTGAGCGACGCGACGCCGAGGTCGAGCACCCAGAAGGTGGGCATCCCCGCGCCGAGGAGGTGAACCTTCACCGAGCGCGCGTGCGGGAGCGCGCGGAGCAGGGCCATCAGGCGCTGCCGACCGAAGGTGCGCACCACCCGCGGCGCCGCACCGCGGTACACCGGGCCGTGGCACTCCAGCACGATCTCCCAGGGCTCCAGCACGATGCGCGGCGGCGCGCCGGGGACGAGCTCGAAGCGCAGCGCCCGCGGGGACTTCTTCGCGCGCCGGGTGCGGAGCGCGTAGAGGATGTTGTAGAGGTCGATGGGGGCGAGCTCGCAGGTGGCCGCGGAGAGCGTCGCCGCCGACTGCACCTGGAGGAAACCCCTCAGCCAGCGCCAGGGGACGTCCGCGTCGCGCGTCGCCTCGGGGAGCTGCGCGTTGGCGGCGCGTCGGGGCGTCGCGTCGAGGTGCACGGGGAGGTACGTGCGGACGCGGTCCACAGCGTCGAGGAAGTCCGCGCCGAGCTCGACGAAGGTGCTCCCGTGGGCCGCCTCGCGCCCTTCGAAGAGCTCGCTGTGCAGGGCGAGCCGCGCGTACGAGCTCTCGTCTTGTGAGAACACCTCCAGCGACGTCTCATCGGGGTGCACGGTGAGCAGCGGGTCGAGGGTGGTGGCGTGCCGCTCTTCGCCGTCGAGCGACTCGTCGAGGAAGGCCTTGTGCGCCTCCCAGATCTGCGCGTTGGCCTTCTTCCCCTGCTTCGCGAGGTACGCGAGGTAGGCCGTGCGGTCTTTGCTCTTGTGGCGGAGGTCGCTCCCGAGGACGGCCGCCGCGCTCGCCACCGCGTCGCGGAACAGCCCCGGCTGCAACACCCGCCCGCGCAGCCCCACCTCGGCGCGGAGCGCGTCGAGGCCCAGCGACACACGGGCCCCATCGCCCGCCGCCGCCACCTGACTCCGGTTGGAGAAGCGCACCGACACCCGGCGCGCGCTCGGCGCAGTGCTCATCCGACGCGTCCTTCCTCCGCCGCCTGGCGTCGCTCGTCGACCCTGCGCGCGCGCCGCAGCGCCCGGTACGCCGCCTTGCGGAGCGCCACGTCGCCGCCCTTCTTGTCGAACGCGAGCTCGGTCAGCACCGCCGCCGCGTCGGCCCCGCCCGTCAGCCCCAGCGCCGCGATGGCGTCGAGGCGCGCGGTGAGGTCGGCGCCCGTGCGCGCGATCGACACGAGCGGCGCCGTCTCCCGAGCGACGATCATCGTCGGCAGCGCGAGGCGACGTCCCTCGTCGGTGGCGAGCACGGCGTCGCGGTGACCCGGCTGCTTCGCGGCGATCGCGAGGCTCACCGGGTCGAAGGGCCGCACCGCCGTCGCGAGCGCCGCAGACCGATCGCCGTGCGTCGTGGTGAGCGCCCGCGCCGCCGCCGCGCGCACCGAGGCCTCGGGGTCGCCGAGCGCCTCGGTCAGCGCCGCCCGCGAGGCCTCGTCGCCCACGCCTTCGAGCGCGCGCGCCGCCGCCGTCCGCACCATCGCATGGGCCGCGTCGCCCGCGCGGACGAGCTCCCGCGCGATCTCGGTCAGCCCCGGCGCGTGGAGGCGCGTCGCGGCCCAGAGCACCCTCGACCACGCGCTCGCCTCGACGAACGTCTCCCGCGGATGCACGGACGACCACCGCGCCGCCGAGCGCTTCGCCGCCGACACCAGCGAGCGCCCGAGGGAGGCCCGCGCGGCGTCGTCGAAGCCAGCGTCCGCGCCGTCGGGCGCGCCGGTGCGGGCGCCGATGAGCCACGCGGCGTCTTCGCGGACGGGCGCGTGGTCGCTCTCCAGGAGGACACAGAGCGCGTCGACGGGGGCGGCGCCGCGCCGCAGGAGCCCGTAGCGGAGCCGCGCGCGGAGAAACGCGTTGGTGATGGAGGCGAGCCGCGGGACGAGCGTCGCCGGGTCTCCTTCGGTGGCGAGGAAGCTCGCCGCGGGGCCGGCGATGTCCCCGTGCGGACTGTCGAGCGCGAGCAGCTCGACGCGCGTCCGATCCTTCGGGAAGAGCTTCTCCAACGCCGCGCGCGCGTCCATCCGAAGGTGGTACTCGTGGGCGCTGAGCGCGCGGGCGAGGGGCGCCTCGGAGGCGACGTCGCCGAGCTCACCGAGCTGCTCGGCGGCCATGTTGCGCGCGTACTCGGGGACGCTCTCGTCGGCGAGGATGGCCTCCAGCTTCGCCCGCGCCCGCTCGCCGCCGATGTGCCGGAGCCCGCAGAGCGCTCCGTTGCGAGCCCCCGGGTCGGGCGAGTCCGACGCCACCAGCTCGACGCGCTCGATCACCCGCGCCCGCACGTCGGCGTCCGTGAGCTTCGGCGCCATCCGCCCGAGGGCCTCGATCGCCGCGTGCACCATCGACGGGTCGACCGGTTCCTCCGGCGTGCCGCCCTGCGCGATCCCTTCCACTTCTTCGAGCGCCCGCGCGTCGCCGAGCGTGCCGAGGGCCAGCAGCGCGCGCTCCCGCTCGCCCGGTTCGCCCGCACGCACCACCAGCAGGAGCGGCCGCAGCGCCGAGGCGAGGCCCCGCGACGCGACGCCCTCCGCCGCGGGCAGCACGAGCTCGCGCTGACCCTGCCGGAGCAGCGCGTCGAGGGGCTCCACGGGGGCTCCCTTCTTCATCACGCGGCTGCCGTAGGCCGAGGCCGCCGCCACGCGGACGTCGCGCTCGCGGTCGGCGAAGAGGGCGACGAGCAGCTCGTCGGCGCGCCCGTCTTCGGCGACGCCGAGCTCGGTCGCGGCCTGTGCGCGGAGCCCCGCGTCGCGGGTCCGCGTCGCCGCCGGGAGAAAGCGCATCGCGAGGGCGTGGTCGCGCTTCTTCAGGTCGCGCTCGGCGAGCGCCCAGCACGCTTCGAACGCGGCCGCGCGCACCCCCGCGTCGTCGTCGCCGAAGCGCGGCGTGAGCAGCTCGACGGCGTCGCCGAGGCGCGTTCGCCCGAGCGCGCCCACGAGCGCCGCCCGGTCATTGCCCGTGAGCTCGTCGGCGCGGGCGGAGAGTGCGCGGGCCGCGGCGGCCGTCCCGAGGGCCACCAGCGCCTCGGTGGCGCGCCCCACCGCGGAGGCATCGTCGCCGCGGAGGAAGGACGCCAGCACGTCCACGGGCCGGTCGCTCTTGCGCGCGCTGAGCAGCTCGGCGGCGCGGAGGCGGAGGTCGTCGTGCTCGCTCTCCAGCGCCTTGTCGAGGGCGGCGGTGACGCGGGCGTCGTTGGACGTGGCGAGGCGCTCGATGACGCCCACGCGCAGGTCGGCGTGCTCGCTCGACAGGGCCGCGAGGAGGGCGTCGAGGCTCCCGCGCGGCGCCACGCGCTCGAGCAGGTCGAAGGCGTAGCGGCGCACGTCGACCACGTCGGCGTCGAGGGCCCGCACGAGCCGCGGCCACGCGTCGGCGCCGCGCTTCGCGAGCTCGTCGAGGGCCGCGCGCCCCACGTCCGCGGACTGTGACGCGAGGGCGAGCGTGAGGGGCTCGTCGGCCGCGGCCTGGTACAGGCGCTGGAGGCCCGCGAAGGCCGCCATCCGCACGAGGTGGTGGCCGTCGTCGAGGGCGCGGGCGAGGGCGGGGACGGCCGCGCTGCTGCCCAGGTCGGGCGAGCGGCCGAACTCCACGATGCGCTCGATGGCGTCGCGGCGCGTGCGGTGGCCCTCTTCATCACCCGCGGTGGACTGACGGAGGAGCCCCACGTAGGCCCCGAAGGCGAGGCGTCGGAGCTGCTGCTGCTCGGCCGCGGGGATCTCCTCGCGCACCTTGCTCCCGTCCGTGTGCTCGCTCGCCCCCTCGGCGAAGAGGCGCCGCAGCCACCCCTTCGCAGGCGTCGCGTCGCCCTCCGCGGTCGCGCGCGGCGCGGTGTCGGGCACCCACGGCGCGCTCACCGACCGCAGCCGCGCCGCCCGCTGCGCCTCCCGGAAGAACTCCCCCGCCTTCTTGCGCAGATGGAGCACCTGCGCGGCGGCGTAGCGCTGCTCGGGCCGATCGCCCGCGAGCGCTTCGGCGAGCCCGACGAGGATGCGCGTGCGCACCTCCTCGGGCGGCCAGTCCTTCGCGGAAGCCTTCTCGGGCTTCGCGGGCGAGAGCGCCTCCACCACGCACGCGAGGTACGCCTCCGGGTCGACGCGAAGCTCCAGCGCGCGGGCCGCGGCGAAGCGGAAGTCAGGGCGCTGCGACGAGAGCGCGCTCGTCAGCAACTCGGGCGCCTCCCCCCGGCGGAAGGCTCGCAGGTCGCGCGCGAGGATGATCGCGAAGACCATCTCCTGCACCTCGCGGGTGGGGTCTTCGAGGCCGAGGAGCATCGCCCCGTAGCCCTCCGGACCGAGCGCCGCGAACGACAGGATCGCGCCCATACGAATGGGCAGGTGCTCGTTGCGCAGGTTGCCGGTGAGCACCGGGAGGGCGCGGGCGTCGCCGAGGCGCGAGAGCCCGTCGGCGGCCCACGAGCGCACCCACGCGTCACCGTGCCCGAGGGCGTCGAGGAGGCTCCCCTCGTCGCCGCGGCGGGCGGCGGTGGCGAGGCCCCGCGCGGCCTGCTCGCGCACGAAGGCGTCGTCGTCCTTGAGCAGCTCGCCCGCGAAGTAGCGAACCAGCCGCGGCGCCCCGAGCGTCGCGAGGGCCGACGACGCGCGGTGGCGCAGCGCCGTCCACACCACCGCGGGCATCGTGCGGGCGAGGTCGGCGTCGGCCAGCAGCGCGCGCATCGGGTCGATGAGCCGCTCGTCGTGGCGCACCGCGAGGAGCTCGGCGGCCCGCACGCGGAGGTCGAGGTGCGACGACTGGAGCGCGACGTGGAGCGGCGCCGCGTCGTCGGGGAGCAGCGTGTCGAGCGACTCCACGGCGGCCGTACGAGGCCCAGACTGCGCGTCTTCCAGCAGCTTCGAGAGCGCGCCGCGGACCTTCTCGGCGGCGGCGTGCGACGCCCCCTTCGCGCCCACCGCGCGGACGCCCGCGAGCGCGGAGCCCATCGCGGCGATGTGCGCGTCGGCGTCGGACTCGCCCGCGAGCTTCACCACCGCGGCGTGGGCGGCGAGCGCCACGGCCTCGTCGCGGTCGCTGATGGTCGCGCGGAGGCGAGCGAGCGCCCAGGGCTCGGCGCCCAGCACCGCGAGCTCCTGCACCGCGCGCAGACGGAGGTCGGGGAAGCGGGCGGTAAGCGTGCGGTCGAGGGCGGCCTGCGGCGCCTTGTCGTGCCACGCCCAGAGCGCGCGGAAGGCCTCGCCCCGCACCTTGGCCGACTCGTCTTCGATGGCGTCGGCGAGGAGCGCGTCGGTGGCCTCCGAGGCCCCGAGCTTGACGAGCTGGTCGAGGCCGCGGGCGCGGATGTCCTCGTGGGAGGCCCGCAGCGAAGCCTCGGCGAGCGCGAGGGGCGTCGTCCCGTCGAAGCGGGCGTAGGCGTCGAGGGCGGCGGCGCGGACGGCGGCGTCGGCGTCGTCGAGCATCCACACGAGGCGCTTCCGGGCCCGCGCGTCCTTCAGCGCGCGCAGGGCGGTGGCGGCCTCGGCGCGGAGCGGCGCACTCGACTCGCGCGAGAGCTGGAGCAGCGCCCCGAGGGCCCGCGTGTCACCCAGCAGCGCGAGGGCGCGGGCGCCGCGCAGGGCGGTGTCGGGCGTATGACACGCCATCGCCATGTGGAGCGGCGCCAGATCAAACTCCTGCAGCGTCGCCCCCTCCGACGGCAGCGCCGGGAGCGACTCGCGGGCGGCCCGCAGCTCGGCGTCGGTGAGCGCCTTGGTCGACGGCTCCGTCCGCTGGAGCGCCCCCACCCGACGGGCCACCTCGGTCACCGCGCGGCCGAGGGCCTCGTCGTGCTTCTCCAGCGCCGAGAAGAGCTTCCGCCGCTCCAGCACGAGCACCGTGAAGGCGTAGCGCCGCACCGTGGCGTCGTTGTCGTCGAGGGCGCGCGACAGCACCGGCGCGAGCTCGGACATCGACAACGCCCCCAGGCGGGCGGCTCGCACCAGCACCTCGGCCTTCAGGTCGGCGGGGCCCCGCTCGTACGCGAGGCGCAGGGGCTCGACCGAGCCGTCGGGGTGCAGCTTCGTGAGCGCGTCGAGGGCCGCGAGGCGGACGCTCGCGTCGCCGTCGGTGATCCGCTCGGCCACCAGCCCGGGGACGAGCGGCGACGCGGCGCGCAGCGGGACGAGGGCCGCGAGGGCGGCCACGCGCAGGTCGGCGTGGGGCGACGCGAGGGCGGCGCGCACCGGGCCGAGCGCGGTCTCCCCGTCGAGCGAGCGGAGCGCCCCGAAGGCCGCCATCCGCACCGGCGCGGCCCCATCGGCGAGGAGCTCGCGGAGCTTCGTGCGGGCGCCGCGGCGCGCGTGGGCGGCGGCCTCGGTGACGGCGAGCGTGCGCACGGCGACGTCCGGGTCGCTGGCCATCACGCCGACGAGCGCGTCGGTGGCCTCGGGCTCGTCGAGCGAGGCGAGGAGCTTCACCGCGGCCTCGCGGGCGGGCTTCTGGCCGCGGAGGTCGTCGGTGATGACGTCGAAGCCGTTGCCGAAGGGCGCGCTCGCGTCGGCGACGTCGCCCCCGAGGCCGATGGAGAAGCGGGCGAGACGCCGGAGCTCAGTGCCCGCGAGGAGGACGCCGAGGAGCGACGGAGTGCCGGGCGGCGCGATGAGCGAGACGAGCGCGCGCACCGGGCCACCGCCCGCGTCGAGCGTGCGCGGCTTGCGGCGGTCGTCGAGGCGCCACACCTTCACCTTGCCCTCGGCGCCCGCGGAGGCGAAGCGGTCGCCCGCGTCCTTGCCGTCTGCGGTCGTCCCGCCGGGCAGGAAGGTGAGCGCGTACACGGGCCCGCGGTGCCCGTCATCACCCGCCCCGCGGGCTTCGAACTCCACCGCCCCCACGAGGTACCAGAGCCGCACGACGCCGTCGTCGCCCGCCGACGCGAGGCGCCCGTCGCGCGGCGTGAAGACGAGCGTATGGACGGCCCCCTCGTGCCCGGTCATCTCGCGGACGGCGCCCGTCGCGAGCGTCACCACGCGCACGACGCCGTCGTCGCCCGCCGCGGCGAGGTACTCCCCCGTCGGGTCGATGGCCACCGCGCGGAGCGGCGCCGCGCTGAGCGCAAACTCCTTCGCGGCCGCCCTCGTGGCGAGCGAGGTGATCTGCGCCCGTCCGTCGTCGCCGACCGTCGCGACCCGGTCGCCATCGGGCGCGACGGCGACGCCGGTGCAGGCGCCTGTGTGTGCAGTGACGTCCGAGGCCGCGGTGGTCGTCCCGTCGGCGGCGACGTGCCACGCGCGGAGGTGACCGTCGGCGCAGGCGGCGACGAGGCGGTCGCCAGCGAACGCGAGGCCGCGCACGTGGGCGGGAACCTCGATGGCGCCCGCGGGCTTGTACGCGCGGAGGTCGAAGAGCGAGACGCGGGTGGCGCTCGCAGGACGCGCGCCGCCGACCGCGACGAGGCGGCCGTCGGTGGCGAGCGCGAAGACCCGTTCGAAGTGACCGATCGCGGGGGTCGGCATCAGCGCAGCCCTCCCATGGGGACGTCAGGGTGCGCCGCGCGGAGCTGGACGAGCGCCTGCAAGCACGCCTGCCACTCCCCCTGAGCGAGCGACCCGGTGAACTCCTCCAACACCGGCGCGACGAGGCGCGCGAAGTCCGCGTCGTCGACGCCCATGTCGCGCAGCACAGCGATGACGTTGCGCTTGGCCTCGCTCGCGGGAACGTGGCGCTGCTTGCGGTCGTCCTCGCGGCGCTCCATCCGTCCCGGCGGGAGGCCGTAGAGCGTGCGGCGGAGGAAGCTCCGGAGCGCCTCGACGTCGGCGAAGCGCTCGGTCTCGGCGACGGCCGTGGCCCCCTTGCGCCGCGGCGTCCAGCCCGTCGGCAGGTGCGTGGGGCGGTGTCGCTCCCACAGCAGCCGCACCGAGAAGAGACGAACCTCGCGGTCGGGCGACTCCATCAGCCACGCGAGGCGCTCGGCGCCCCCGAGGCGCGCGTAGTGCCGACGGATCATCTCCATCGCCACCTCCCGCGTGGCCTTCTTCCGGCTCTCGGTGAGGGCGAACACCTTCCCCGCGTCGAGGTCGGCCACCTTGAGCGTGCTGGACGTCGGTGCCCCCGACTCGCCGGCCTTCAGCAGCGCGTCGTAGGCGACGGCCCTCACCTCGCGGTGCTCGCTCTCGGCGAGCTCGTACACGCGCGGGAGGTAGCCCCACTCGCGGAGGTCGGCGCGGGCGATGATGACGGCGAAGCGGCGGACGTCCGGGCGGTGATCCCAGAGCGCGTTGAAGAGCCGGGCCGCGGGAAACTGCGCGCGGGCGAGGGCAGGCGTGAGCCGGTAGCTCTTGGTCTCGGGCTGCTCCCGACCCACCGTCGGGTGGTGGCAGCGCAGGTACGTCTGCGCAAACGAGCGGATCGCCTCGGGCTCCTTCTCGGCGAGGGCGAGGTCGAGCAGCCGCGCGGCGCCCGCGTCCGCCGACGGCGGGTCGGCGAAGTCCTCGGGCTTCATGTTCGCGAGGAGGTAGCGGTGCGCGAAATCGTGGAGCGACGGGTCGGCCCGACGCGCGAGGGCGAGGAGCCACGGGAGCCCGATCTCGCGGGCCTTCACCAGCTTCGCGTTGCCGAGCACGCCGAGCGCCGTCGGGCGCAGCGCGGCGTTGAACACCATCCCCTTCACGCGCTCGACGTCGAGGCCCGGGAGCGACTCCGCGGCGCCGATCCACCCCGCCACGGTGGGGCCGTAGGGGAGCGAGATCGCGTCGAGCAGCCACCCCGTGGGGAGCGTGTGGACGGGGTGCGCCGCGAGCGCCTGGAGGGCCACCTGCGTGGCGGGGTAGTTGTCGCGCGCCCGGGCGTCGTCGAGGCTGCGCATCCAGAAGCCCGGGTCGAGCTCGGCCTTCTTCCAGTGGGCGGCGTGGTAGGCGACAAACCAGTTGCGCTCGGCGTGGCTGCCGAAGAGCGCGTCGCGGAGGAAGGGCTCCGGGAGCTCGTCGCGGTCGAAGCCCTCGGTGAGCTGCTTCTGCGCCCACGCCATCGTCTCGCGCTGGTTGAGCAGCCGCAGCAGCGTCGCGAAGCCGAGCGCACGGGGCGCGGCGGCCTGGAGCGTGGCGGCGCACCACGCGCGGGTGTCGGCGTGCCTGCAATCCTCGAGCAGCGCCACGACGCGGTCGGCGGGGAGGTCGGCGGCGTGGGCGCGGGCGTAAGCGATGGCGTAGGTGCGGGCCTTGGGCGACGGGGACGTGAGCAGCGCGAGCACCGCGTCGTGGAGCCCCAGCGCGCGGAGCTTGGACGGGTGGAAGTCCGCCGACCCCTCCAGCGTCTCGACGAGAAACTCGTGGGGGGCCGCGAGCTCGCGGCGCGCGAGGCGGGCGAGCCACGCCGGGGTGACGCTGCGCAGCCGCTCGGGGAAGTCGGCGCGCAATCCCTGGATGGCGAAGCGCGCCACCGCGTCGTGGTGGCACGACTCCAGGAGCAGCATGAGGGCGTCGGGCGAGCGCCGCCACGCGTCGGAGAAGGCGCGGTGCTTCGCGAGGTCGGCGGGGAGGCGGCCCTTGTACGCGCGGGTGGTGAAGCGGCCGCGCTGGGCGTCGAAGACGTGCGTGGCGATCCACGTGCCCTCGATGCGCGTGCTCGCGTGGTAGTGCCGCAGCACCTCCGCGGCAAACTGCGGGTAGAGGACCGGGGTC
>JBILLV010000136.1:0-23398 GCA_044375895.1 Polyangiales bacterium | reverse complement strand
GACGACCACGTGACCAACATGGACAACGGGGACAAGCGCCCCCTCGTCCAGTGGCCGCAGTACCGCGAGTTCGCCGAGACGGCCTCCGACAAGCGCCGCGGCGACGCGCGCAAGGCCGCCACGCAGGAGGCCATCGCCGACGCGGGCGTCGCGCGCACGGGCAAGCTCTTCATCGCCGGCGCCGCGGTCTTCGCGCTCCTCCTGGTGGCGGGCGTCTACTACAAGACGCTCGGCCCGGGTGCCCGTCGCGCGCGCACCGCCGCGGAGATCGACGACCTCGTCCAGCGTGGCGAGCTGCGCGTCCAGACGCAGACCATCACCCTCCTCCCGCCCCCTCCCCCGAGCGCGGTGCGCCACGGCGGCGGCGGCGGCGGTCGCGGCGGCTTCACCTCGTACGAAGCGGCGATGGCGGCGGCCGTCGACTACAACTTCGGCGGCGGCGGTGGCCCCGGCGGCGGCACGCTCTCCGACGCGGAGATCACGCGGCCCCTCATGTCCAACCTCTCGCGCTTCGCCTCGTGCCTCGACGGGAGCGCGCGCAACGTCACCCTCCGCCTCGCGATCGGCGGGACGGGCCGCGCCATCGGCGTCACCGTCGCCAGCGGCTCGGCGGGGCTCAAGAGCTGCGTGTCGGGCGTCGTCCGCTCGCTCTCCTGGCGCTCGTTTGGCGGCCCGCGCATCGGCCTGTCGTGGGGCTTCGGCGTCTAGCCGTCGGCGCCGCGCTCGTCCTCGGGTGCGCCGACGTGGCGGTGGTCCACGCGGTTCCCGAGGCCGAGGCGCGTCGGGTGGTGGCGGCGCTCGCGCAGTCGGGCGTGGCGGCGCGGATGTCTGCCAGCGACCGGGGCTTCGCGGTCTCCGTCGCCGACACCGACGTCGCCCGCGCGGTGACGGCGCTGCACGACGCCGAGCTCCCGCGCCGCGAGGAGCCGGGCTTCGCGGAGTCGTGGGGCGAACGCTCGCTCGTCGCCACCGCCGCCGAGGAGCGCGCCCGCACCGCGCAGGCGACGTCCGGTGAGCTCGCCCGTACGCTGGAGGCGCTCGACGGGGTGCTCGACGCGCGGGTTCACGTCGCGCTCCCCGCGACGGACGCGTCGGGCGAGGCCCCGCGGCGACCGACGGCGAGCGTGCTGCTCCGTCACGACACGGCCGCGCCGCCGGTGAGCGAAGGTCAAGTGCGCGCGCTCGTGGCGGGCGCGGTGGAGGGGATGCAGACGGGCGATGTGACGGTGGTGTTCGTGCGGCGCGCGCCGCGGGCGCAGGCGCAAGACGCGATGACGTCCACGTGGGGCATCGCGGTGGCCACGCGGGATGCGGGGCGCGTGCGGGCGATGGGGATGGCGTTGGCCGTGGCCTGCGCGGCGGCGGTGGCGGCGCTGGTGTGGTGGGCGGTCGCGCGGCGGCGGGCGCGCTGAGCTACACGCGGTGCGTGCGGCCGGCGCGGGGGCCGTGGACGGCGGTGGGGAAGGCTTCGCGCTCGCTGCCGATGGGGTTCGACCCGTCGACGTCCTGCGCGAACTCGTGCTTGCCAGAGACGTCGAGGTAGGGGCCACCGTCCTCTTCGGTGCTCACCTCATCGAGCATGTCGGCGAGCGTCCCCTCGCCCGCGAGCGCGCTGGCGATGAAGTGCTCGCCGAGGAGCTCGGCCTCGTCGAGGGCGGTCCCTTTGCGCACGGCCCGCGCGTCGAGGAAGGCCGTTTCGGGTTCACGATTGTGCCGGCGGATCTGCATGGCGACAGTGTCCCTTTCTCGCTGCCAAGCGTACGCCCGCGCCGCGCCCGGTGACAGAACCAAATCAGTCCGCCGAACTCCGGTGCGGAAGGGTGCGCTGCCCTCGGCGTCGCCGACGTGGACGGCGTCCCCGGCGCGGTGCCAGACTCCGCCCGTGGGCTACGCCGACCTGAAGAACGACGTCGTGTTTCGCAAGGTGTTCGGACAACACCCCAGGGTGCTGACGGGCCTGCTCAACGACCTCCTGGAACGGAGCGGCGATCGCGCCATCACTGAGCTGGAGTACCTGCCGGGCGAGCAGGTGCCGCTGGTGCTCGGGCTGAAGCTCTCGATCCTCGACGTGCGGTGCCGGGAGAAGGGCGGCGGCACGTTCATCGTGGAGATGCAGGTGCTCCACGTCACGGGCTTCCTCAACCGCGTGGTCTACAACGCGTGCAAGGCCTACGTGGGGGCGCTGAAGAAGGGCGCGGCCTACGGCGACCTGGTCGACGTGATGGCGGTCTCCATCTGCGATTTTGTGCTCTGGCCCGACGCAGAACGCGACGCTGCGGGCGCGCCGCGGGTCCCGCTGGTGAGCCGCTGGAGCATGGCGGAGCAGGCCAGCGGCGCCCGCTCGCTCGGGCAGGTTCAGTACGTCTTCGTGGAGCTGCCCAAGCTCGGCGACCACGTCCCTGACACGACCAACGAACGCTGGGCGGCGCTCTTCGCCCACGCGCAAGACCTGGAGCCCCGCTCGATCACGGACGTGCCGCTCACTGCGGCGCAGCGCGAGGCGCTCGACCTCGCCCGGGAGGAGACCTTTACCCCGGCCGAGCGCGACGCGATCGAGCGGGCCCATGAGGAGGTCGATCAGGTGCGGCGCACCATCGCCGCAGCGAACGCCAGGACCGAAGCCGAAGCGAAGGCGCGCGCAGAGGCGGAGGCCAAAGCCGCCGATGCAGAGGCAAAGGCCGCCGACGCAGAGGCCAAAGCCATGCATGAAGCGAAGGCACGCGCCGACGCCGAGGCGAAGGCCGCAAGCGAGGCAAAGGCGCGCGCCGACGCCGAGGCGAAGGCGACCGAAGCGGAGGCCCGCATCCGCGAGCTCGAGGCGCTCCTCGGGGTCAAGCCCCCGCGCTGACCTTCCCCTCCCCCTCCACCAGCGCGAACTCCACCCGCCCCAGCGTCACGTCCGTCGACACCGCCCGCACCCGCACCGGCGCGCCGATCGCGAAGGTGCGCGTCTCCGAGCGCGCGTGCGCCTCGCTGGCGTCGATCTCGTACGGACCGCCCGGGAGCTTGTCGAAGGGAATGGTCCCCTCGATGAGCGACGTGTCGATCTGCGCCACGAGCCCGAAGGGCCGCACCCGCGTCACGCGCGCTTCGAACACCTCCCCGAGGCGGTCGGCCATGAAGGCGGCGGTGAGCATGCGGCGACGGTCGTTCTCGGCGCGGGTGGAGGCGCGGGCGCGCTCGTTGATGTGGCGGCACACCGCGTCGAGCGCAGCGACGTCCGCCGCGAAGGCCCGGTCGCCGTGCAGGTAGCGCTTCACCACGCGGTGGACGGCGAGGTCGGCGTAGCGGCGAATCGGCGACGTGAAGTGCAGGTACAGCGGCGCCCCCAGCCCGAAGTGAACGCCCGGCTTCACCGCGTAGCGCGCCGGCCCGATGGAGCGGAGCAGCACCGAACGCAGCGCGGGTTCGAGGCGTGAGCGGGCGATCTGCTGTTCGAAGGCGGCGAGGCTAAGGGGCGTGAGGCGCTCGCCGAAGCCCGCTTCGAAGCCGAAGTTGCGCGCAAACTCCACCAGCTCCTGCGCCCGCTCGGCGTCGGGCTCGTCGTGAACGCGCAGCACCGCGGGGACGCCCCGGTCGGTGAGCCACCGCGCGACCGCTTCGTTCGCGGCCACCATGGTGCGCTCGATGAGGGCGTGGGCGCTGGTCGGGCGAAACGCCTCCACGCTGGTGGCGACGCCGCGCGCGCTGTCGAACACGATCTGCGCCTCGTCGCGGATGATCTCCACCCCGCCGCGACGGCCGCGCGCGAGCCCGAGCCGCGCCGACGTGGTGCGCAGCCACGGGAGCATCGCGCGGAGGGGCGCGAGGTTGTCGCTCACGTCGCCGTCGTCGAGGAAGGCCGCGACCTCGTCGTAGGTGGCCCGCGCCCACGAGCGAATCACGCTCTCGTAGACGTCGACGGCGGTGACGTTGCCTTCGGGGTCGATGCGGAGCTCGGCGGTGAGGCAGCAGCGGTCGACGCCGGGAAGGAGGCTCAGGTGCTCGGCGGAGAGCCCGTCGGGAAACATCGGGAGCACCCGCCCGGCGAGGTACACGGAGGTGGCGCGGAGGCGAGCCTCGCGGTCGAGCGCCGAGCCCTCGCGGACAAACGCGCTCACGTCGGAGATCGACACCAGGAGCCGCAGCGCGCCGTCCAGGCCCGCGGGGAGGACGGAGATGGCGTCGTCGATGTCGCGCGTCGAGGCCGCGTCGATGGTGAGCGTCGGCACCGCCCGGAGGTCGCGCCGGTAGCCCTCCAGCGTGTGGGGAACGTTCACGACGGAAGCCACCTCGGCGACAGCTTCGTCGTCGTGCGTCGAGACGAGGCCGTGGCGCGCGATCACCTGCGCGAGGGCGCGCTCGTCCCCCGCGACCAGCGCCCGGACGAACGACGCCCGGTTGTCGGGGAGCACCTTCGCGACGACGTAGGTGCCAGGGGTGACGGAAGCGTTGCCGAGGTCGAGGGGCCAGTCGGTGTTGGCGACCTCGCGGTCGAGGCGGAGGTAGAGGGAGCCGCGGTGCGAGACGACCTCGCCGCAGAGCTCGACGCGGACGCGCTCGATGAGGGCGAGGGCCGAGGCGTTCCAGCGGCCGTCGGGCCCTTCGGTGAGGTCGGCCTCGACGATGTCGTCGGTGAGGAAGGCGTTGAGCTCGGGCGGCGGAACGAACGCGGAGACGTCCGTGCCGAGCTCGTTGACGAAGCCGAAGCCGCGGGGGTGGACGGTGACGGTGGCGGTGATGGTGCGGGGGGGCATTGGGGGGGCGCTGGTGTACAGGGGATGGCGGGAAGAAGCCAAAGGCGATGGCGACGAAGCCGCGAAAGGCGCTCGTGCGCAAGACCGCCAGCGCGCCGAAGGCCGACGCCCCAAAGAAGACGGCGAAGGGCCGCAGGTAGAACTTCCCATCGGCCAGCGGTGTCCGTCCGAGGATGCCCGCGTCGCGCCACGCTCCCCCGTCGAACGCCCCCACCCACCACGGCGCCGGCCCCTACCGCGACGCTCCGTTGAGCCTGCCGCGACGCCCCGCGGCGCCGCGCCGTGGCGTCGGCCTCCTCGGCGCGGCGGTGGTGACCTTCGGCCTCGTGCGGGCGCTCCATCGCCCGACCCAGCCGCCGGTGTCCGCGCCCTCGCTGTACATCGAGCGCGCGAGCTCGCTCGCGGGCGGCGCGCGGATCACGGCGGTGTTCTCCGACCGGGACGCACAGCATCCCGACGTGCTGCGCATCCCGGGCACCGCCGTGCGCCGCGGGGCGGATACAGTGGTGACCCCCGAGGTGCTCGCGGGCCACGGTGCGGTGGCGGCGGTCCCCGACGGCGAGCACTTCATCGACGAACATGGCGCGTGGCTGCGGGTGCGCGACGGGGTGGTCGCTCCGCTGCCCGGCGCGGAGGTGGCGCCGTTCGCGGTGGGGGAGTTGCTCCCCGCGGGGGCGCGGGTGGTGCAGCGCGCGGGGGACTTCGCGCGCATGGACAACGGCGGGCTCTTCGCGCTGCGCAACGCGATCAGCGCGCGCCCTGCCCTCGCGTCCCGCTCGCTGGTCCGCGACGTCGCGACGGATGGGGAGGTGGTGTGCGCGCTCGAGCCTGCCGACCGCGTGGTCTGCGCGCGCGCCCGGCACTGGGAGGCGCCGACCGGTCCCAACACGCCGGACATGTGGGCGCACCCGGTCTGGATCGAGGCCGAGCCGCTGACCGGACACCAGGCCGAGCAGGTGGTCGTCGGGGGCCGGGTCGCGTGCGTCCGTGACCGGGGAGGCGGCGTCTTCTGCGCGATGCTCAACCTCCCCCGCCACACCGCGGAGATCCTGTGGTTGTACGGGACCCACGTGCCGCTGCCCTGGATGGGTGACGCGCCACGCGCGACGAAGGTGGCGATCAGCCGAGATGACCTGTGCGTGCTCGGAGCCGATCGGCGCCTGCGCTGCGTGCACGGCCCCGCGGAGGACGCAGGCGCCCCGCTCGCCATCACGCCGCTCCGCCTGCGCGACGCGATGGACGGCGTCGACGAGGTGGCGCTCACGACGGACCTTGGCTGTGCGCGCCGAGGTGGTCGGATCGACTGCTGGGGGCCGCTCGCGCGCGGCGGGTGGGTGTCGCGGCGCGAGCGTCCGGCGCGCGTCGCCGGGCTGCGCGACGTGAGCTCGCTCCTCGCGAGCAACGGGCTGGTGTGCGCGCTCGCGCGGGGCGAGGTGCGGTGCTGGGGCGTGGGGCCGGAGGGGGTGCGGCGCCCGGTGCCGATCCAGGTGACGCTGCCGGCCGCCGCCGAGCGCATCGAGCACACCGCGCGCGACGGCGTGTGCGCATGGCTGGAGGGGCAGCAGACGCTGTGCTGGCGCGACGTGGGCCCGGAGGCGAACCCGAGGTACGCGCCGCAGCCGCCGTTGCCGCTCGCAGCGGTGCCGATTCGCGCGGTGGCCGACCCGGCGGCGAACGAGCCGCCCCCGCGTGCGGAAGGGCTCGACGACGTCGCGCAGGTGGTGGTGGCGCGGGGCCTCGCGTGCGCGCGGCGGCGCGGGGGCGAAGTGTGGTGCTGGGGCGACAACGCGTCAGGGGCGCTCACGGTCGCGGAGGCCGATCGCTCGCCGCGGGTGGTGACGCTGCGCCGATGAGCGACGTCTCCCGGCCGACGCGGCGCCGCGTGGCGAGCGCCGGCGGCTCCGTGGTAGAAGCGCCTCGATGCGCCCGGTATTCGCGGACCTGAAGTCAGACTTCGTCTTCAAGAAGGTCTTCGGCGCCGAGGAGCACAAGGACATCCTCATCGCGCTGCTCAACGCGCTGCTCGACCTCAAGGGCCCCGCGACCATCGTGGACGTCACCTACCTCTCGGAGGAGCAGCGCCCGAAGGTGGAGGAGCTGAAGCACTCGGTCGTCGACGTGAAGTGCAAGGACAGCCGCGGGCGCTTCTTCGTCGTCGAGATGCAGGTGCTCCAGGTGGAGGGCTTCGACAAGCGCGTCGTCTACAACGCCTCCAAGGCCTACGTGAGCCAGATCGCCCGCGGCGAAGAGTACCTCGGCCTCGATGACGTGGTGGCCATCTCCATCTGCGACTTCGTGCTGTGGCCCGACGCCCCGCCGCAGCCCGCCGTCCCGCTGGTGAGCCACTGGCGGATGCAGGAGCAGCACGGCGGGCGCGTCGGTCTCTCGCAGGTGCAGTACGTCTTCGTCGAGCTCCCGAAGCTCCCCCTCGACCGGCCGCCCGGTGACCTCGCCGAGGAGTGGGCCTACGTCTTCCGCCGCGCACCGGCCTTGCGCGACGTGCCCGCCCACGTGCAGCACGAGGGGCCGCGCAAGGCGCTGGAGGCCGCCCGCAGCGCCCACTTCAGCGCCGACGAGTGGGAGGCCTACGACCGCGAGTCCGTCGCCATCCAGGACGCGCGCGGCGCCATCGTCTTCGCCGAGCGACGTGGGGAGGCGCGTGGCGAGCTGCGCGGCGAGGCGCGAGGGGAGCTGAAGGCGCGGCGTCAGGTGCTCCGGACGGTGCTCGCCGCCCGCGGGTTCACCCTCTCCACGGCCCACGAGGCCCACATCGACAGGTGCGAGGATGTCGCCGCGCTCGACGCCTGGATCGTCCTCGGGACGACGGCGAGCGCCCTCGATGTGGTGTTCGCCACCCCGCCGCGCTGACGCGCACCGCCCATCGCATTCGGGCTGCACACCCGCCGCGCGGTGGTAGTCTCGCGCCGCCATGGGCCGCTTCCTCCAGGTGATCGTGAGCCTCCCGACGGTGGTGTTCACCGTGCTCGTGGGGGCCTCGCTGCTCTACTGGCTCTCGGTCGTGCTCGGCGCGCTCGACGTGGAGATCCTCGGCGGCGCGGACGGCGCAGACGGCGGCGCAGACGGCGCAGACGGTGGCCACGACGGCGGGCACGACGGCGCCGACGTCGATGGCGGCGACGCGGGAGGCGCCCACCACGGCCTCTTCACCGCGATCGGCGGACCCGATCTGCGGAAGGTTCCGGTAACAGTTCGCATCAGCTTCGTCTCCATCTTCGCGTGGCTCGTCTCAACCGTCGGCGTCGTGTCTCTCGGTGGCCCCGTCGCGCGCGCCGGTGTCCCCTCCATCGTCTTTGATCTCGGGCTGACGCTCGTGGCGCTCGTCGTCGGCTTTCGCCTCGCGGGCTTCGCGGCCCGGCCCCTCGCGCCGGTGTTCGCGGGCACCAACGCGCAGCAGAAGAAGCACCTCGTGGGCAAGCTCGCGGAGGTGTGCACGGGGCGCGTCGACGAGCGCTTCGGGCAGGTGATGGTGCACGACGGCGGCGCCGGGCTCATCCTCGACGCCCGCCACGAAGGCCCCCCGTTGAAGCGCGGCGACCGCGTCGTCATCACCGGCTACGACGACGACAAGAGCGTCGTGTCCGTCGAGCCCATCGACGCCACCCACGTGCGCGCGACGCCCGCGGGGGCGCCTGCGACGTCACAAGAGGCGCCCGCCGACGCGCCCCCGACAGCGGGACAAAAGCGACGGGCGCCGACCGATTCCCGATAACCTGTCGAAAAGTCGTACGTAGCGGCGCGATGACTCTGGTAGCTTCGCGCGCCGGTCGCGGCGCGTTGGTGCGCTGGGGATGGAGACGTTACTCATGGCTCAACTGATTCCGGTGCTGGTCGCGGTGGGCGCGCTGGCCATGGTGGTGATCGGCGTGTTCGCGCTCCTCGCGCGCTTCTACCGCCAGGTCGACCAGGGCAAGGCGCTGATCATCAACACGCTGAAGACCGAGCCCATCGTCACGTTCACGGGGGCCGTCGTGTACCCCATCTTCCACCGCGCCGAGGTGATGGACATCTCGGTGAAGACCATCATGATCGACCGGCGCGGCAAGGAGGGCCTCATCTGCCGGGACAACATCCGCGCGGACATCAAGGTGACCTTCTTCGTGCGCGTCAACAAGACGCAGGAGGACGTGCTCAAGGTCGCCCAGTCCATCGGCTGCGCGCGGGCGAGCGACGGGGCCACCATCGAGGGGCTCTTCGAAGCGAAGTTTGCCGAGGCGCTCAAGACCGTCGGGAAGCGGCTCGACTTCGAAGGGCTCTACAAAGAGCGCGACCACTTCAAGGACGCCATCATCGAGGTGATCGGGCGCGACCTCAACGGCTTCGTCATGGACGACTGCGCCATCGACTACCTGGAGCAGACGCCCGTCGAGTCCCTCGACCCCGACAACATCATGGACGCCGAGGGGATCAAGAAGATCACCGAGCTCACAGCCATCCAGAACGTCAAGACCAACGAGCTCCGCCAGAAGCAGCGGATGGAGACCGGCGCGCAGAACCTCGGCGCCGACGAGGCCCTCTTCCGCTTCGAACAGAAGCGCGCCGAGGCCGAGGCCAAGAAGAACAAGGAGGTCGCCGTCTCCCAGGCCCGCGAGCAGAACGAGGCCGCCCGCATCGCCAACGAGGAGCACAAGCGAACCGCCCTCGCCCAGGAGAAGAACGCCGAAGAGACCATGGTCGCCCAGCAGGTGCGCGAGCGTGCCGTGGCCGTCGCCCTCAAGGGCAAGGAGCGCGAGATCGCCGTCGAGGGCGAGCGCGTCGAGCGGGCCCGCCAGCTCGAGGCCGCCAACCGCGAGAGCGACGTCATCGCGCAGAAGATCACCCGCGACGCCGAGATCGAGCGGCAGCGCAAGGAGATCGCCGACATCGTCCGCGCCCGCATCGTGGTCGACAAGACCGTCGCCGAGGAGGAGGAGCGCATCAAGGACGTGCGCGTGCTCGCCGAGGCCAACCGCCAGCGCGAGTCGAAGCGCATCGCCGCCGAGGCCGACGCCGTGCAAGCGCTCGTCAAGCAGGTGAAGGCCGCGGAGGGCGCCGAGGAGGTCGCGAAGCACCAGGCCCGGCAGCAGATCATGGCCGCCGACGCCGCGCTGGAGTCCGCCGACAAGCAGGCCCGCGCCAAGGTGCGCCTCGCCGAAGGGACGCAGGCCGAGGTGGCCGCGCAGGGCATGGCCGACGTGCGGGTGCGCGAGGCGGCCGCGGCGGCCTTCGAGAAGCAGGGGCTGGTGGAGGCCCGCGTCACGCAGGAGAAGATGGCCGCCGAGGCGCAGGGCATGGAGCAGCAGGGCGTGGCGAAGGCCAAGGTGCGCGAGGCCGAGGCGCGCGCCGCCGAGCAGTACGGGCTCGCGGAGGCGTCGACCATCCGGGCGAAGATGAGCGCCGAGGCGACGGGCCTGTCCGAGAAGGCCGAGGCGATGAAGGCCCTCGACGGGGTGAGCCGGCAGCACGAGGAGTTCCGCCTCACGCTGGAGCAGCAGAAGACCATCGCGCTGGAGTCCATCCGGGCGCGCAAGGACGTGGCGGGCGTGCAGGCCGAGGTGCTCCGTTCGGCCTTCGAACACGCGAAGATCAACATCGTCGGCGGCGACGGGCAGTTCTTCGAGCGCTTCATGCGGGCCGTGACGGTGGGCCAGTCCATCGAAGGGGCCCTCGACCAGAGCGACACGCTCAAGACGCTCTTCGCGCAGATGACGAGCGCCCAGCCTGCCGACGACGCCGACAACGACGACGCGCCGCAGGGTCCCTCCACCAAGCGGTGAACCGATGACCGACACCCCGCTGCCCGCGACCGCCGTCGAGGACCTCGGCGGCAGCTACGAGGTCATCCGCCGTCGGCTCGTGGAGCAGGCCGAGGAGCTCGGGCGCCGCGCCGACCAGCTCAACGCCCGCCGCAAGGAGGTGTTCGGCGGCGCCGAGCTCGCCCTCGTCGCCACCGACCGCATCCGCACGGAGAACAACTGCCTCCCGCGCGACATCGTCCCCGTGGGCTCACGGCTCATCGTCGGGTACGACGTCTTCGTCGGGATGAAGTCCGAGGTGGTGGTCCCCGACGTGCTCGCCCTCCACAAGGTGACGCGAGCTGACGGGGCCGTGAGCTTCGAAGCGCTCCCCATCGAGGACGGCGGCTTCCTGGCCGACGAGCGCTTCACCCGCGAGTTCGCCGAGCAGTTTCGCTACGTGCGGGAGACGCGGCTCCAGCAGCTCCGGCGCACCGAGCACCGGCTCCTCGCGGTGTTCACCACGGGGCCAGGGGCGCGGGACATCAAGGTGTTTCGCTGGAGCATCGACGCCGCCGGGGGCATCACGTACATGGACGCCCGCGGCGAGGACGACCACGTCCGCCCGCGCGCCCACGACTTCACCTGGAAGGCGACCGGGCGCGAGCACCACGTCACGGGCAAGCACCCCCACGTCTCCATCTATGACGAGCTCTTCGTCGAGACCATCGGCGGCGACCTCACGATCAAGGTCGAGAACAACACCGCCACCGGCCAGGGCATCTACGCCGAGCCCGTCGACGACGCCAACCAGTCCCTCGACGACGCGCAGATCTTCTTCGCGCGCCAGGGCTCGCTCATCCTCCTGCGCGTCAAGCCCTACCGCGAGACCGCGTGGCGGCACTTCCTCTACAACCCGCGGCGCAAGCAGGTGCTCCGCATCGACGCCATCGAGCAGGCCTGCCTCGCGCTCCCTGAAGACCAGGGCGTCATCTTCGCGACGGGCTACTACCTCGTCACCGGCGAGTACAAGCTCTTCGACGCCGAGGGGGCCCCGTCGAGCTTCGAACGCGTCATCCGCTCGCCCAACGGCGAAGACGTGCTCTACGTCTTCTTCCGCGAGGGCGACGGGCGCTACGTGCTCCACCCCTACAACCTCATCCGCAAGGAGGTGGCCACGCCCATCACCTGCCACGGGTACTCCCTCTTCGACGATGGGACGCTCGTGGTCTTCCGCGCGGCGCCGGGCGAAGAGGCGCGGCGCGTCCACCCGATGCAGGTGTGGCGGACGCCCTTCGTGTCGGCCGAGGTGGCGGCGAGCGCGCCTGTCACCGGGTCGTTCATCGGCAAGGTGGGCAACCCCGAGCTGGTACGCGGCATCTCCGAGTCGCTCTCGCTGCGCCGACTTGCGACGGTGGACAAGCCCGACCGACAGACCTGGGAAGACGTGATCGCCGCCACCGGGCGCATGGTCGACGCCTTCCACTGGCTCGGCCACGCGGAGTGCTTCGACCTCCTCTCCGTGGTGAAGCAGCTCCGGGTCGTCTCCGAGCAGATCGTCGACGAGTACGAGAAGGTCGAGGCCATCCGGCAGCGCGCCGCCGAGGCCCTCACGCAGGCCGAGACCGCGCAGACCGACCTGCTCCGCGCCCGCCCCGACGACGCGAAGTCCGCCGCGGAGTTCATGGCCGCCCTCACCGCCCTGCGCCGCCAGCGGGGCACCCTCGGCACCCTCCGCGAGATGCGCGCGATGGACCTCCCCCGCGTCGAGGCGCTGGAGCGGGCCGTCGACGCGCGCTTCGGGGAGACGAGCCTGGCGGCGGCGAAGTTCCTGTCGGGGGACGAGGCGCTGAAGCCGCTGCTCGACGCCATCGGGGCGGCCATCACGAAGGCCGAAGGGGTGCAGCGCTCGGTCGACCTCGCCCCCGTGCGAGCCGAGCTCGACACCGTGTATGAAGGGCTCACCGTGCTCTCGGAGACGGTGGCCGGTCTGAAGGTGGACGACCCCACCGTGCGGACGCGCATCCTCGACGCGATCGGCGAGGTGTTCGGCCAGCTCAACCGCGGCCGCGCCATCGCGCAGGCGCGCACCAAGGAGATCGGCGCCCACGAGGGACGGGCCGAGTACGCCGCGCAGGCGAAGCTCTTCGCGCAGGCCGTCCAGAGCGCCCTCGCGGTGGCCGACAGCCCCGAGCGCTGCGACGCGTCGCTCTCGCGGCTCACCGTGCAGCTCGAAGAGCTCGAAGGCCGCTTCGGCGAGCTCGACGCGTTTGCCACCGACCTCGCCGCGCGCCGCGAGGAGCTCCTCGACGCCTTCGGGGCGCGCCGCCAGACGCTCCTCGACGAGCGCCAGCGCCGGGCGGGCAACCTCCTCGCCGCCGCCGAGCGCATCCTCCAGGGCGTCGCCCGCCGCGTGAAGTCACTCGCCTCCTCGGAGGAACTCCACGCCTACTTCGCCAGCGACCCGATGGTGGCCCGCTCCCGCGAGCTCATCGACCAGCTCCGCGCGCTCGGCGACACGGTGAAGGCCGACGAGGTGGAGGGCCGCCTCAAGGCCGCCCGCCAGGAGGGGACGCGCGCCCTCCGCGACCGCACCGAGCTCTTCGAAGGGGCCACGGACGTCATCAAGCTCGGACGTCACCGCTTCTTCGTCAACACGCAGCCCCTCGAGCTCTCCATCGTCCCGCGCGACGGCGGCCTCGCCGTCCACCTCACCGGCACCGACTTCTTCGACGCCCTCGACGACGCCACCCTCACCGACGCCCGCGACCTCTGGGAGCAGACCCTCCCGAGCGAGAGCGACGACGTCTACCGCGGAGAATTTCTTGCGGCCTCGATGGTGCGCGACGCCGAACGCGGCGAGCGCGGCCTCGCGATGAAGCGCCTCCGCGAAGACGCCGTCGACCCCGCCCGGCTGCTCGCGACGGTGCGGGCCTACGCCGCCGAGCGCCACGATGAGGGCTACGAGCGGGGCGTCCACGACGTCGACGCCGCGGCCATCGTCGAGCGCCTCGTGTCGCTCCTCCAGTCGGCGGGGACGCTCCGTCACGACGGCGACGCCCGGGCCCTCGGGGTGCTGCACGTCAGCGCGCTCGACGAGACGGCCCGCAGCCTCCTCACGCGCCGTTGCCGCAGCGCGGGGCGACTCCTCGCGCTGCGCGGCGCCGTCCGGGCCCGCGAAGAGATCGCCGCCGAGGTGATGAAGTCCCTCGACGCGACCGTCACCCGTTGGGGCGTCACCGCGGACACCTCGCTCCGTCGTCGGGCGGCGCGGTACCTGGTCGAAGAGCTCGGCGCCGATCGACCCCGCTTCGTCCTCTCGGGCGAGGCCCAGGCGCTGCGCGAGGCCTTCTGGAAGCAGCTCCAGGAGGACGGCGCGCGCTCGTCCTTCGACGACGACCAGCGGGCCCTCGAAGCGCACCCCGCGGAGCGCCTCGCGCTGGCCACCCGCTGGCTGGAGGGCTTCGCGGCGGGCACCGTCCACGAGCGGGCCGTGGCCGAGTGCGCGGCCTCGCTGGTCGCCGATCGGCGCATCGAGCGCGAGCCCGCCGCGGCCGTGCTGGAGGCGACCGTGGCGGGGCTCCTGGGCCGCCACGCGCGCATCACCGAGCGGGCGATGACGCTGCGGCTCGACGCGTTTCTGTCGCGCCTCGACGCCTTCCTCGACGAGCGGCTGCCGCGCTGGCGGGCATACCGCAAGGCCCGCGCGGAGGCGGCCGAGCGCGAGCGGCGGCGGCTGCGGCTCGACGAGTTTGGCGCGAAGGTGCTCACCAGCTTCGTGCGCAACAAGCTAATCGACGAGGTGTACCTGCCGCTGGTGGGGGCCAACCTCGCCCGGCAGCTCGGCGCCGCGGGCGAAGGGAAGCGCACCGACCTCATGGGCCTGCTCCTCCTCGTGTCGCCGCCGGGCTACGGCAAGACGACCCTGATGGAGTACGTCGCGAGCCGGCTCGGGCTGGTGTTCGTGAAGGTGAACGGGCCGTCGCTCGGGCACGCGGTGGTGAGCCTCGACCCCGCGGAGGCCCCCAACGCCACGGCCCGCCAGGAGGTGGAGAAGATCAACCTCGCGTTCGAGATGGGCAACAACGTGATGCTCTACCTCGACGACATCCAGCACACGAACCCCGAGCTCTTGCAGAAGTTCATCTCGCTCTGCGACGGATCGCGGCGGGTGGAGGGCGTGTGGCGCGGACGGACGCGCACCTACGACCTCCGCGGCAAGCGCTTCTGCATCGCGATGGCGGGCAACCCCTACACCGAGTCGGGCGCCCGCTTCCGCGTCCCCGACATGCTCGCCAACCGCGCGGACACGTACAACCTCGGTGAGATTCTCGGCGGCCGCGACGACCTCTTCGCCCTCTCCTACCTGGAGAACGCCCTCACCTCCAACCCCGTGCTCGCCCCGCTGGCGGGCCGCGAGCCCGGCGACGTGCACAAGCTCGTTCGCATCGCGCAGGGCGAGGCCGTCGCGCCCTCGGAGCTCAACCACCCGTACAGCGCCGCGGAGGTGTCGGAGATCAGCGCGGTGCTCAAGAGCCTCCTCCAGGTGCAGCGGACGCTCCTCGCGGTGAACGCCGAGTACATCAAGAGCGCGTCGCAGGAGGACGCCTACCGCACGGAGCCGCCCTTCAAGCTCCAGGGCAGCTACCGCAACATGAACAAGGTGACCGAGAAGGTGGTCGCCGCTCACACGCCCGACGAGGTGGAGGCCCTCCTCGACGACCACTACGCGGGCGAGTCGCAGACCCTCACCACGGGTGCCGAACAGAACCTCCTCAAGCTCGCGGAGATTCGCGGGCGCATGAGCGAGGCGCAGCGCGCGCGGTGGGACGCGATCAAGAAGGAGTACGCCCGGCAGAAGCGCGTCGGCGGCCGCGACGACGACCCCGTGGCGCGCGTCACGGGCACGCTCTCGACGCTCGGCGAGGAGCTCGAGCGCATCCGCGTGGAGATCGGCAAGGCCGCGACGGTGGCCGCGGCGCGCGAAGGTGACGGCGCATTGCTCAAGCGCATCGGACCGCAGCTCGATGGGCTCCAGCGCGCCCTCGCGGCGGTGGCGCGGCCGACGCTGGAGGTGAAGATGCCGGGTCCCGAGGCCACGGCCGACGCGCTCGCGGCGCGGCTGCGCGACGTCGGCGCCGAGCTCGCCCCGTTGGCGAGGGCCACGCAGCACGGGCTCGGGACGTTGCCGGGGCTGATGGAGTCGCTGGTGCAGGTGCTCACGCGCGTCGAGCAGCGGCTGGCGTCGGGGCAGGCCCTCGCGGTCGCGGCGATGCCGGTGGCGGCGGCGACGGCGGGGGTTCCTTCGCGGCCGACGCCGGTGCCGCCTCCGCCGCCCGTTCCGCGGGGGCTCGCGCCGCTGCCCGACGTGCTGGGCGGGGCCGAGACGCAGCGGACACGCTACGAGGTCGACCTCGGGGCGACGACGCCGTCGCGGCTCTACGTGCCGAAGGGACCCAACCTCGACCCGTTGCGGGACGGTGGGGTGTTCGTCCAGACGCATCGGCAGCTCCCGGTGACCGGGGCGACGGTGTCGCTGGTGCTCACGGTCGCGGGGGCGGGGCGATTCGAAGTCGACGCGGTGGTGACCTTCACCCGCGAGGCGGCGCTCGACGTGCCCGAGCCGGGCTTCGGGGCGAGGCTCCCGCGCATCGCCGAGGGCCTGGAGCACGCGCTTCGGATGGTGCTGCTGGAGCGCGACGCCGAGGTGGTGAAGGGGCGTTAGCGCGTGGAGGACGTCGGGCCTCTTTCTTGACGGAGCGTGCCCCGTCGTGGCGGCCTCCGGCGGGTGCGTCCCTACGCGACCTATGACTCCGAGCGCGTGTACCAGACCGGCGTCCGCGCCTGGGAGAGCGGCGATCGCCTCACCTGGGGCGCGTGCGTCACCGAACTGCGCGCCCGTCGGAGCGCGAAGGCGCTGGAGTTCGCCGATCGGCTCCGCACGCACGACGTCGGTGGCGCCCTGCGGCGCGGGTCACGCGAGGCGCTCTGCGAGGTGGCGCGCGTCGCGGCGCTCTCGCTCCCTCGCGGCGGTCGCGGGCGTCACTCGGTCTACGTGGTGCTCCTCCACGCCGTGCCGGGGAGCCTCGAATGGGGCTTCTACGTGGGCATGACCGGACGCACCCCCGAGGCGCGCTACCGCGAGCACCTCGCCGGGCAGCGCGACGGCAAAGGGTTCGTCCGCGACTACGCCGTCGAGCTGCTTCCCGACGTGTACGGGCACCTCAACCCGATGCCCTGCAAGGTGGCCGAAGCGCGCGAGTACGAGCTCGCCGAGGCGTTGCGCGCCGTGGGGCTGTTCGTGCGCGGCGGTCACTGAGCCCGTTGCGACCGACCGGGGGTATCCTCCGCCGCGATGACCTCGCTCCGCACCGAAGCCTACCGCGCGCAACACGAACGCTGGCCCACCCAAGGGCGCCACATCCTCGCGCAGTATGACGACGACACCGTGATCGTCTACCAGGCGTACCGCCCCTCCATCGGCCACGCCGCGGCGGCCGATGGGCGCTTCGGTGGCGGCGGGTTCAGCTTCGGTCGCATGTCGTGGATCAAGCCGAACTTCCTCTGGATGATGTTTCGCTCGGGCTGGGGGACGAAGGCCGACCAGGAGGTGACGCTCGCGGTGAGGCTGCGGCGCGAGGGCTTCGACGCGATCCTCGCGGAAGCCGTGCACTCGTCGCACGTCGCCGAGGTCTACGGCGAGCGGGCGGTGTGGCAGGAGGCGGTCCACGGCTCCAACGTCCGTCTGCAATGGGACCCCGACCACGCGCCCGGGGGCACGCCCGTCGAACGACGCGCCGTCCAGCTCGGGCTGCGCGGCGCGACGCTCCGGCGCTACGCGGAGGAGTGGACGGTGGCGATCGAGGACGTGTCGGACTTCGTCGCGGCGCAGCGCGAGCATCGGCTCTCGGGCGACCACGATCGGCTCGTGACGCCGCGCGAGGAGGTCTACCCGGTGCGCGACGCGGTGGTGGCGGCGCGGCTCGGCGTCGCACCGTGGCCGTAGGGTGTGGCGAGCGGCTTCAGGATCGTGACGGCCGACCGGCCGCCGTGAGGCTCATCAACCGACGGCGCGGCACCCCGCGCCACACGCGTTGGGGTCGCAGGTGACGTTCTGCGCGCAGCCGTCGGGGCGCCCGCCGTCGGGCTGCGTCTCGGGGATGCAGAAGAGCGTCGACTCACACGCCTCGCACCCGGCGCCGCACGCGGACATCACGCACACCCGCTGGTCGGGGCACTGCACGGCGGCGCCCGCGTCCGCGGCGCGTGCGCAGGCGAAGCCGGGCTGCGGGCCGAAGGGTTCGGAGTCTGGCAGCACACACGCATCGCTGGCGGCGTCGGTGAGGGCGTCGACGATGGCGTCGGCGACATCCGCAGGCGTGACGTCGGCCGGCGGCTGAGGGTTGGTGGTGCCGCAGGCCGTGAAGAGCACAGCCTGGAGCGTCACGGGCAGGACGAGACGAGGGCGCATGGGGCGATGACCTCCTGAAGCGCCTTTGTACCGCTTCGCGAATCGGTTGTCGCCGCTCAGCTCCGCAGCTCCGCCACCTTCTCGCCGAAAATCCGCTCCAGCTTCCCGAGAAACTCCTCGCTCGGGTCGATGCGGTACTTCGGCAGCGACACCACCACCTCGCCCGCGTCGGGCACCTTGAGCACGGCGTTCACCGGGCACTTCCCCGGGTGCTCGCCCATCGCCTTCTTCAGCTCCGCGAGGCGCCGGCCGGTCACGTCGCCCGCGAGCAGCGTGGTCGGGCTCAGCCGCAGCGTCACCCCGCGCGTCTTCAAGCGGAGCGCGTCGCCCAGCGGGTCGATCCCGTCGACGCTCAGCGTCCGCTGGAGCTGCGCCTCGTTGACCTCGTCGTCGACGTTGCCCTCGTCGTCGCGCTTGAACTCCACCCGCACGCGGCCCTTCACCAGCACCGCCTCGCCCTCCTTCATCTTGCTCGCGAGGGCGTCAAACTGCTTCGTGCGAACGATGGCCTCGACGCGGCCGCTGCGGTCTTCGACGAAGAAGAAGGCCATGCGCCCGCCGCTCTTGGGCACCTTCTCGCGGTAGTTCTCGATGACGCCGGCGAGGGTGACCTCCTCGTTGTTCTCGCGCTCTTGAATCTGCCCGGCGAGCGCGGTGGCGAAGCGCCCGGCCTCCGTGGCGTAGCGGTCGAGGGGGTGGCCCGTGAGGTAGAGCCCGAGGGCGACGCGCTCGCGCTTGAGCTTCTCCAGCAAGTCCCACGGGGCCTCGTCGGGGTAGCCGTGGGTGGGCTGGAGCGACACCGCGAGACCGAACAAGCCCATCTGCCCGCTCGCCCGCTCCTTCGCCGCCCCCTTGCCGCGCTCCAGCGCCCGCTCGATGGCCATGAAGGCCTGCGAACGAGTGGCACCGGTGCGCTCGAGCGTCTTGTCGAAGGCGCCCGAGTTGACGAGGGCCTCGACGACGCCCTTGTTCACGCGCCGCGGATCGACGCGGGCGCAGAAGTCGAAGATGTCTTGAAACGGCCCCTGCGTGCGCACCTCGAGGATCGACTCGATGGCGCTGTCGCCGACGCCCTTGATGCCGCCGAGCCCCACGCGGATGCGCGGGCGCCACGGGTCAGCCTCGGCGCCCTTCGCGTTGCGGCGCGTGGGCGCGGGCTTGTCGTTGTAGATCACGGTGAAGAGCCGGTCGGACTCGTTGACGTCCGGCACGAGCACCTCGATGCCCATCGCGCGGGCCTCGGAGATGGTGCCGACGAGCTTCTCGATCTTCCCCAGGTCGGAGCACAGCGTCGCCGCCATGAACTCCACGGGGAAGTGCCGCTTGAGGTAAGCGGTCTGGTACGTGATGAGCGCGTACGCCGCCGAGTGTGACTTGTTGAAACCGTACCCCGCGAAGTACTCCAGCAGGTCGAAGATCTCGACCGCCTTGGCCTCGTCGTAGTTGAGCTTCTTCGCGCCGTCGACGAAGGTGGCCTTCTGCTTGGCCATCTCCTCCGCCTTCTTCTTCCCCATCGCGCGGCGCAGCAGGTCGGCGCCGCCGAGCGAGTACCCCCCCATCTTGCGGGCGATCATCATCACCTGCTCCTGGTAGACGATGACCCCGTAGGTGTCCTTGAGCACCTCCTTCAGGTCGTCGTGCGGGTAGGCGACCTTGGCCTTGCCGTTCTTGCGGTTGACGAAGTCCTCGACCATGCCCGTCCCGAGCGGACCCGGGCGGTAGAGGGCCACCGCGGCGACGATGTCTTCGAAGCAGTCGGGCTTGAGGTCTTTGAAGAGCTTCTGCATCCCCGACGACTCGAGCTGAAACACCCCCGTCGTCTCGCCCGACTGCAGGAGGTCGAAGGTCTCGCGGGTGAGCCGCGCCTTCTCCGGGTCGGCGTCCTTCCCGTCCATCGGGATGTCTTCGAGCAGAAACGGGACGCCGCCCTTCTGCACCCGCAGCACCTCGCTCGGACGTCGCCGAATCATGTCGAGCGCGAAGTCGAGCACCGTCAGCGTGGTGAGCCCGAGGAAGTCGAACTTCACCAGCCCCGCGGCCTCGACCTCGTCCTTCGCGTACTGGGTCACCATCCCGCCGCCGCCCTTGAAGATCGGGA
Source organism: Polyangiales bacterium (assembly GCA_044375895.1). Lineage (GTDB taxonomy): Bacteria > Myxococcota_A > Polyangia > Polyangiales > CAISKJ01. The sequence goes on along the minus strand of JBILLV010000136.1, from coordinate 3,361 downwards.
CGGTGTCCCACAGGGGGCCCTCGGAGATCACGATGCCGGCGGCGTGCATGCCCGCGTGGCGGTTGAGGTTCTCCACCTTCATCGCCATGTCGAGGAGGGCGCGCGTGCCCTCCTGCTCGTCGTACATGGCCTTGAGGCGAGGCTCCTTCTCCATCGCCTCCTTGATCGACACCGTCTTCCCCTGCACCGGGTCGGGGATGAGCTTCGCGATCGGGTCGACCTCGGCGAACGACATCCCCATCGCGCGGCCGACGTCGCGCACGCACGACTTGGCCTTGAGGATCTGGAAGGTGGCGATCTGGCCGACCGAGTCGGCGCCGTACTTCTGCCGCACGTATTCGATCACGCGCTCGCGCTTGAGCATGCAGAAGTCGATGTCGAAGTCGGGCATCGAGACGCGCTCGGGGTTGAGGAAGCGCTCGAACAGCAGGTCGTACGGGATGGGGTCGATGTCCGTGATGCTGAGCGCGTAGGCCACCAGCGAGCCCGCGCCCGAGCCGCGCCCGGGGCCCACGGGCACGCCGTTGCGCTTCCCCCACTGGATGAAGTCCTGCACGATGAGGAAGTACCCGGGAAACTTCATCTGCTGGATGACCTTGATCTCGATCTCCAGCCGGTCGCGGTACTTCTGCTCGTCGACCTTCTTCCCCTGGCGCTTGAAGGTTTCGAAGCGCACGTCGAGCCCCACCCGCGACAGCCGCGCGAACTCCGCGTCGGGGTCGGTCACCACGGCCCCCGCCTCGTCGCGGAAGTTGGGCAGCGTGGGCTCGCCGAGCTTCAGCTTCAGCTTGCACATCTCCGCGATGCGCACCGTGTTGGCCAGCGCCTCGGGCAGCTCGCCAAACGCCTCCGCCATCTCCTCCGGGCTCTTGAGGAACATCTCCTCCGAGGTGTGCGACGTGGCGTTCATCTCCTCCAGGGTGACGCCCGCGGCGATGCAGGTGAGGGCCCGCTGCGCCGCGGCGTCGTCGCGCCGGAGGTAGTGGGCGTCGTTGGTCGCCACCAGCGGGAGCTCCATGTCCCGCGCGATGTCCACCAGGATGCGGTTGACGATGGGCTGCTCGACGAGCCCGTGGTCTTGCAGCTCGACGAAGAGGTGGCCCGGCTCGAGCAACTCGCGGAGCTGCCCCAGCACCTGCCGCGCGTGCTCCGGCGACTGCTGCAACAGCGCCTGCGGAACCAATCCCCCGAGGCACCCGGTGAGCACCACGAGGCCCTTGGCGTGGGCCGCGAGGCGCTCCATCGACGACTGCGGCTGCGTGCCTTCGGGGGCGTCGCGCCAGGCGTGGGAGACGAGGGCGATGAGGTTCTTGTAGCCCTGCTCGGAGGTCGCGAGGAGCGGGAGGTGGTACGAGCGGAAGCGCCCGTGCTTGTCGGGCTTGTCGCCGGGGAAGGCGAAGCCGAAGCCCAGCTCGCACCCGAGGATCGCCTGGACCCCCGCGTCCTTCGCCTTCTTGTAGAAGTCGATGGCCCCGTGCATGTTGCCGTGGTCGGTGAGGGCCACCGCGCCCATCCCCATCTCCTTGACGCGCGAGCACAGCTCCTTCACGCGGATGGCGCCTTCGAGCATCGAGTACTGCGAGTGGACGTGGAGGTGCACGAAGGCCGTCATTGCCGACGGCCCGTAGCACGCCCCCAGCACCCTCCGCACCTTTCCCGCAGACCCGTGCCGCGGCGCGTCATTCGACGAAAATGAAAGGGGGTGCACGGGTGTTGCCGCCCGGCGCCAATAGGTGTTAGGCATCGCCGCGCGACGGAGGCACCGCAGGGCCGATTCTTTGGCTTCTTTGCGGGTGACGGTGCAACGCACGCGCTGGGCTTCGTTACGCAAGGAGACACAAACACCGTGATGACTTCTCTCTCGACCAGGAACCTCTCGATCGCCCTCCTCCTCAGCACCATGGCCGCAGCGGGCTGTGGTGGCACCACCACCGACGTGCCCCCCGCGGGCGACGGCGGCACGGGCAACGAAACCGGCGCCGACGTCGCCACCGGCCCCGCCCAGACCTTCGACTACGTCATCAGCGCGCTCTCGATCGATCAGGCGATGGGCGGCATGGCCCCCAACCCGATGACGCACGGCCAGGGCGTGGCGGGCTTCAACCTCGACAACCGCTTCTCGGGCCCCGCCGGCGCGATGCCCGCGGACTGCGCGCACGGCGACTTCTTCTCCACCACCGACACCGACCAGAACATGGGCACCTGCACGGCCGGCATGGCCCGCGGTGGCGCCGCCTGCAACGGCGGCGTGGACAACCAGCTCCCCGAGATCGGCAACATCGTCAGCGGGTTCGGCACCGACATCCGCATGACCATCGATGAGCAGCTCAGCATGGGCAAGATCGCCATCCTCGTGCGCATCGCCGACGTGAACGGGACGCCGGGCCCGACCCTCAACGACAACTCGGTCAACGTCACGGTGTACACCACCGGGCGCCCGATGTTCGCGAGCTGCGCGATGCGCTCGATGCCCGGCGCGGCCTACGCCATCGACACGACGACCCAGGAGGCGACCTTCACGGGCCGCATCGTCAACGGCCGCCTCGTGGTCAATCCCCCGGCCGCCGCGGGCATGGCCAACTTCACCCTCAACCTCCCGATCATGAACATGAACATCCCCCTGCGCCTCTTCCAGACGCAGCTCCGGGTGAACATGACCCCCGACACAGGCACGGCCGGCAACCTCGGCGGCTACATCCCGCTGCGCGACCTCTCCACGATGCTCGCGACGCTCCTCCCCGCGGGCATCCCCCCGGCGACCGTGCAGACCGTCCTCGCCTCCCTCGTCGACGTCCAGCTCCCGATGGGCGACGCGATGGGCTGCACCGCCCCCAACGGCGGCATCTCGCTCGGCCTCGGCTTCACCACCACCCGCGCCACCATCCAGGCCGCCCGCGTCACCGGCGCGCAGGCCGGCATGTGCGGCTCCATGTGATTCGGAGTGCCCCACGGGCCGCGCGGGTTGTGATACACCGCGCCCCGTGGCTTCCGAAGCTTCCAGCCCCGCTTCTTCCGAGCGCCCGGCCGTCAGCCTGGTGATCCCCGTCTACAACGAAGAGGAGTCGCTCCCGGCCCTCTTCGAGGCCCTCGACGCGGCCCGTCCGACGTTGCCTCAACCCATGGAGGCCGTGCTCGTCGACGACGGCTCGCGCGATCGCTCGTACGCGATTCTCCAGGAGGCGGCGAAGACGCGGCCGTGGATGAAGGTGGTGCGCTTCCGGCGCAACTTCGGGCAGACGGCGGGCATCGCCGCGGGCATCGACCACTCCACCGCCCCCATCATCGTCGCCCTCGACGCCGACCTGCAGAACGACCCGAAGGACATCCCCGCGATGCTCGCGAAGCTCGACGAGGGCTTCGA
>JBILLV010000135.1:0-23538 GCA_044375895.1 Polyangiales bacterium | reverse complement strand
CCCTGAGCCCGGCTCTGCGGGCGATCCGATTCGAGCCCAGGCGTGAGCTCCTGCGAACCCTGGGAACTCTCGATGACGCCTGACCCCCACGAACGAACCGGCGCTGCTGCTGACGCTACGGCGCGAGGCAACCCCCGCAGGTGGTGCAGCACGACGTACACGCGGTGCTCCACTGACACGTGTCGAGGCACCACTGGCGGCCGCACCGGCACGCCCCGCAGGCCCGCGAGTTGGTGCCGCTGCGGTGCTCGCACGCCGCGCCCGCCCGCAGCGCGCAGCCGCCCCACTGGCAGTTGGACCCGCACGTCTGCTGCGAGCACGCGTCGCAGCCCGTCGTCCGCGTCTGGCCCTGCGCGCACACCCCTTCGCCCGAGCACGCCCCCCAGGCGCACCCGGCGGTGCACGTCTGCGTCCCGCAGTTGCCGCAGGGACGCGTCTGGCCCGGGGTGCAGGCGCCGCCGCCTCCCTCGCAAGCACCCCACGCGCAGGCCGTCGTGCAGCGCTGCATGCCACACCCGCCGCAGGGGCGCGTCTGCCCGGCCATGCACTCGCCCTCCGAGGCGCACGTCCCCCAGTCGCAGGGCTCGAAGCAGCGCTGGACGCCGCAGCGCCCGCACTCGCGAACCATCCCCGGGATGCACGACGCCGTGAGGCAGCGCTCGGGCACATCCCGCGGCGCAACGTCGGGGGCCGTGTCGGCGGGGGCGTCGGCGTCGTCCGAGGCGTCGGCGCCTTCGTCGACGGAGTCGTCCGTCTCCGCGGCGTCCTCGGTCACGGCGGCGTCGTCGGCGTCCTCGGGGGGTACCGAGCGGTCGAGGTCGTTGGCGTCATCCGGGGGGAGGGGCGAGGGACCCGAGGTCTCGCCCACGGCACAGCCGACGAGGAGGGCGAGCAGGCTCGGGAGGGCGCGGATTCGCATGGCAGTGGGGGCGAACGAGACCATAGCAGCAAGGGTCGGCCTCGCGACACTCCGCGGCAGCGCTGCCGTGGTAGACCCGTCGCCGCGATGGACCCGACGCTCGCCGAAGCCCGCTCCCAGATCGACGCGATCGACCGTGAGGTGCTCCAGCTCCTCGCCCGACGAGCAGCCGTCACCCGATCGCTGGCAGCGTGGAAGGAGGCCCATGGCATCGCCCCCCGCGACCCCGCGCGGGAGGCCGCCATGCTCGCGGAGCGATGCCGGCAGGCCGAAGCCATGGGGCTGTCTCCGTGGCTCGCAGAAGCCGTGACGCGGGCGGTGCTGGCGACCACGCGAGGACTTCACGACGACGACCGGGCGGCGTTCGCGCGCGGGCCGTAAGGGTCAGGGGTTCGGTGCGGCGGGGAGGCGGAGGGTGAAGACGGTGCGGCCGGGCTCGCTCTCGACCAGGAGCTCGCCGCCGTGGTCGGCCACGATGCGCTGGGCGATGGTGAGCCCGAGGCCCGTCCCCGTCGGCTTGGTCGTGTGGAAGGGCATGAAGACGCGCTTGGGGTCGCCCTCGATCCCCTTGCCGTTGTCCTCCACCTGCAGCTCGACGTGTTCGCCGAGGTGGCGCGCGCGCAAGGTGATCTGGCCGTCGTGCTCGATCGCGTCGATGGCGTTGCGCACGAGGTTGAACACCACCTGGCGCACCCGGTCTTCGACGAAGACGACGGGGGGGAGGTCGTCGGCGATGTCGACCTGGAGGGTGATGTTGCGCGTCGCGGCCTCGGCCTGAATGAGCCGGGCCACCGTCCGGATGGGGCTCGTCACGTCGCCGAGCGTCGCCTCCGTCATCGAGCGCGGCCGCGCGAACCACAAAAACTCCGCCAGCAGCCGCTCCAACCGCTCGAGCTCCCCGCGGATCACGTCGGCGCTCGCGACCCCCGCCGTGTCGGTGGCGCGCGTGAGCCGACGGGTGAGCACCTTGAGCTCGAGGAGGGCGGAGTTGAGCGGGTTGCGGATCTCGTGGGCGAGCCCCGCGGTGAGCTCGCCCACCACCGCAAGCTGCTCGGCCACGCGGATGCGACGCTCCATCGCGCGGCCCTCGGTCAGGTCGATGCCGATGGCGTAGCGGAGCCCGTCCGCGTGGCCGTAGTGCCAGGCGATGTAGCGCTCGGAGCCGTCGGCGGTCTGGAGCGGGAGCTCCTCGCTCGCGGCCGGCGCCCAGGGGCCGTCGTGCACCACGGGGACGATCTCGGCGAAGGGGCGGCCGATGAAGGTCTCGCGCGCGTAGCCCGAGGTCCGTTCGAAGGCGCCGTTGACGAGGGCCACCCGCCCGTCGGACGACACCCCGACGATGAGCGCGGGGGAGGCCTCCACCACCGTGCGGTAGTGCGCCTCGGACTCCTGGAGCTGCTGGAGGAGGGCCTCACGCTCGCGCCGCAGCGCCACCTGGCGCATCGCGAGGGCCGCGAGGCGGAGCGCTTCGTCGATGGGGAAGGGCTTGAGGATGTAGGCGAAGGCCCCGCCGCGCACCGTGGCGATCGCGCTCTCGATGGTCGCGTCGCCGCTCATCACGATGACCTCCGCGAGGGCGTCGCAGGCCTTCAGGCTCACGAGCGTGCGCGTCCCGTCGGCGTCGGGGAGGCGGACGTCGAGGAAGGCGAGGTCGAAGCCCTCGCGGGCGGCCTCCAGGGCCTCCCGGGCGCTCGTCGTCACGCGGGGGACGTAGCCCTCGTCGGCGAGCGCCTCGGCGATGTTCTCTGCGAGGTCGCGGTTGTCTTCGATGACGAGAACCCGCGAGGGCTGCGAAGCGCCCGGGGCGCGTCCTTCAGTGGCCGGTGGAAGCATCTTCTTCGCGCGGGGAGGGCGTCCGTTTGATGCCGTGACGGTACTCCCGCAGGCGATACTGGATCATTCGAACGCTCACGTCGAGCATCGCGGCGGCGCGGTGGGTGCTGCCGCCGCAGGCGTCGAGCGACGAGAGGATCGCGAAGCGCTCGAGGTCGGCGAGCGTGGCGCCGGGCACCGTCGGCATCGGCCCGTGGGCGCTCTGCGGCGCGGGGGCGACGCTCTCGGGCGGCCGGGACGTCGGCGTCGCGACCACCGTGGGGAGGGAGAAGTGCTCGCGCTCGACGAGGCCCTCGCGCGCGAGGACGACGGCCCGCTCGATCGCGTTCTCCAGCTCGCGGACGTTGCCCGGCCACGCGTAGGCGGTGAGGGCGCTGAGGGCCTCGGGGGAGAAGCCCCGCAGGCGCTTCCCGGCGTCGCGCGCGAAGCGCTGGAGGAAGAAGTCCGCCAGCATGGGGATGTCCTCGCGGCGCTCGCGGAGCGGCGGGAGGCGCAGCGCGACGACGTTGAGACGGTAGTAGAGGTCCTCGCGAAACTTGCCGTCCCGCACGAGCTGGGTGAGGTCGCGGTTGGTGGCGGCGATGATGCGCACGTCCACCTTGAGCGTCTCGTTGCCGCCCACCCGTTCGAACTCCCGCTCTTGCAGCACGCGGAGGAGCTTCACCTGGATGGCGGGCGACACCTCGGAGATCTCGTCGAGGAAGAGCGTCCCCCCGTGGGCCAGCTTGAAGCGCCCCTCGCGACGCGCCGCCGCGCCCGTGAAGGCCCCCTTCTCGTGCCCGAAGAGCTCGCTCTCCAGCAGCGTCTCCGCGAGGGCCGCGCAGTGGAGCTTCACGAAGGGCCCCTCGCGGCGGTTGGACGACTCGTGGATCGCCTGCGCCACGCGCTCCTTGCCCGTGCCCGACTCGCCCGTGAGGAGCACCGTCGCGCGCGACGGGGCCACCTGCGCGATGGTCTTGAAGAGCGAGCGCATCGGGGGCGACACGCCGAGGAGGTTGTCGAAGCGGTTCTCGTCGCGCACCCGCGCCCGCAAGAGGTCGGCCTCCCGGCTGATGGCCTTGTGGCGGAGCACCCGGTCGATCACCAGCGAGAGCTCGTCGAGGTCGACGGGCTTGGTGATGTAGTGCTCGGCGCCCGCGCGCATCGCCCGGACGGCGTCCTTCACGTTGCCGAAGGCCGTCATCACCACCACGGCGAGCTGCGGGTCGAGGGCCTTCGCCCGCGTCAGCAGCTCGACGCCGTCGATGCCGGGCATCCGCACGTCCGTCAGCAGCATGTCGGGCGCCGCCCGCGCGAGGTGCTCGAGGGCCTCCTCGCCCGAGGCCGCGACGTCGACCTCGTAGCCGTCGTCGCGCAGCAGCGTCGACAGCGCCCGTCGCGCCGTCGCCTCGTCGTCCACCACCAGGAGACGCCCGCGCGGGGCGTTCGAGATCACGGGGACGTCAGGCTCGTGTCCGGGGTCGGAAAAATTACTCATCACGCTCTCATCAGGCCTGGAACCCATCGGGGACCTCCAAGGTAAGCATGTGCTGTTCCATGTCCGAGGTGCACGCTTCAGAGGGGAGGGGATTGCGCTGTGTCGTGGCGTGAGTTCCATTCGTGCCCGATGGCCCCCCAAGCGCTCCGCGCCGCGCTCCTGCTCACCTTCACGCTCGCCGCTCCGCTGGCCGCCGCGCAGACGAGCACGCCCGCGCGCGCCCCGGTGCTCACCGAGCAGCCCGTGGACGGGTCGGCGATTCGCCGCGTGCAGGCGGAGACCGTCATCGTCGCCCCGTACGCCGCCGTCGTCGCGCGCGTCCTCGATTACGAGCACTACCCCGAGTTCATGCAGAGATTCCGCACCGCGCGCGTCGTGCGGCGCAATCGGGGCGCGACGGATGTGTACTTCCAGCTCGAGCTCCCGCGGGCGATGGGAATCGTCTGGTTTCTCCATCGCATGACGGTCGTCTCCCGCACCTCCGATCGCATCGAAATCGCCGGCGTCGCGCAGTCCGGCAACGTCGGGAGCGTCGAGAGCCGGGTGATCGTCGAGCGAATCCCTGGCGCCCACGAGTCCGCCCGCCTCACCTTCGCGCTCTACGGAAGCCCCGTCGTCCCCGCCCTGCCCGACACCGTCAACGACACCCTCCGGCACGCGGTGCGATGGGCCTCCGTCCTCCTCCAGGGCAACGTCGAACGGACCGCCAACGCCGCGCGCCCCCGACGCTGACGTGCACCGCGTGCGTTGTGCGCGATGTGCGCGCACGCCCTGCACATGGGAGCCGAAGTGCGTAACCCGCTTCGCACTTTGGGCTTGCGCGCTCTGAACACAGGCGATAGATCAGCCCTCGCAAGTGGTTAAACCACTTGCGGAGGTGTGGATGGAGACCGCAAGACCGAGGGCTGTGGAGGACGTGACCCGCCGCGTGCGGGAGGGGATCCTCCGGGGGGAGTTCGCCACCGGGACCGACCTCCCGGGGGAGCGAGAGCTGTCGCGTCGCTTCGGGGTGAGTCGGCTGACGTTGCGCGCGGGCCTGTCGCGGCTGGAGGTGGAGGGCCTCGTGAAGCCCGTGCACGGGTCGGGGACGCGCGTCCTCGACTTCCGCGAGTCGGCGGGGGTCGAGCTCCTCGCGCACCTCGTCGCGCTCGGCCCGGTCAACGGGGGGACGACCCTGTCTCTCCTCGGCGACCTGTTGGAGCTGCGGCGCGTCCTCGCGGTGGAGGCCGTGGGCATGGTGGCCGAGCGCGCGACCCCCGAGGTGATCGGCGCCCTTCGTGCCCACCTCGACGCGCAGGCCGCCTTCGAACACGACGCGCCGCGGTGGATCGCCGCCGACCTCACCTTCGCCCGCATGATCGCCCGCGCCACGGAGAATACCGCAGTGGTGCTCGTCACCAACACCATCGTGCGGATGATGGAGCAGCAGCCCGGGGTGGAGTTCGCGTTCATGGCCGACCCGCGCGCGACCATCACCTTCTACCGCCGCGTCGTGGCCCTCATCGAGGCCCGCGACGCCGAGCGGGCCCGTCGCCTCACGCGCCGCCTCATCGAGCGCCTCGATCGACGCGTGCTCGCCGCCCTCCAATCCGTCGTCGCGCCTCAGCTGGAGCTGCACCCCACATGACCTTCGCCGCCTTCGAACGCCGCTGGATCGACGCGATCCTCCCGAGCTTTCTCCCCGAGGACGGGGCCCTCACCGTCGCCGCCGACGCGGTGGACTACGGAGCGGCCTCCGACGTGATGGCGACCCACGCGACGCGCCTCGCCAGCCTCGGGCTCCGCGCGGCCGTGTGGCTCGCGGCCCTCGCGCCCGTCTGGATGCTCGGTCGCGCCCAGACGATCGACGAGCTCTCGCGCCCCGACCGCACGGTGCTGCTCGACCGCATGCTGGCCCACCGCGCGTACGCCATCCGGGGCCCGGCCACGCTCCTCAAGCTCAACGCCGTGCTCGCGCTCCTGCAGTCCCGCGAGGTTCGCGCGCGCACCCACTACGACCGGCCCGCGCCCTCTCGCCGCTCGCTCCCGCTCCACGCCGAAGGATAGACCGCCATGGCAGCCATCGATGACGTCGCAGATTTCGTGATCGTGGGGACGGGCGCAGGCGGCGCCACCGCGGCCCGCGTGCTCGCCGCGGCGGGGCACGACGTTCTCCTGCTCGACGAGGGCCCCCGCCTCCGCACGCCCGACCGCCCCCGCGACCTGCTCGGCGCGATGCGCCAGTCGTTCCGTGATTTCGGCACCAGCGCGACGCTGGGCAAGCTCCCGCTCCCGCTCCTCCAGGGGCGCTGCGTCGGCGGCTCCACGGCCATCAACTCGGGCATCATCTGGCGCACGCCCGGCGACGTGATCCGCGACTGGACCGACCACTGGGGCCTCGGCGAGCTCGTCGACGAGAAGAAGCTCTCCGATGCGTTCGACATCATCGAGCGCGAGCTGGAGATCACCGAGACCCTCGAGCACCTCTGGGGCGGCAACTCCGCGCTCATGCACCAGGGCGCCATGGCGCTCGGGCTCCCGGGCAAGCCCATCACCCGCAACGCCGCCCGCTGCAAGGGCAGCGCGCAGTGCCTCCAGGGCTGCCCCGGCGAGGCCCGCCAGAGCATGGACGTCTCGTACGTGCCGCGCGCGCTCCGTGATGGCGCCAGGCTCCACGCGCTGGCCCGCGTCGACCGCGTTCGCTTCGAAGGGACGCGCGCCGTCGGGGTCGAGGGGGCCGTGCTCGACGCCGACCGCCGCACCATTGGCAAGCTGCGCATCCGCGCCCGCCGCGCCGTCATCGTGAGCGCGAGCGCGGTGCAGAGCCCGGTGATCCTGCGCAAGAGCGGGCTCGCGGGGCAGGTGGGCGAGCGCTTCATGGCCCACCCGGGCTGCGCCGTCGTCGGCCGCTTCGAAGAGCCCGTCGCGATGAACTACGGCGGCACCCAGGCCTACGAGGTGCCCCTGCGCGACCGCGGGATGAAGCTCGAATCGCTCTCGCTGCCGCCCGAAATGATCGCCACGCGCCTCCCCGGCGCGGGCGCCGTCTGGGAGGAGCGCCTCGCCCACCTCGACCACTTCGCCCAGTGGGCCGTCCAGGTTCGCATGGACGCGGTGGGCTCGGTGCGGCCCGCGTGGTTCGGCACCGGGAGCGACGCCGTCGTGCGCTACAGCCCCACCCCCAAGGACATGAACCGCGTCCGCGAAGGGGTCGCCCTCCTGTGCCGGATGATGTTCGCCGCGGGAGCGACCGAGGTGTACCCGGGGGTCTCGGGCGCCCCGTCGGTGATGCGTGACCCCGCCGAAGTGGCCCTCATCGAGTCCCGCGAGCTCGTCTCCACCGACATGACCATGGTGGCCTCCCACCTCTTCGCGAGCTGCCCGGCGGGGAGCGAACCGTCCCGCGCGGCGGTGGGCCCCGACCTCGCGGTGCACGGCGTCTCCGGGCTCTACGTGATGGACGCGAGCGCCCTCCCGACCAACCTCGGGGTCAACCCCCAGCACACCATCATGGGCGTCGTCTGGCGCGCGGCCGAGCAGCTCGCCCAGCAGGCCCGCGCGGTCGCCGCGTAGCGCCGCCTCAGCCCGCGAGCGCGGGAGCCCCCGCGTCGAGCCGTTGATCGAGCCCGAGGGCCAGCGCGAACACCCGCTCGCGCGGCACCTTCGAGCCCGGCCCGTTGCCCTCCACCGCCGCGAGCGCCTCTCGCGCCAGCAGCACCGGGAGCGCGCAGAAGGCCACCACCCCGCGCGGCGCCCCGGCCGATTGGAGCGCCGCGACGTACACGCCGGCTCGCTCCAGGTCGGCGCGGGCGAGGGAGAAGAGCTCGCTGCGGTCGACGTTGCGCGGCACGTAGCTCCGCCCGTCGCGCGCGTCGTCGCGCTGGTCTTTGAGGATGTTCACGAGCTGAAGGGCCTCGCCGAAGGCCACCGCCTCGCGCTCCAGCACCGCGCGCGCCGACTCCAACTGCGGGCACGCCGCGAGGAAGAGCTCGGTGAGCAGCTCGCCGACGATGCCCGCCACCACGTAGCAGTAGTCCAGCAGCTCGCGCACGGAGGCGAGGGTGACGCTCCCGCGGTCGTCGCTCGCCGCCAGCACGCGCGCCATCCCGTCCGCTGTGCGCACCGTGTGGAGCGCCACGATCGAGCGCTCCTCGGGGGGAAAGCGGGCGAGCGCCTCGAGGACGCGCGCGGTCTCGCCGACGAGCTCGACGTAGGCCGCCTCACGGCACGGCGCGTCGGCCACCCAGGCCTTGATGCGCGCGCGGTCGCGGTCGGTGAGCGCGTCGGGGCGGAGCGCCATCGCCGCAAAATCCAGCAGCGCGCGGCGGCGAAGCGCGCGAGACCACCGCTCGCCGTCTTCGAAGGTGTCCGCGATGCGAAAGAGGAGGTACGCCACCGCGACGCGCTCGCGCAGCGGCTCCTCCAGCAGCGGGATGGTCATCGCGAAGGTGCGTGAGGTCTTCTCCAGGAGGTGCTCGAGCGTGTCCATCGCCCCTCTCGTCTCCCCCGCATCGAGCGACGCTGTCAAGCGCACGACCGCGCGAAGCGCCGCGCGCGGAGCTGACTAAGCATTCAGTCATCGCGCGCGGCGTTGACAGCGGGCCGCGCTCACGTGCATTCGAAGGAGAGGCTGAGGCACGATGACCGACACGCGAGATGGCGACGGCGCAGGGCGATCGACGGGCCTCCGCAGCGCGCGGATGCCGGGCTTCTACGCGCTCGCGATGGACGAGCGCGTCGCTCGCATCGCGCGCGCCTTCGAGCTCACGCGCGACGAGGTGGCGTCGCTCCACGCGTCCGGCGCGCTCCCCCGCGAGGTCGCCGACCGCATGGTGGAGAACGCGATCGGCACGATGGAGGTGCCGCTGGGCCTCGGGCTCAACTTCGTCATCAACGGGCGCGAGTACGTGGTGCCGATGGCGGTGGAGGAGCCCTCCGTCGTCGCCGCGGTCTCCTACGCCGCCAAGGCCGCCCGCACCGCCGGAGGCTTCACCGCCGAGGCCGACCCGCAATGGATGACGGCGCAGATCCAGGTGTGTCGCTACGGCGACGCCGACCGGGCCCGCGAGCGCGTCCTCGACGCCCGCGACGAGCTCCTCGCGCTCGCCGACAGCCTCCACCCGTCGCTCGTGGCGCGCGGCGGCGGGGCCCGCGAGGTCACCGTGCGGGTGCTCCCCGCGGCCGATGGGGGCGAGGCGATCTTCGTCGTCCACCTCGACGTCGACGTGCAAGACGCGATGGGCGCCAACCTCGTGAACACCGTCGCCGAGGGCGTCGCCCCGTTGGTGGAGGCGCTCACGGGCGGGCGGGTGTACCTCCGCATCCTCACCAACCTCGCCGACCGCCGCCTCGCCCGCTCTCGCTGCGAGCTCCCCGTCGCCGACCTCGCCGACCGCGGCGTGTCGGGCGATGACATCTGCGAAGGGGTCGTGCAGGCCTCACGCTTCGCCGACGCCGACCCGCACCGCGCCGCCACGCACAACAAAGGGATCATGAACGGCATCGACGCCGTCGCCCTCGCCACCGGCAACGACTGGCGCGCGATCGAGGCCGGCGCCCACGCCTGGGCCGCCCGCGACGGCCGCTACCGCCCGCTCAGCCAGTGGAAGCGCGTCGGCGATCGACTCGTCGGGACGCTGGAGATGCCGATGCAGGTGGGGACGGTCGGCGGCCCGATCCGCGTCCACCCCGTCGCCAAACTGGCGCTTCGAATCCTCGGCGTGTCGGGGGCCCGTGAGCTCGCCGCGGTGATGGCCGCCGTCGGTCTCGCGCAGAACTTCTCCGCCCTCCGCGCCCTCGGCACCTTCGGCATCCAGGAGGGTCACATGGCCCTCCACGCCCGCTGCGTGGCCGTCACCGCCGGGGCGCGCGGCGCCGACGTCGAACGCCTCGCCGAGCGCCTCGTCGCCTCACGGCAGGTGAAGGTGGAGAAGGCGCGCGAGCTGCTCGCCGCGATGATCGAGGACGCCCACGTCACCGACGCCCGCACCCGGGTCACGCCGGCGTAGCGACCGGCGCGTCAGGCCTGGCCGAGCACCCGGTCGACGAAGCGATCGAGCTGGTCGAGGTCGTCCCAGGCGATTTCGACCGTGCCCGCCTTGCCGCTCGCGTCGGTGCGCACCGCCACGGGCATCCCGAGGGCGGCGGAGAGGCGCTTCTCCAGGTCGAGGACGTTGGGGTTGCGCCGGGCGTCGGCGGGCTTTGCCGCGGGCTTCTCGGGGCCCCTGGGCTCCTTGCGTCGGGCGGCCTGCTCGGTCTGCCGAACCGACCAGCCCTTCTCCGCCGCGAGGGCCGCGAGGCGCACGACATCCGTGGCGTTCTCGGCCGAGAGGAGCGCGCGGGCGTGGCCCTCGGTGAGCTTCTGCTCCACCACGAGCGACTGGAGCTCTGGCGGGGCGGTCAGCAACCGCAGGGTGTTGGAGATGGTGGAGCGGTCCTTCCCGATGCGGGTGGCGAGCTCTTCCTGGGTCCAATCGTGATCGCGGAGGAGCTTCTGGTAGGCGGCCGCGGTCTCGACGGCGTCGAGGTCGGCGCGCTGGAGGTTCTCCACGAGGGCGAGTTCGAAGGCCTCCTCCGAGGTGCTGTCGCGCGCGACGACGGGAACCTCCCGGAGCCCCGCCCGCTGCGCGGCGCGCCAGCGACGCTCGCCCGCGACGATCTCGAACTGCCCCACCTCGCCGTCGATGCGCCGCACGATGAGGGGCTGGATGATCCCCTGCTCCTCGATGCTGCGGGCGAGGTCTTGGAGCCGCGACTCGTCGAAGCGCTTGCGGGGCTGGTCTTTGCGGGGGTGGACGCGCTCGATGGCCACCACCTGGTACGGCCCGTCGGCCCTCGCCGCGGCCACCTGCGCCACCTGCGCGATGGGGAGGAGCGCGTCGAGCCCGCGGCCGAGCACGCGGCGGGGCTCCTTCGTGTCGGCGGGCTTGTTCTTCTTGTCGGTCATCGCTGCGGTTGTGTCCCTCAAACGGCGCGCGCGCGGCCGCCCATGAGCTCCTTGGCGAACGAGAGGTAGGCCTGACACCCCTTCGAAGCCACGTCGTAGAGCATCACCGGCTTGCCGAACGACGGCGCCTCGCTCAGCCGCACGTTGCGCGGCACCACGCTGTCAAACACGCGGAAGTGCTTGCGGAGGTCGTCGGCCACCTGGCGCGCGAGGTTGTTGCGCGGGTCGTACATCGTGAGCAGCACGCCCTCGATGGTGAGCTTCGGGTTGCGCGCCGCCTTCACCCGATCGATCGTCGACACGAGCTGCGCGATGCCCTCCAGCGCGTAGAACTCGCACTGCATCGGCACCAGCACCGCGTCGGCCGCGCAGAGCGCGTTGAGCGTCAGGAGCCCCAGCGACGGCGGGCAGTCGATGAAGATGTAGTCGTAGCGCTTGCGCACCCGCTCGATCGCGTCGCGCAGCAGCAGGTCGCGCCGCTCCATGTCGATGAGCTCGACCTCCGCCCCCACCAGGAGCGGCGACGCGGGGCACAGCTTCAGCGCGGGGATGGGCGTCGGGCGCAGCACGTCCTCGATGCGCGCCCGGCCCATGAGCACGTCGTAGGTGCCGCGCTCGGCGTCGCGCGCCGAGGTGCCCAGCCCCGAGCCCGCGTTGCCCTGCGGGTCCATGTCGATCACCAGCGTGCGCTTCTCGGCGACCGCGAGCGACGCCGCCGCGTTGACGCTCGTCGTCGTCTTGCCGACGCCGCCCTTCTGGTTCGCGATCGCGTAGACCCGGCCCATCGTGTGCTCCTCGCGCGACCTCGTGTCGTGCGGCTGTGTTGAGGGAGGCGCCGTCTCTACCCCGGGACGCGGGGCGCTGGCAATCACCCCCTGCACCCCCCTCCACCCAACGCCCATTCAGAATTGTCCAGCGGTTTTTTGACCCCAAAACGCAGATGGATACATTGGGGGCAGATGTAGGTGTCGGTGGGATCGAAACCGACCCTTCAAGACATCAGCTCACCCTGCGGAGGAGTCCACCCGATGAATTCGAAGTACTACCGGTCGTTCGAGGAGTTCGCGCGCGAGGAGATCCGGCCCATGTCCAAGATCGGCTGGTCGCTCTCGGAGCTCGATTTCGACGCCGAACTGCAGACCGAGGGCTTCGCGTTCGCCGAAGACAGCGGCAGCGACGACGACGAGGAGTAGGCGGAGGGGACGCGGGCGCGCAGACGAGGCGCGCCCGCGGACGGCGATCAGTGGGCGGGCGCCGGAGCGGCGGGACGGCGGGTCGGGATCTGGGCGGCGGCGCCGCGCAGCACGGCGGGGTCGAGCACGGCCGGAACCCCCGCGGCGCCCCCCGTCGGGCTCGGCGCGGCCGCGGGAGGCACCACCACGGCGGTCGGCGCCATCGGGGCGGAGGGGATCTCCGCCGCGAGCGTGATGCGACCGAAGCGCTCCAGCGTGTGGAAGTCACCCGAGCGGGGCGCGCTCCACGACGCGAAGCGATGGCCGCCCTGCTTGGCCTCGTCGAGCACGAAGAGGTTCAGCCGAACCGCGTCGCCCACCTGGGGAGGGGTGTGCGCGAGGCCGTTGTTGATCGACGCCCACGGGATCGCGAACTCGACCGTGTAGCCCTGGTCGTTGTCGTCGACGTTGCCGATGGTGCCGTTGACCACGACGCCCGAGCGGGTCTCCGGGTTGAAGTCCACGATGCCCGGCGCCGCCGGCGTCCGCGCCCGCTCGTAGCGCGTGTCGAAGCGCTGGTTGCGCGGCGAGACCTGAAACTCGTAGTAGTTCTGCCCGTCGCCGTCCGGGTCGATCATCACCTCGACCGCGTCGTGCTCCCAGAGGTGGTCGTCGCGGTTGGCCGACGGGTCGACGAGGTTCTCGTCCTGCACTTCGAAGGCGACGTAGAGGTTGGTGTCGTCCCAGAGGAGCCGGGCCGAGCCGCGCGCGTCCGTGGCCGCCGCGGGCTCACCCGACATCGTCGAGACGAGGGGACCGGTGCGGGCGGCGGTGTTCCACGCCGGCTCGTCGAGGCGGCCGTCGAGCGTGATGGCGCCCGAGGCCCGGCCCACGGCCATCTCGCTCACCTGGATGGTGACGCCCGTCCGGAGCTCCAGCGCCTTCACGCGGCGGTCGCCGTCGGTGGCCTCCACGGGCGTCGGGGTGAGCCGGTCGGCGTCCTTCCAGAAGCCCAGGTGGAAGCGAACCACGGGCGAGTCCCAGTCGGCCGGCAGGTCGAAGGTCTGCGTGTCGCGGATGTACTCCCCGGCCCGCCACGCGCTCGGCTGGTAGGCGCGGCGCACCTCGCCCACGGCGTCCTGGTTGGTGCGCGGGCGGTTGGCGTCGTCGAGGTGCGTGAAGAGCCGCCACCCGTCGCCCGGGTTGGTGTTGCACTTCCAGTACCACGTCACCGTCACGCTCTGGCCAGGCCGGAGCTCCGTCACGTTCACGTCGTACCCGAGGAGCTGGATCTTGTTGCCCCCGAAGTTCACGTTGAGCGCGTGCTGCGGCGTGGGGGCCGTGCGCGACGCCACGCGGCGACGCACGCCCTCCAGCTCCTGCGACGACACCCCAGTGCGGTTGCGCGCGGGCTGCTCGACACACCCCGCGCCCAGCGCGAGGCACACGATCCAACGAGCTACGTCCTTCATCTCGCGTCCTCTACTCTCTTCCCTTCGTGATCGAATCCGCCGCGGCGCCCCTCCCGAGGCCCCGCGAAGCACTACTTCCGGCCCTTCTTCTTCGCGAGCCGCTGCTGGCGCCGCATGTCGCGCTGCCGCATGCCGCCGGGGTTCCCCTTGCCAGGGGCGCCGCCGCCGCCGAGGAGGCCGTTCATGAAGCCCATCGGGTCGCCGCCGACGCCGCCGGGCATCGGCCCGCCGCCCGCCACCGCCGCCTCGAGCATCTCCTGCATGAGGTTGGAGAAGGCCGCGTTGTCGCCCTGCACCCGCACCGCGTCACGCAGCCGCCGCGCCATCGCGAGCTGCTTCGCGCCCGGCAGCTTGGAGAGCATCCCGGCCTGCTGCCCGATGCCCCCCATCATGTCGCGCATCATCATGAACTTGGTGATGAGCTCGGCGACCTCCTCGGGCTTGCGCCCCGAGCCCTTCGCCACGCGCTGGATGCGGTTTCCCTCGCGGCGGAAGAGCTCGGCGTCGGCCCGCTCGGCCTTCGTCATCGACGCGATCATCACCTTCACGCGGTCGAGCTCGGTGTCGTCGACCTTCACGTCCGGGGGCATCATCTCCGCGAAGAAGGGCATCTTCTCGAAGAGCTCCTGGAGCGGCCCCATCTGCTTGATCATGTCGATCTGAGCGACGAAGTCGTCGAAGGTGAAGCGCCCCTGGAGCATCCGCTGCGCGTCTTCCTCCACCTTCTGGTGGTCGGTGACGACGCGGTTGAAGTCGTTGACGATGCCGACGATGTCGCCCATCCCGAGGATGCGCGACGCCATGCCGTCGGGGCGGAAGGCCTCGAGCTGGTCGACCCCTTCACCCACACCCGCGAACTTGATCGGGACCCCAGTGACCTCGCGGATCGAGAGCGCCGCGCCGCCGCGCGCGTCGCCGTCGAGCATCGTCAGCGCGACGCCCGTGAGCCCGAGCGTCTCGTGGAAGGTCGTCGCGGTGGTGAGCGCGTTCTGCCCGACCGCGGCGTTCACCACGAGCAGGATGTTCTGCGGCTTCGTCTCGGCCTTGATCGCCTCCAGCTCCTGCATGAGCACGGTGTCGATCGCGAGGCGACCGGCCGTGTCGAGGATGATGAGGTCCTTCTTCTGCACCCGCGCGACGGCCATCGCCCGGCGGCACACCTCCACGGGGGTGCTCCCCGGGACGCTGAACACCGGCACGTTGATCTTCTGCCCGAGCACCGTGAGCTGCTCGACGGCGGCGGGGCGCTGGAGGTCGGCGGCCACCAGCAGCACCTTCTTGCCCTCGGCGGCGTAGAGCTTCGCGAGCTTGGCGCTGGTGGTGGTCTTCCCCTGGCCCTGGAGGCCCACCATCATGATGACGGTGGGCTGACCCTTCGGGGCCTCGCGCAGCGCGGCGCTCTCCCCGTCGGACATCATCGCGATGAGCTCGTCTTCGCAGGCCTTCACGAAGACCTGCTCGGGCGCGATGGCGCGGCGCTGGCCCGCGATGCTGGCCTGCACCTGCACCACCTGGCCGAGCACCTTCTCCCGCACCCGCGCGAGGAAGCGCTTCACGACGCCGAGCTCGACGTCGGCCTCCAGCAGCGACACGCGCACGTCGCGGAGCGCCTGGTCGACGACGTCGTCGGTGAGCTCCGCCATCCCGGTGAGGCGTTGGCGTGCGGCGCGGAAACCCTTGGTGAGCGCGTTGAACATGCTACGGAACGAGGCGCGTACCACCTTCCCGCGCCGCGTTCAACCCCTGCCTGCGGGGGTCACCGCATCGGGAACGTGGGATCGGCGCACCTTCGCCGCACCGCATCGGTCCGCCGCGACGGCTCCACCATCGCGCACGCTCGCGTCAACATGCGCTCAGGGTGGGTCGTCAGCACCCGCACGGTGCGGTCGGCCGAGCCCGCGTAGGCCCGCATCGTATCAGGCGCGAATCGCACCACCGTCACCGGCCCCGCGAAGCCGTCCCACGTCGCCATCACGTCCCCCGAGTGCGCGTGGAAGAGCCTCGCCGTCCCGTCTTCGCCCGCCGTCACCACCCGCGTCCCATCGGGCGTCAGGTCGGCGTCGTGGATCGCGCCCACGTGGCCCCGCAGCACCGCGACCAGGCGCGCACTGACGGTGTTCCAGAAGCGCGCGGTGCCGTCTTCGCTCGCGGTGAGCACGCGGTCACCTGGCGCGTTGATGCGGAGCGCCGTGATCGCCGCCGCGTGACCGTCGTGGTTCACCTCGCCGAGCGTCGCGAGCAGCCGCCCGATGCGCGCATCCCAGAAGCGCGCTTGCCCGTCGTCGCCCGCCGTCCAGAGCCGACGTCGGTCGGGGTCGAACACCAGCGCCGTCACCGCCCCCCGGTGCGCCGTCGCCAGCGAGCGGAGCTTCGTCCGGGCCCGCACGTCCCACACATCCACCGCGCCGCGCTCCGTCCCCACCGCCAGCAGCGCGCCGTCCGACGACCACGCCAGCGAACGGGCCGCCCCGGTCTCGCTCCGCCACGTCGCGGAGGCGTGCCCGTCGGCGGGGTTCCAGAGCCGCACGGTCGCATCGGCCCCTGCCGTAGCGAGCATCGCGCCGTCCGGCGACCACGCGAGGTCGTGCACCCACGACGTGTGCTCCCGGAGCCCCTGGCGAAACACGCCCCGCGCGTCCCAGAGGCGCGCGTGGTTGTCGTGGCTCGCCGTCGCGATCGTCTGGCCGTTGGGGGAGAAGGCCACCCGCGAGAGCTCTTCGGAATGCCCGTCCAGCGCGGCGATTCGCGACGGCTGCGCCGCGATGTCGAAGAGCGTCACGCCGCCGCCCGCCGTCCCCACGAGGAGGCGCGTCCCGTCAGCGGAGACCGTCAGCGCCGAGGCGGCTTCGTCGAGACCGCGCAGCGTCGCGTCGGAGCCGTCTTCCCACGGGCGCCACACCCGCAGCGTCCCGTCGCGCCCGGCCACGGCCACCACGTCGTCGCTCACGAAGCGGGCGTCGATCACCGCCCCTGCCACACCGCGCAGCACCGCGAGGCGATCGCCGTCGGCCGACCACACCGCCGCCGTCCCGTCCGCGCCCGCCGTCACGATGCGTGAGCGGTCGACAGAAAAACTCGATCTGTAAACTACCCCCTGGTGCGCGTGAATCTCCGTCACCAGCCGCCCCGAGGGAACCTCCCACACCCGCACCGACCCATCGTCACTCGCCGACAACGCGCGCTGGCCGTCGTCGGAGAACACCACCGACTCCACGTTGCCGCGGTGCCCTTCGAGCGCCACCGAGGTGCCCGTCGCGAGCTCCCAGAGGCGGGCGGTGCGGTCGCTGCTCGCGGTCACGAGGCGCTGGCCGTCGGGGGAGAAGCGCAGGTCGAGCACCCCGCCGGCGTGGCCCGTGAGCGCCGCCAGCGCGGTGAAATCCGCGCCGTTCCAGGTGCGGGCGAGGTGGTCGCCGCCGGCCGTCGCGAGGCGCTGACCGTCGGGGGAGAAGGCGACCGCGGCCACCCATCCCGCCACGCCGTCGAGCGTCCCGAGGGAGGCGCCGGAGTTCGCGTCCCACACCCGCGCGGTGTGGTCGCGGCCGCCCGTCGCGAGGCGTGATCCTTCGCGCGAGAACACCACCGACGTGAGCGCGTCCGTGTGCCCCGCGAGCGTGTGGACGAGCCGCGTCGTCCCCTCGATCGACCACACCCGGGCCTTGTGATCCTCCGACGCCGCGGCGACCCGCTTGCCATCGGGCGAGAACGCCACCGCCACCAGCGGCCCCTCGGCCCCTTCGAGCACAGCCACGGGCGCGCTGGGGCGCTGGAGGTCCCACACGCGGGCCACCCGATCGTCGCCGACCGTCACCACCCGCGAACGATCGTCGCTCACGGCCATCGCCCGGATGGGACCGCGGTGGGCGTGGATCACCTTCACCCGCGCGGCCGCCGCCGTCGCCGACGTGAGGGCGTCGACCATCGTGGGGGAGGTCTTCTGGTTGGCGCGCAGTGGCACAGCCGCGGCTTCGAGGGCGGCGAGGAGGGCGTCGTCTTCCCAGCCCGGGAGGCGGGCGAGGCGAGTGGCGCGGGAGGCCAACTCGACGGCCCCGAGTTCGACCGAGAGGGCCCGGGCGCCCCGCTCGACGTCCCACCCGCGGGCCGCCGTGATCACCGTGAAGAAGCCGAGGCACACCACCCCGAGCGTTGAAACAACCTTCGAACCAGGGGTGCGCTCTGCGTTGGGCGGGGTCATCGGGGGCGTCCGGCCTTTCGTATGTGAATCCGACAGGTTGAGAGTCAATCCCGCAGCGCTGTCTTCAGGGGAGATGAGGGTCGCTCGAAGGGTGGGCGAAGCGAAGGTTCACGGTGAAGGTGACCCTCAGGTGAACTTCATCCAATGGGTGAAGGATTGGCTCCAACCCATTGAAGTCATCGAGACGATTTGCTCACTCATGACGCAGGGCCGTGATCGGATCGAGCGCCGCCGCACGCCGTGCGGGGAAGAAGCCGAAGACCACCCCGATGCCGCTCGAGGTGCCCAGCGCGATGAGGGCCACGCTCGGGGAGAAGGTGACGTTCCACTCCATCGCCTTGCCGAGGGCCATGCCCGCACCGACCCCGAGGGCGAGGCCCACCACCCCGCCGATGGCAGACAGGGTCACGGCCTCGACGAGAAACTGTGCCAGGATGTCCTCGCTCTTCGCCCCCACCGCGAGGCGAATCCCGATCTCGCGGGTTCGCTCGGTCACCGACACCAGCATGATGTTCATGACGCCGATGCCGCCGACGAGGAGGGCGATGCAGGCGATGGCGAGGAGGAGCGCCGTGAGGGTGCCGCGGGTGCGCTCCAGCGTCTCCATCATCTCCTGGAGGTTGCGCACGGAGAAGTCGTTCTCCTCGTGGTCCTGCAGCCGGTGGCGCTGCCGCAGGAGCGAGCCGATGCGTTGCTGGGTCTGCCGCACCTGGAGGGCGTTGCGGACGGAGATCATCACCTGGTCGACCTCGCGCCCCGACGAGCCGCGCAGCCGCGCCCGCACCGTCGTGATGGGCATCACCACCGTGTCGTCGTAGTCCTGCCCGAAGCTCCCCTGGCCCTTGGGGGCGAGCAGCCCGATCACCTCGCAGGGAAGGCGCCCCAGGCGAATGCGCTCGCCCACCGGATCGCGCCGACCGAAGAGCGCGCGGCGCACCGTCTCGCCGAGGATGCACACCTTGGCGGCGCTCCGCATGTCGGCGTCGTCGAAGAGTCGGCCGCGGGCGAGGGGCCAGGCGCGGGCGACAAAATACTCCTCGGTGGTCCCCGTGATGCGCGTCGCGACGTTGCGCGAGCCAGACACCACCTGCGTCGCCATGCCCAGCGTCGGAGCGACCGCCTGCACCGCGACGATCTCGCGGGAGATGGCCCGCGCGTCGTCCTCCGAGAGCGTCGGTCGGCTCCCCGCTTCGCCGCGCACGCCCGATGACACCGCGGCGCCGGGCCACACCCAGATGAGGTTGGTTCCCACGGCGGACATCTGCCGCTCGATGCTCTCGCGGGCCCCTTCGCCGAGGGCCGTCATCGCCACCACGGCCGACACGCCGATGAGAATCCCGAGCACCGTGAGGGCCGCCCGCAGCTTGTTGCGGGCAAGGGCCAGGAGCGCGAGGCGGAGCGCCATCCACCACATCGCGATCATGCGCCACCCGTGAGGGCCGAAGGGGGCGCGTCGACGCCAGCACGGCGCGGGGACTCGACGCGGGTGTCGTTGGCGATCTTCCCGTCGCGCACCACCACCACGCGGCTCGCGCAGGCGGCGACGTCGGGCTCGTGCGTCACCATCACCACCGTCAACCCCCGCTCGCGATGGAGCTGCTGGAAGAGGGCGAGGATCTCCTCCGTGGTGGTCGTGTCGAGGTTGCCCGTAGGCTCGTCGGCGAGGAGGACGCGCGGGTCGGTGACGAGCGCCCGGGCGATGGCCACGCGCTGCTGCTGGCCGCCGGAGAGCTGCGACGGGGTGTTGCGGAGCTTCGTCCCGAGGCCCACCAGCTCCAACGAGCGGACGGCCCGCTCGCGGCGCTCGCGCGACGACATGCGACGGTAGGCCAGGGGGAGCTCGACGTTCTCCAGGGCAGAGGTGCGGGCGAGGAGGTTGAAGCCCTGGAAGACGAAGCCGATGAGGTGGTTGCGCGCGTGGGAGCGGGCGTCGGCGTCGAGGGTGGAGACGTCGTGGCCCGCGAGGAGGTAGCGGCCGGAGGACGGGCGGTCGAGGCAGCCGATGAGGTTCATCAGGGTGCTCTTGCCGCTGCCCGAGGGGCCGCCGATGGCGACGTACTCACCGTAATTCACGCGCAGGGTGACGCCCTTGAGCGCGTGAAAGACCACCTCCCCGGTGCGGTACACCTTCTGGATGTCGGTCATGTCGATGACGGCGCCTTCGGCCACGCGTCACCTCGGGCTCCGGCCGCCCGGCGTGCCCCCGCTCGACGGCCGCGCGGGGGTGAGCTCGATCTCGTCGGTCACCACCTGGACGCCCGGCGTGAGGCCCGCGCCCGTCACTTCGGTGAGCGACTCGTCGATGATGCCCACCACCACGTCGACCGCCGTCGGTCGCCCGTTGCGCAGGAGGTGCACCGTCCCGTGCCGAACGCCGTCCGCCCCCACCGTACGCCGCTGCCCGTTGCCCCCCGGCACCCCGCCGTCGTTGGCCGACGAGAACGCGCCGGGCACGTAACGAAGCGCCGCGTTGGGGACGCGCGTGACGCCCGTGTGGCGCGCCGAGGTCACCGTCACCGTGGCCGTCATCCCGGGGCGGAGCTTGAGGGCAGGGTTCTCGACGACGACCACCGTGGGGTAGGTCACGACGCCCGAGGTGGTGGTCGACCCGAAGCGAACCTCCGTGACCACCCCGCGAAACACTTCCCCCGAGAAGGCATCGACGCGGGCCTCGGCGGCGAGGCGCTCACGGAGCCGCGCGATGTCGGCCTCGTCGACGTTGGCGATGATGCGCATCCGCGTGAGGTCTTGCGCGAGCACGAACAGAACCGGCGCCTGGAAGCTCGCCGCCACCGTCTGCCCCTCGTCGATCGAGCGCTGGATCACCACCCCGTCGATGGGGGCCACGATGCGGGTGTTGTTGAGGTCGGTCTGGGCGCGGAGGAGGGCGGCCTGGGCGCTCGCGATGGCCGCGCGGGCGACGGCGACGTCGGCGACGCCCACCTCGTGCGAGCCGCGGGCGGTGTCGACGTCCGTGGGGGCGTTGAGGCCGCGCTCGCGGAGCTCCTGGGCGCGGCGGAGGTTGGTGTCGGCGAGGCGTCCGTTGGCCTGCGCCCGCTGCAACTGGGCCTGCGCGGACAGCACCTGCGCGCGGGCCTGGGCGACGGAGGCGCGGAAGGGCGTCGGGTCGATCTCGGCGAGCACCTGGCCCGCGCGGACGCGGTGGTTGAAGTCGACGAGCACCCGCGCGATGCGACCGCTCACCTGGCTCCCCACCTGCACCTGCACCATCGGCTGGACGGTTCCGCTCGTCTCGACGGTCTCCTGGACGTCGCCGACGGTGACGGCCGCGGTGACGTACTGAATCGGCTTCGCGGCGGGCCTTCGGCGGAGGTACACGCCCACCGCCACGAGGGCCACCACGAGGACGATGGCGACGATGCGCCACGGTCGCCGACGCGGGGTCTCGAGGCCGAAGTCGGACGCGGTGGCTTCTGACACGGGCGTACTCATAGGACAGAACCCGTCGGCCCGGGATGAGATTCCGAAGCCGCAAGTTCTGCGGTATCTACCGCCGCGATGGCATCCCCTCCGCGCTCCAAGAGCACCGACCCGCAGTCCATTCGCGCCTCGCTCCTCGCCCGCTCGCGCACCGTCGTGGTGAAGATCGGCACTGGCGTTCTCACGGCGCCGGGCGGCGGCATCGACCGCGCCGTCCTCGACGCCATCGCGGGCGAGCTCGCGGCCCTCACGTCGCAGAAGCCCGCCCGCCGCGTGGTGGTGGTGTCGTCGGGGGCCATCGCGCTCGGCGTCCAGCAGCTCGGGCTCGACGCTCGCCCGAAGCGCATGGACATGCTCCAGGCCTGCGCGGCGGCGGGGCAGGGGCACCTCATCCGCCTGTGGTCGGAGGCCTTCGCGCCGTCGAAGCGGGTGGTGGCGCAGGTGCTCCTCACGCACGCCGACCTCGCCGACCGGCAGCGCTTCCTCAACGCGCGGGCCGCCCTCGACGCCCTCGCGTCCCGCGGCGCCGTCCCCGTCATCAACGAGAACGACACCGTCTCGGTCGACGAGATCGCCTTCGGTGACAACGACTCGCTCTCGGCCCAGGTGGCCAACCTCGCGCGGGCCGACGTGCTCGTGATGCTCTCGGTGGCCCCGGCGCTGCTCGACGACGCGGGCGAGCGGGTCCCCTTCGTGGCCGCGGGCAACCGTGCGATCGACAAGTTCATTCGAACAGACACGTCGGCGGGGGGCAAAGGGGGGATGGTGACGAAGGTGCGGGCGGCGCGGGCGGCGGCGGCGGCAGGGGCCACGGCGGTGATCGCGTCGGGACGTCTCCCGGGCGTGCTCACGAAGCTCTTCGCGGGGGAGGACGTGGGGACGGTGTTCGCGCCCGCCCCGTCGCCGCGCTCGTCGCGGAGCCACTGGATCGCCCACACGCTGCGGGCGCGGGGCACGCTCATCGTCGACGACGGCGCGCGCAAGGCGCTGGTGGAGGGGCGGCGCAGCCTGCTGCCGTCGGGGGTTCGGGAGGTGCGGGGGAGCTTCCGGCGCGGCGACCCGGTGGACATCGCGGGGGCTGATGGGAAGGCGTTCGCGCGGGGCCTGGCGGCGTACGCGTCGGGCGAGATGCAGCAGCTCCAGGGGCACAAGACGAAGGAGATCGCCGACGTGCTGGGGTACCACCTCGGTGAGGAGGCGGTGCACCGGGATGACCTGGTGGTGCTCGACGGGTGATCGTGGCGCTGGCGTGATAGCGTCGCGGCGTGTTTCGACCGTGGCGAGCGTCGGGAATGCTGCTGGTGGTGGCCACGGGTTGCTTCGACTCCCGTGGAGCGGCGCCGCGAGAAGACGCCGCGTCCCAGGATGCTGTCGACGCGACCGTCGACACCGAGACGCCGCCACTGCCGATCGACTGCGAAGGGCTCGCGCGAAGGGTCAATGAGCGCCCCGACGAGCTACCGAGCGGGGCGTGTCGTTACCCCACGGCGGCCTGCGAGTGGCGCAACGTCTGCGTGGGCGGCGTCGAGGCGACGCACCGCTGCGCCTGTGCAATGGGCGCTGAGGGACGAGCTGATTGGCGTTGTGAAGCGACCGGGGATGCACCCTGCAGGGGATGGGCGGATGCGACGACAGAGATTTCCTCGCCTGCACCAGTGGACGTTTCTACGCGTGACGCCGCGGATGTGACGGGTGGCCCCTCCTGGGAGGAGTGCGCCACGATCGAGCGGATGTTTTTGGAGACGTCTTGGCCGCCTCCAGGCGGCGTGTGTCGGCGGTTGGATCACCGGTGCGAGTGGTTCCGCTACTGCCTCCGAGGGATGCTCGTCGACGTCACCTGTTTGTGCAGGGTGGGACTGACCCCAGAGGATCTTGTCTGGGACTGCACGGCAAGTGCGCGCGGAACCTGTTTCACCGCGCCAGACGCGCAGGTCGACGGCGGCGCGGAGTAAGGTCTCCTCTCCGTGAGGGCGTTCAGCGTGGGACGAAGGTGGGCGCCGGTTGCAGCGTCCCAGGGTTCGCAGGAGCTCACGCCTGGGCTTGAATCGGATCGCCCGCAAGGCCGGGCTCCCTCGTCGCAGACCCATAGGCTGTTCTCCATGAGCCC
>JBILLV010000453.1:0-6129 GCA_044375895.1 Polyangiales bacterium | reverse complement strand
GACGATGACGGAGAGGGCGGGGTAGTGCAGGTGGCACACCTTGGGGAAGAGGTGATGCTCCACCTGGAAGTTGAGCCCGCCGAGAAACCACGTCAGCGCCGCGCTGCCGGGCGCGAAATCGACCGTGGTCTCGACCTGATGGGCCGCCCAGTCGTCGCGCACCACGGAGCCATCGGCGGGCGCCTCTGGAAAGTCCGCGGCGTCGACGCAGTGGGCGAGCTGAAACACCGAGGAGAGCGTGACGCCCAGGGTGCTCGCGGCGAGGAGGTGGAAGAGCAGTACCTGCCACACGGGGTGGAAGAGCGCCGGGATGACGAGCGACCACGCGACGAAGAACACCTTCCACCCGTAGAAGAGCGCGACCTCGCCGCGGCCCATCGGCGGCAGCGCGTGGAGCCCGGCGCGGCGCTCGCGCAGCAGCACGAAGTCGTCGTGGAAGACCCACTTGGGGAGGAGGAAGCAGTAGAGAAACCAGAGGTAGTACTGCTGGTAGCGCTGCCACGGGCGCCGCGGCTGGTCGGGCGAGAGGCGCGCGATGGCGCCGAAATCGAGGTCGAAATCGACGCCGCGGACGTTGGTGTACGTGTGGTGGATGACGTTGTGCTTCTGCCGCCAGAACCACGAGCAGACGCCCATCACGTCGAGCGTGAAGCCGAGCGCGCGGTTGACCCAGCGGTGCCGGGAGTACCCGCCGTGGTTGGCGTCGTGCTGCACGCTCATCCCGATGGCGGCGATGGAGAGCCCGATGGACATCGCGAGGGCCACCGCCTCCCACGCGCGCGTCGCGAAGAACACCAGCAGCACCCACGAGCCGACGAACCACGCGAGGATGAAGGCCGTCTTCAGGTACATCGACGGGAGGTCGCGCCGCGGTCGCGTTGCGGTCGCGAAGTACGCGTCGGAGGCGCTCTTGAGCTCCGCGCGAAATGCGCCCCCGTGACCAAACCGCACCGCTGCCGCTGCGCCGCCGTCGATCATCGCGCCTCCAGCGGTCCACCTGTTGGAGCGCAGCGCCCAACGTACACGGGTCGGGCGGCGCGCGCTACGCGCGAATGGGGCGACGGGGGGCTTGCCGATGTCGGCGCAGGAGGGACACGAGCGCGGCGAGCAGAGCCAGTGGCGATGACGCGCGCGGCGTCGGGGCGGTGTGGCACGCGCAGCCGCCGTGAAGGGTCACGTCGGACGGGGCGTCGGCGTCGGTGGTGCTCGCGTCGTCGGCGTCGGCGTCGGCGTCGGCTGCGCTCGCGTCGCTGGGCGGTGGGTTCCCGTCGGGCGGCGGGGTGACCGCGTCGGGCGGCGGGGTGACCGCGTCGGGCGGCGGGGTGAACACGTCGGGTGCGCTCGCGTCGGGGCCTTCGGGCGGGATGTCGTCGCCGTCGTCCACCGGGTCGGGCGGCGGGATGGGCGGCACCGTGGCGCCCGTCCACACGCCGAGCACATCGACGATGAGGTGCGCGCGCGTGCTGGCGAACACGCAGAGCGAACCCGCGCCGAGGGTTGAGACGGTGAGCGCTCCCACCGCGACCTCCGCGGGGAAGTTGAGCGACGAGGTACCCGGCACCGTGGCGCCGCACGGGAACGCCGTCACGAAGCCTCGGCCCGACGCCGACACCGCCGTGAGGTTGGCCACCACCGCCGCCGCGTTCGCGGGCATCCCCGGCAAGCGATGGATCGGGATCTGGATCACCTGCCGCGCGGCGAGTCGGCCGGTGAAGAGCGACGTGGCCTCCCGCGTGTCGAGCACGCGCTGGGGTGCGAGGGCGGTGTACGTGAGGCCGCTGGTCGGGGTGAGGAAGCCCGTCACGTCGACGACGGCGTGCGTCGCGACGTTGGCGCGCAGGCAGAGCTGCCCGCCGCCGAGCGACGAGACGACCGTGTTGGCCACGACGGCGCCCGCGGCGAAATTGAGGTGGCTCGTCGGAGGCGGCGGCGTCCCGCAGGGGAAGGCGGCGAGGAAGCCCGGCGCGACGTCGGCGATCACCGTGACGGTCGCGACCACGCCCGCGGCGCCCGCGGGGGCGCTCACGTCGATGGCGCGCACCACGTCGGCGGCGAGGGCGACGTCCGCGCGGGTGTCGAGCACGCGGGTCGGTCCGGTGGGGGCGAGGCCCGCGCCGGTGGGCGAGAACGCGCCGTACACGTCGGCGATCAGGTGCGCGCTCGCGTTGGTGTCGAAGGTGACGCCGCTGCCGTCGCCGAACACCGCGGGGGCGGCATTGGCGTTGGCGACATCCGGGAGGTAGTTGAGCGCGGAGGTCGGGGGGCGAGGCTGCCCGGTGGCGGTGACGGTGATGAAGCCCGGCGCGCCGACGCCGATCGCGGCGAGGTTGAGCCACACGCCCGTCGTGCCCGCGGGGAGCCCGACGCCTGACCAGTCGCGGAGGGTTCCGTTGGACGAAGGGGTGAGCGGGCCGGCGGCGCCCGCGCGGGTGAGGCGGACGCTCCCCTCCGGCGTGCGCGTGTCGAAGAGGCGGGTGGGGCCGACGAAGGTGAAGCGGGCGGGCGCTGCGGTCGGGCGCACGGTGGGGAGCGTCGCGCCCGCCACGGCGAGGGCGCCCGGGGCTTCGGCCGGGAGCGGGTCGCCGCAGCGCGGGGGAGGCCCCGCGAGGCAGGGCGCGTCCATGGCGGCGCAATCGGTGGTGGTGCAGTCGGCGCGGATGACGCGCGGTCCGTCGCAGCGCGGGGTGCACGACATGCCGGTCGACGCGCCGGAGGTGAAGAAGCCCGTGGTGCGCGCGGCGCCCGCGAGGCTGAGCTCGACGTGGAGGTGGTCGGTGTGCGGGAGCGACGCGCTGGAGAGGAGGCCGAAGCCGCGCTCGCCGTTCCAGTAGGCGCGGTCCCAGATGACGCGCTGGAGGCCGATGTACGCGGCGTTCTCGACGAGCCAGTTGGCCACCGCGTCGCCGCGGGTGTTGTCCGCGTCGCCGCCGACCATCGGCACCATCAGGTCGATGGCGCGCCCCGTCGCGTGCACCGAGAGCCTCGGCACGCTCGTGGCGCTGCTGTTCTGCCGGCAGCAGTACGTCCCGCCCGCGCGGAGGAAGGGGTAGCGGCGGAGGAGGAAGGTGTTGAGCTCGCGCGTCCCCGGGTACGCGGGCGTACACGCCGGG
This sequence comes from Polyangiales bacterium, assembly GCA_044375895.1. Taxonomy (GTDB): domain Bacteria; phylum Myxococcota_A; class Polyangia; order Polyangiales; genus CAISKJ01. The sequence continues at coordinate 3,019 of JBILLV010000453.1, read as the reverse complement.
TGTGTGCACGAGCACGCGAAGGGGTTGGACGAGGTGCAGCGCCCGAGCGGCGCCACCGCGGGGGGATCGACCACCGTGATTTGCTGCGTGGCCGCCGCCGCCCGCGTCGCCGCCGAAGGCACCCACGGGCCGGGGATCGCCACCGCCGACACGCGCGTGGCGACGTCGTCGCTCACCGTACAGCCGAGCATCAGGGCACAGAGCAGCAGCGTCGGGCGACCGTCCACGGCCCTACGCTACCCCGCGCCCCGTCCGTCTGGCCAACGAACTCAGCCCGCCGGGGGCCGCGGCCGCGCGCCGTCGCGCGCGATGCGCTCGCGGATCGCCCGGAGCATCTCGCGCTCGCGGGCGTAGTGGTAGCAATCGCACACGCGGGTGTCGCGCTCCCAGCCCGACGCGTCGTCGAGCGAGGTCTCCGGGTGCATCTCCACCGACACGTCGCCCGCGCGCACCGCGATGCTCCAGCGCTCGCGGGCCGTCACGTCGCCCATGCGCACGGGCGCGGTCACGGCCACCACGAGCCCGCGGTCGCGGCGCACCCGCACGATGTGGAGCCCCTGCGCGGTCACCGTCTCCTGCACCGCCGCGAGCAGCCGCGCGCCGTCGCTCCGAATCGCCGCGTGGGGCCGGGTGTATGCGCTCGTCCCGACGTAACAGCCCGCAGTGGACAGCAAGAGAGCGCAGCCAAGGGCCGCGAGTCGGAGCGTCGGGAGCATGACAATCTCTTCGGATGCGCGGGGGAGGGGCTTCGTTCACGGGGTGGACGGCGCTATACCTTCCTCCCGATGCCCCCGCTCAGCCTCTCCGTCCTCGACCTCTGTCCGATCGTGGAGGGCGGCGATGCGCGTGGCGCTTTTGACCGCAGCGTCGCGCTCGCCCGCCACGCCGAGGCCCTCGGCTTCCGTCGCTTCTGGCTCGCCGAGCACCACAACATGCCTGGCATCGCGAGCGCGGCCACCTCGCTCGTCATCGGCCACGTCGCCGCGGCCACCTCTCACATCCGCGTCGGGGCGGGCGGCATCATGCTCCCCAACCACGCCCCGCTGGTGATCGCCGAACAGTTCGGCACGCTCGCCGCGATGTTCCCTGGCCGCATCGACCTCGGGCTCGGACGCGCGCCCGGCTCCGACCAGCTCACCGCCCGGGCGCTCCGTCGCACGCTCGCGAGCGACGCCGACAGCTTCCCCGACGACGTGGTCGAACTCATCGGGTACTTCCATCCCGAGCCGGGGCAGCGCGTTCACGCGGTGCCGGGCCGCGGGCTCGAGGTCCCCGTGTGGATCCTCGGGTCGAGCCTCTTCGGGGCTCAGCTCGCCGCTGCGCTCGGGCTCCCCTTCGCCTTCGCGTCGCACTTCGCGCCCACCCACCTGGAGGAGGCCGTCGGGCTCTATCGTCGTCGGTTTCGCCCCTCGCGCGCGCTCGCCGCGCCCCACGTGATGCTCGCGGTCAACGTCTTCGCAGCGGACACCGACGAGGCCGCGCGCGCGCTCGCCACCTCCGTGCAGCAGGCCTTCGTCGCGCTGCGCAGCGGGGCGCCGCGTCCGTTGCCTCCGCCCGTCCCGGGGCTGGTCCTCGCCCCCGCCGACCGCGCGATGATCGACGCCGCCCTCGCGTGCACCATCGCCGGATCGCCCGAGACGGTGCGCCGCGGCCTCGCCGATTTCGCCGCGCGCACCGGCGCCGACGAGCTGATGGTCACGGCGCAGATCTTCGACGACGACGCCCGCCTGCGCTCGCTCACGCTCACCGCCGAGGCCCGCGACGCGATCCGCGCCGCCTGAGCTCGGTGCCGCGAGAAATCCTCCCGTCGTCGGTCGCAGCGTGGTCTACGATGCGGCCGTGGTCTCTGCGCCCCACCTCTGGTCCTCGCGGTCGCACCGCGTCGCAGCCGCATGAGTTGGGTGGGTCGCTTCTGCGTGCTCTTCGGCGCGCTCGCGATGAGTCGTGAGGTCGCGGCCCAGGCCACCACCAGCGGCCTCGCGCTCCGCTGGCTCGCACCGGCTGGCTGCCCGACGCAGTCCGAGGTGGAGGCCGCGGTCGCGCAGCTCCTCGGGCGTCCGCTCACGGCGGGGCCGACGGCCTTCGAAGCCACCGCCCGCGCCCGTCCGCGCGGCCGTCACGGCTGGGAGCTTCGCCTCTCCATCACGGCCCGAGGTGGCGCCCGCCAGCGCACGCTGCGCGGCGAAACCTGCGCCGCGGTCGCCGACGCCGCCGCGCTCATCCTCGCGCTGGCCGTGGATCCGAGCGCCGTCGCCTCGCGCCCGTCGCCCGCGCCGGAGCCGCCGCCTCCACCGCCGCCTGCCCCGGAGCCTTCCCCACCGCCTCCGCCGCCTCCACCGCCTCCACCGCCTCCGCCGCCGCCTCCACTGGTCGCTCCGCCGTCGGCGCGTCCGCTGCGCTGGAGCGTGCGGGTGGCGGCCTTTGGTGACCTCGGCTCGTTGCCGTCGGTGACGGTGGGTCCCTCGCTGGCGCTCGGCCTCACGTGGGGCGCGTGGCGGGTCGAGGTCGGCGGTGCCTATCTCCTCTCGCAGCGGGCCGCGCTGTCTTCCAACCGCGGCGGCGACTTCGACCTCCTCGTCGGGAGTGTCGCGGGGTGCGGGGCCGCCCGTGTCGCACGCGTCCAGCTCGGTGGGTGCGTCGGTGTGGAGCTGGGGCGAATCCAGGGCCTCGGGTTCGGCGTGTCTGACCCGGGCAGCGGCGACGACCTCTGGGCGGCGCTGAACGTCGTCGGGCGCGTGTCGTTCGCGCTGACGCGGCGCTGGGTGCTGGTGGGTGAGCTCGGGGTGGGGGTGCCGTTGCGGCGGCCGCGCTTCGTGCTCGACGGGGTGGGGGCGGTGTTTCAGGCCAGCGGGGCGGTGGGGCGGGCGTCGCTCGGGGTCGAGGTGCGGTTTTGATCAGAGATCCAGCGGGGAGCGGGCACACAGCCTCGATGCGTCCCGTCCCCGTGGAGCGCGCGACGGCCGCTGAAGCCGATCTGCCAGGCGCCGTGAGCGGCGTGACGGCGCCCGATTTTGTCGCT
>JBILLV010000452.1:0-6137 GCA_044375895.1 Polyangiales bacterium | reverse complement strand
GGGCCGCAATGGGTCTCTCCGGGAGAAGCGCATTTCTGCTCGCCGCCATGGCCCTCGGCCTCCAGGCGCCGCCGGGATTCGCGCAATCCGCCGGGGAGAACCGCGCCTTCAACCTCCAGCTCTTCGAGCCCGCGCCCTCCCCCGGGAGCATCCTCTCCGTCGAGACGCCGACGATTCTCCCGCACCTCTCCCTCACCGCGAGCCTCTGGGGCACCTGGGCTTCGACCGAACTTCGCATCACCCGTCGCGGCGCGGAGCTCCCGCTCGTCACCCGCGCCGTCCAGGCCGAGGCGCAGGTGGCCCTCGGGCTCTTTCAATACCTGGAGGTCGGATTTGCGCTGCCGCTCGTCAGCCTCGGGGTGCGGAGCGGCGCCGACGCGGCGGGAGATGCCGCCGTCCAACGGATGACCTCCCTCGGCGACATGCGCGCGTACGTGAAGGTCCCCTTTCTCCGCGGGCGGACGAGCCTCGCGGCGCGGGTGATGGTCGCCTTCCCGACGGGCAACGAGCGGCAGTACGCGGGGAGCTCGTATTGGACGCTCGCTCCGGCGCTCCTCGCGTCGCACACGCGCGGCAACCTCACGCTGGCCGCCAACCTGGGCGTTCGGTTGACGGAGGCCAACGCGTCCAACTTCGTGTCCGTCAACGACGACCTCACCCTCGGCCTCGGCGCCCGCTACGACTTCTCCTGGCGCTTCGGGCTCAGCGCGGAAGGGATCGTGCGCATCCCCCTCGACGCGCCTCCCGCGGGCTACCTCGATGGCAACGCCGTGACCCGGGTGGACGGCGCCGTCCCGGCGGAGCTCTTCGCCGCGGGTCACCTCGGGATCACCCGCTCGCTCGGGGCCGTGGTGGGCGTGGGCAAAGGGCTCACGGACGCCTACGGATCCAGCGGGTTTCGCGCCTTCCTCGGGCTTCGCCTCACGGTCGAGCGTCGTCCCTGCGCCGAAGGGCCAGAAGACTACGACGGCTTCCGCGACGACGACTTCTGCGCCGACCCGGACAACGACGGCGACGGCGTGCGCGACGAAGACGACCGCTGCCCCAACGACCGGGAAGACCTCGACGGCGTGCTCGACCAGGACGGCTGCGCCGACCCCGACAACGACGGCGACGGCGTGCTCGACGACGCCGACCGCTGCCCCATCGAGCCCGAAGACCACGACCGCTTCCAGAACGAGGACGGCTGCCCCGACCTCGACAACGACCGCGACGGCCTCCCCGACACGCGCGACGTGTGCCCCGACGAGGCCGAGGACGGCGACAACTTCCAGGACGAGGACGGCTGCCCCGAGCCCGGTCCCGACGCCGTGGTGGTGACCCGCACCGACTCACGCCTCCTCGTGAGCCAGCGCGTCTACTTCGACTACGACAGCGACACGATCAAGAACGTCTCCTTCCCCCTGCTCGACGAGGTGGCGGCGACGCTCCGGCGCAACCCCGACATCGCCCGCCTCCGCATCGAAGGCCACACCGATCAAGCGGGGACGCCCGAGTACAACCTCGACCTGTCGTTTCGCCGCGCGCGGGCCGTGGTGGAGTACCTCGCCGCCCACGGCGTCGCGCAGGAGCGCCTGGAGTACCAGGGCTACGGCCAGTCGCGCCCCACCACCGCGTCCGACACGCCCGGCGCCGCCGACCTCAACCGCCGCGTGGAGTTCACCATCCTCCAGCAGGGGACGCCGCCTCCCGCCGCACCCGCAGTTCCACCAACGCCTCCGCCGACCCCCGAGCGGCGCCACCGTCACCGCGACCGATGAACGCCGCCTACCGCAGCCCGCATGGCGCGCCTCCCGTCGAACACCCGGTGGTGGTGTCGGTGCGGGAGGTCGTCGTCGCCTACGACGAAGACGTCGCCCTCCGCGCCGCCGCTCTCGACTTCCGCGGCGGCGCCGTCCACGGGATCATCGGTCCCAACGGGGCGGGCAAATCCACGCTCCTGCGGGCGCTCGCGGGGCTCCTCCCGCCCGCGCGAGGGAGCGTCACGGTGGCCGGCGTCGACCTCTACGCCACGCCGCAGGAGCGCTGGCCTCGCATCGGGTACATGCCCGACAACACGCCCGTCTACGAGAAGCTCACGGTGCGCCAGTGGCTCTCGCTGTGGGGGACGGCGCGCGTCGACGAGGCCCTCCGCCGCGTCGGCATCGGCCCCTACGCCGACCGGGTGGCCGGGGCGCTGAGCCTCGGGATGCGCCAGCGCCTGGGCCTCGCCCGCCTCCTCGTGATGGACACGCCCGTGATGCTCCTCGACGAGCCCGCCAACGGGATGGACCCCGACGCCCGCGCGATGCTCGGCGAGGTGCTCCGCGCGGAGGCTGCGCGCGGCGTGGCGGTGCTGGTGTCGAGCCACGTCCTCCACGAGCTCGACGCCGTGTGCGACCGCTTCGTGGTCATCCACCGGGGGCGCGTCGCGGGGGAGGGGACGGCCCTCGCCCTCGCGGGAGACACCCACACCGGCGGGCTCGTCCGGGTGGAGGTCGACGGCCTCGACGACGGGCAACGGGCCGCTGCCGCCGAGGCCCTCGCGACGCTCGAAGGGGCTTCGCTGGAGCGGGTGGAGGGCGACACGCTGCTCGTTCGAACGCGCGGGGGCCGCAGCGCGCGGGCCGCCGTGGTGCGCGCCCTCGTCGCGCGCGGCGTGTCGGTTTGTGGGGTCCTCGAGGAGCGCCCCCACATCGCCTCGGTGTACGCTCAACTCACCACCAAGGGAGCCCCGCGATGAACGCCTCCTCCAACGCCCGCCGCGACGTCCGTCTGATCGACGCCCTCCTCCGCCTCAACGCCCACCCTCGCGATGTCGCCGTGGGCCTCGGGGTTTGCGGCGCGCTGTACTTCGTCGGGCTCCTCGCCGTCGACCTGGCCTCGGCGCCGTCCCCGGCCCTCGGGCGCGGGGTCGGTGCGGCGCTCGCCCTCGCGCGGGGCTTCACGGGGGTCGTCGCGTTCATCGCGGCGCTCGTCGCGCCCGTGCAGACGAGCACCGCCATCGCACGCGATCGCGCCAACGGGGCCTTCGACCTCGCCCGAGAGGCCGAGGCCTCGCCGCTTCGTCGCCTCGCCGCCTACACCTTCGCCCCCCTCTGGCCGACCGTGCTCGGCACCTCGCTCGTGTTCGCGGCCTCGGCGCCCTTCGCCGTCGACGCTTGGCTGTCGCCGTGGGCGTGGGGCGCGTGGTGGGGCGCCGCGGTGGCCTCGCAGGCCCTCTCCTCGGTGGTGGCGGCGACCTGGGCGCTGATGATCCCGCGGGTCACCCAGGCCTCCCAGGGAATCGGGGTGCTCGCGCCCGCGGCCCTCGCGCTCACCGCCGCCGTCGCCACCATGTCCGTGCACACCCACCGCCTCCCCGCCGCGCTGCTGGTGATCGCCGCCGCCGCCCTCGCCCACTGGCCGGTGGCGCTGGCCCTGGTCGCCCGGCCCGAGCGCCCGCGCCACGCCCCCTTCGCCGCCATCGCCGCGGCCACGGGGGGCATTGCGCTGGCGGGTGTGGCCTGGGCGTTCCCTTCGCCGCAGCACCCGTCGGCGACGTGGTTCGGGGCCTGGGCCGTGATCGTCGCCGTCGCCACCGCGGCGTGGACGCTCCCGCGCGGCGGTCGGCTCGCCCTCGCGCTCCGTGAGGGCGGCGCCCACGCGGGCCTCGTCGCGGTGTCGACCGCCCTCGGCGTGAGCGCCCTCTTCGCGCTCGGCGGCGCGGTGATTCCGTCCGCGGTCGCGCCGTCGCCGTGGGTCTTTGCGGAAGGGGCGGCCCTCGTGTCGGCCCTCTCCGCGGCGCTCACCGCGGCGCTCGTGGCGGTGCTCAGCGCGGCGCCGGCGCGACGCGCGGTGTGGGCCGGGCGCGCGGTGCTCGCGGGCTTCGCGGCGCTCTTCGTGGAGGGGATGCTCGCCCGCTCGGGGACGTCGCTCGCCGCCCGCCTCGACCCGCTCGCCAACGTGTGGACCCGCGCCGACGTCGCCGACGGCGCGGGCCTCCGGGTGGCGCTCTCCGCTGCATTTACGCTCGCCTCCATCGCCCTCGCGCGCACCGCCTGGTCGCGCGCCACCCGCCGCATCACCGCGGCGATCGAGGGGGAGCGGGCGTAGCCCCAAAGCCGGTCCGATCGCGTGGGTCAAGCTCGATCCCGCGCTGTGATGCGCATCGACGCGCTCGGCCTCCATCCCCCGCTCGCTGGCGCTCGCGCGTTCCCCCTTCCTCCGGCGCAGGAAGCGCCAGAGGAAGGGGCCATCGGCGCGCCGTAGTGCGGCGGTGCGCAACCCCCGCTGGACCACCGCTCCGCCCAGCAGCGAGAGCGCAGCGCATCCGGGCGAGCACGCGGCGCATCCCGGCGAAGCATCGGCGCATCCGGGCGAAGCAGCGGCGCATCCCGGCGAAGCATCGGCGCATCCGGGCGAAGCAGCGGCGCAGTGTGAGGTGGGTCTCGCCGCACTACAGCGCGCCGATGGCCCCTTCCTCTGGCGCTTCCTGCGACGGAGGAAGGGGGAACGCGCGAGCGCCAGCGAGCGGGGGATGGAGGCCGAGCGCGTCGATGCGCATCACAGGGCGGGGTCGAGCTTGACCGACGCTCAGTGACCAGCCCGGGGCATAGCCCCGTCTTCCTTCCGCGTCGGCAACGCCAGCACCACCAGCGCCATCACCATCAGCACCGCCCCCACCAGATCGCCCGTCGCGGGGAGGTGCATCCGCGGCAGGAGCGCCGCGAGCAGCAGCGCCGCGCACACCCCGGCCAGCACGCTCGACGCGCGGTTCACGGGGATGCAGAAGGTGTTCTCCCGGCGGTCGAGGAGGACGAGGGCGCCGAAGATGCCCGTCCCCTGCGAGCACACCCCCGCGAGCAGCCCCGCCCACGCGTAGGGCCGCGAGAAGAACTCCCCGAACCCGCCGCGCAGCGCCGCCCCCCGCGCGCCATCACCGAGCGCCGCCCACAGCCCGAGGGTCACCACCACCGCGGGCATGCACACGAGCTGCTCGTCGACGAAGAAGCGGCGGTTGCTCCACCCGTCGTCGGACTTCGCGGCGCGGCTCATCACCTGGAGCCGGACAAAATACGCCCCGGTGTAGAGCGCGAGGCACACCACCGCGGCCGCCGACATCGCGAGCGTCCCCCGCGCGCGGAAGGCCACCAGGAGCGCCGCGAAGCTCAGCGCCAGCGCCACCCACGAGCGCGTCCGTACGGGGCGACGGTTGAGGACGTCGATCACCGGGGCGAGGGCCAGCACGAGGCCCCGCATGAGGAGCATCATCAGGACGATGGAGGTGCCTTCAATGGTGTAGGCGAGCGTCGTCGTGACGGTGATCGTCGCCGCGCACAGCCCCGAGACGCCCGCGTACGCCGACGGCGCGGGGATCACCCGGCCCGCGATCCGCGCCGTGCTCGCCTCGCGCCACCAGCCCGTGACGCCGAGGAACACCATCGTCGCGGCGAGCGACGCCAGCGCGTTGGCGGGGAGCAGCGAGAAGCCGTCGACGCGCCCCTCCATCCCCGGCAGCGCGCCCTCGGAGAGCGCCTTGGTGAGCGCGCTGTAGGGCACGTACGAGGCCCAGTACCCGAAGGCCCACCACCAGATCGACACGTCGCGCGGTGCGGGGCGCATCACATCAAGATGCCGCGCGCGTCGGGCTTCGGGAGGGCGGGGACGTCCGTCTCGCCGTGGCGCTGACGGAGGTTGATCTCGATGGTGGCGGTGATGGCCGAGAGCGGGAGGCCGTTGAAGAAGTGGGAGAACGGATCCTCGAGCACGCGGCCGGCTTCGCTGATGAGGGTGAAGGCCCCGCACACCAGGAGGTTGATGGGGAGCGCGAACCACCCGATCTCACGCACGAGCGCGAAGGGGAGGAGGCACCCGAAGGCGATGATGAGCCGATCGGCGATGAAGGCGTAGCCCTTGGGGAAGGGGGTCTTCTTGATGCGCTCGCAGCCGCCCTGGGCGTCGATGAGCTCGGTGATCGAGCGGTCGAGGGACGTGAGGCGGAGGTCGTGGAGGCGCCCCTCGTCGCTCAGGCGCGTCACCCGCGCCCGCACGCCGTGGAGCAGCGCGTAGGGGACGTTGCGCTCGGCGCGGAGGCGCTCGCGGGCGGCCTCGCTCGTCGCGGCGAGGAGCGGCGGGTCGGTCCACGGGTCGTCTTCGCGGAGGGCGCAGCGGAGGGC
>JBILLV010000133.1:0-23727 GCA_044375895.1 Polyangiales bacterium | reverse complement strand
TGCCGAGCGTCCAGCAGATCACCGCCCGGTCGGCCCGCGCATAGTCCCGCGCCATCCGCTCGATGAGCGCCGCGGGGACGCGCGTCACGGCCTCGGCGCGCTCCGGCGTCCAGGCCGAGACGGACGCACGCCACGCTTCGAAGTGCGAGGTGGCGCGCGCGACGAAGGCCTCGTTGACGAGCCCGTCGCGCACGATGACGTGGGCCACCGCGTTGGCCAGCGCGATGTCGGTCCCCACCCGCAGCGGCACCCACGCGTCGGCCCACTTCGCCGAGCTCGTGCGCCGCGGGTCGATGACGTAGAGCCTCGCCCCGCGGTGAATCGCCTTGAGCACGTGGTGGAAGAAGATGGGGTGCGTCTCCCGCGCGTTGGAGCCCCACAAAAGAATGACGTCCGTCTCCTCCACCTCGCGGTACGAGCTGGTGCCACCGCCTGCGCCGAACACCGTCGCCAGACCGACGACGCTGGGGGCGTGTCAAGTCCGGTTGCAACTGTCGATGTTGTTGCTCCCGACGGCCGCGCGGACGACCTTCTGCGCGAGGTAGTTCACCTCGTTGGTGGCCTTGGAGCACGCGAAGACCCCCACGGAGGAAGGCCCGTGCGCGAACTTGGACGCGAGGATCCCCGCGGCGGCGCGGTCGAGCGCCTCCTCCCACGTGGCGGCGCGCAGCGTCCCGTCGTCTCCGCGAACCATCGGCTGCGTGAGTCGTTCCATACGGGCGAGCGTACACCCACGGCCGATGGGGGAGGAGAACACCGCACGGGCGGGGCTCTGTGCACCTCCCTACCCCGGGGAGGCGCTCGAATGGCCTGTGTTCAGGCGCTTTTTGCGGAGAGGGCGGGATTCGAAGCCGCATCGAGGAGCAAAATCTCGCACAGGATCGTGAAGTTTCATCGGGAATTCAGGGCGATCGGCTGGACGGCCATGCGGTCTCGCAGGCTGACGCGCAGGAGGCGCGTAGTAGCGTAGTAGCGGCTTCGGAATGCAACAGCGGCGGCGATTTGGAGAACACGGTCGGGGAAGCCGAGACCCCCGAGGTCGCCCTCGCCGTCACCTCCTCCAGCGTCCCGAAGGCCCAGGTGGTCGAGGCCATCGAGAGCGCCCTCCACGCGTTCGGCGTCGGGAGGCTCGACATCGCGTTCGACGTCCTGCGGAAGCTGCTCGCCGACCTGAAGCCCACGCCTTGATGGTCCTCGATGCGCTCCCGGTGGCACGCCCCACCGATCGCCCCGCACGATGACCGCGCTCTTGTGCTTCACGATCTACCGCCCAGCGTTCGGCGCCGACTCGACGACGGCGAACAGCGGGACGTGATCGCTCACCCGCCGCGTGACCACATCCTCGACGACCTCGCACGAGCGCAGGCCAGGCACGAGGTCGCGGCTCATGAAGAGGTGGTCGTCCTGCAACGGGCTCGTCCCCCTCGGATGAAACACGGTTCGCCTCTCCTCCGCGTGGAAGCGCTGGTAACAGTCGACGAAGGGCCCCCGCGCGATGCGCTCCCAGAAGGGGCCGTGCCCATAGCCGGGCCAGAGCGTCTCGGCGAGGCGGGCGCTGTTGAGGTCGCCGCCGACGATGAAGCGCTCGCCCTTCGTCGCGTCCTCCACCGCCTCGAAGATGCGGTCGAGGTACGGGAATACCCGACCGCCGAGGATCGGCGCGTGCACGCTCACGGCGACGAAGCTGTCGCCGTCGTCCCCATGGCAGCGGGCGCCGACCACGTAGCCCTTCCGCCCGCCGAGATCGACGGCGATCTCGATGGGGTCGAGGCGCAGCCCGCGGGCGACGATCGCGGTTCCCCACCCGCGCCAGGCCACGCTGTACACGCGCGCCTCGTCGTCGACGAGCGGCACCTCGCGCACCTCCTGGAGGAGCGCGAGGTCGGGACGGAGTTCCTGGCGGAGGTACGTCCAGGCGTCGTCGTGGTGCGGGCGGTACTGCCAGAAGCCCATGTTCCACGTCACGACGCGCATGGTGGTGTTCCCTTCGTGGCGGAGAGCGACGCCACGTACGCCTCCCACTCCGCCTCCCACAGCGCGGACACCCGGCCGATGCGCTCGACGACGTCCGGGCGGCCCCACACCGGAACCTTGCAGAGCGTCGCCGACTGCCCCTGGCGCCTCTTCCCGCGCATCGGTTCGAGCTTCGCCACATCGAGAGCAGCCATCATCCGCGAGGTGATCGCGTCGCTCGCTGCGCGTGGGTCACGTCCCCCGGACCAGCACCCCGCCTTGAGGCACACGCCATCGTCAGTGAGTTCGAGGTAGACCGTCACCGCGGGGCCGTCGCCCGGCAGGCGCCTCCAGGAATCCGTGGCCGTCGCGATCACGTTGTGGCTCTGGATCGAGACCTCCCAGGGCTTCAGGCCGGCTTCGACCAGGCCCTCCGCGAGGTGGGCGAGCTGGTACGCCCGCAAGGTTCGCACGCGGTAGCCCAACTGCGGGGCGTCGGATTCCGTCAGCGCATCGGCGCTCGCACGGCGTGCCTCCTCGAACGCGAGTTCGCGCAGCCACGGCCCGACGATCGACGGATCGCCCGCGGCGAGGAGCTCACGTTCCCACGCGAGGACGTCGCGCACCGCGAGGCGCAGGATGGCCGCGGGTGCCCCCCGCTCGATACGGCAGACCTGCGCGGCGCCGAGGGCCAGGAGCGCGGTCTGGTGGGCGACGCCGGGCTTCGCACGCACGCCGCGGTCGAGCTGTTCAAGCTGCTCGCGGCGGGGAGGGGCATCGACTTTCATCTCGACACCAAGCCAATGCCGACCGCCCGGCGTCACGAAGGACACCAGCAGGTCGATCACGCTGTCGGCGCCGTCGCCGAGCGAGACCTCGGGCTTCGCCTGAAGGTCCGTGAGGGTCTCGGGGTCGACCGTGGCGCCCGTCACGCGCTTCCAAAGCGCCGCCGCGAGGGCGTCCGACGCGGGCGTCCCCCGCGTCAGCGCGTGGACGAGCACCCCGGTGTGGATCTTCTCCAGCGCGTATCCCGCGACGCGCACCCAGGTGATCTCCTCGGCCGCGCAGCCGATGCCCCCGTCGGTTGTCGTGCTCACGAAGGAAGCGTAGGCGCCTCCGCGCGACTCCGTCAACGGGCCCATCGACTCGGCGATGGGGTGCTGGCTCGGCGCACTGTGTGGTTGTGATCCCGTGTCGATTTTTCTGACGGGATCTGCCCCCCCACGCATGAAGCCCCGAGGGCGAGTCTCATTCTGCGCCCCAAGGGAGACCTCTATGGATGCGGTCGATGGAGTCGTGCGGCCACCGCACGCACGCGCGGTTACGCGCGCCGGGGGTACCCGGCGCGGAAGTCAGTGGGCGATCACGGCGGCGCTGTGCATGGCGCTTCTCCCGGCGTGCACGAGCGGTGACGGGTACGTCGAGACCGCCGATGCCGCGGCCTCCGACGACAGCCCGCCGACCGATCGCACGCCCGGCGTGGACGCCCCGGCGCCTGACGGGAGAGGCGAATGCCGCAACACGAGCGACTGCTTCGGCACCGACTTCTGCTCGTCCGCGCGCGTGTGCCGTGACGGGCGCTGCGTCACGATGGGGGGCGTCCCGAGCTGTGACGACGGAATCGCCTGCACCATCGATCGCTGCGACGCCACGCGTGGCGCCTGCACCCATGAGCCCTCCGACGGGATGTGCCCGATGGGCCGGTACTGCGACCCGCTCGCGGGATGCATTCCACCCCCTTCGTGCGAGGCGGGCGATACACCCTGTCAGCGCCTCAACCACGACGCCTGCCGCGGCACCTGGAGCTGTGACCCCACGGTGTTCCGCTGCACCCGCAGCGCGCCCGTTGACTGCGACGACCACAACGCGTGCACCACTGACGCCTGCGTGAACGACGGCAGGTCGAGCCGGTGCACCCACGAGCTGCCCCCCAACGACTGCGGGTCGCAGATGTGCGGCCAATCCCCGTCTGGATGTCACTCCTGCCAACCAGGGTGCACGGGGGGCGCATGTGTGGCCGGGCGCTGCGTGGAGTGCGGTCCCTGCGAGACGTTGGCAGGGGACCGGTGCGTTCCCGCGACCGACGGCACCGCTTGCGGTCCTGACGGCGACGCCTGCACGCAGGACATCTGCCTCGGCGGGCGGTGCGATCACTCGCGCCCCCTCGCCAATGACTGCGGCTCGCGCAACTGTGGGCGCTCGCCGTCGGGTTGCCACGATTGTGGCATGTGCGATCCGCCTCTTACCTGCCAGACGGGCGTGTGCTCGCGCTGCCCCGCCTGCACGGGATGGGACGGGCGTGCGTGCGTCCCCCTCGCCGACGGCACCGCCTGCACGGACGATGGCAGCGCTTGCACGCGCGACGTCTGCGGGCGGGGCACGTGCACCCACCCCCCGGTCGACAACGACTGCGGCGCCTTCACCTGCGGACGGTCGCCGTCCGGCTGCTTCGCGTGCGGCCCCGACGGCGGCCGATGCCCGGGACCGTGCGTGAGCGGCGTGTGCATGCCCTGCCCGCCCTGTCAGTACCCCGAGGGCGGACGTTGCGTGCCAGTGACGAACGGCGTGGCCTGCGCCAGCGACGCCGACACCTGCACCCGCGACGTGTGCGTCGAGGGGACCTGCGTACATCCCAGGCTCGACAACGACTGTGGCTCCCGCGAGTGCGGTACGTCGCCGTCGGGGTGCTTCTCCTGCGGGCGCGTTTGCTCGCCTGGGCAGTTTTGTGCGGGCGGCGCGTGTGCGTGCTCCAGTGGGACCCTCTGCGGCGGATCCTGCGTGAACACCAGCTCCGACAACTCCAACTGCGGCGCGTGTGGGCGCGCCTGCTCCTCGGGCCAGACGTGCACCGAAGGCGTCTGCGTCGTCACGATCTGCGCCGGCGGGCTCACCCCGTGCAGCGGGATGTGCGTCGACACCCAGGCGAACAACGCCCACTGCGGGGCCTGCAACCGCGCCTGCGCGCCCGGCCAGTTCTGCGCGAGCGGGGTGTGCGCGTGCGCCACCGGGACCCTCTGCGGCGGTGCGTGCGTGAACACCAGCTCCAACGACGCCCACTGCGGCGGCTGCGGCCGCGCGTGCGCCTCGAATCAGGCATGCCAGGCGGGGCGATGCGTCACGACCAGCTGCTCGTCCGGCCTCACGCTGTGCGGAGGCACCTGCGTCGACGCGCGAACCGATGCCTCCAACTGCGGCGCCTGCGGCCGCGCGTGTGGGCCGGGTCAGGTCTGCGCGGCAGGCACCTGCGCATGCTCCAGCGGAACGCTCTGCGGAGGCGCCTGCGTGAACACCGCCTCCGACAACGCCCACTGCGGCGGCTGCGGTCGCCCGTGCGCCGCCGGTCAGATGTGCACCTCCGGAGTGTGCGTCACCACCACCTGCGCGTCGGGCCTCACCCTGTGCGCGGGGTCGTGCATCGACGCTCGGGTGGACGCATCCAACTGCGGCGCCTGCGGGCGTACCTGCGGGGCGGGGCAGGTCTGCGCGGCGGGCGCGTGCGTGTGCTCCAGCGGGATGTTGTGCAGTGGGATGTGCGTGAGCACCAACACCGACAACGCCCACTGCGGCGGCTGCGGTCGCGCGTGCGCGTCGGGCCAGTACTGCGCCGGTGGAACCTGTGCGTGCTCCACGGGGACGCTCTGCGGTGGTTCCTGCGTGAACACGAGCGCGGACAACTACAACTGCGGCTCGTGCGGGCGGGTCTGCGGCTCGGGTCAATACTGCTCGGGTGGGGCCTGCGCCTGCTCCAGCGGGAGCCTCTGCGGCGGCGCCTGCGTGAACACCGCCTCCGACAACGCCCACTGCGGTGGCTGCGGCCGCGCGTGCCGGTCCGATCAGACGTGCCGCGGAGGGTCGTGCATCGTCACGAGCTGCCACCCTGGTCGAACGCTGTGCGGCGAGACATGCGTTGACACGAACAGCGACGGCTCCAACTGCGGCGGCTGCGGCCGCGTATGCCCGTCGGGCCAGTACTGCGCCGGGGGCACGTGCGCGTGCTCCAGCGGGACCCTTTGCAGCGGGACCTGCGTGAGCACGAACAACGACCGGCTGAACTGCGGCTCGTGCGGGCGGGTCTGCGGCTCGGGCCAGTACTGCTCCGGTGGGTCCTGCGCCTGCTCCAGCGGGAGCCTCTGCGGCGGGACCTGCGTAAACACTGCGGGCGACAACTACAACTGCGGCTCGTGCGGGCGGGTCTGCGGCTCAGGCCAGTACTGCTCGGGCGGGTCGTGTACGTGCTCCAGCGGCACCCTCTGCGGTGGGTCGTGCGTCAACACGAACTCCGACGACTACAACTGCGGCGGCTGCGGGCGCTCCTGCGGCAGCGGCCAGTACTGCTCAGGCGGGTCGTGCGCCTGCTTCAGCGGCACCTCGTGCGGCGGTTCGTGCATCGACACCAACAACAACCCGTCGCATTGCGGCGCCTGCTACCGGGCGTGCGGGTCGGGCCAGTCGTGCACCGGCGGGAGCTGCGTCTCTCCGCTGCCCGACCTCACGATCGCAACCTTCTCGCCTCCGACGGCGATCGGACGAGGGACGTTCTACTCGGTCCCTGTCACGGTGCGGCGCACCGGCGGCAACCTCACGGGGCCGGGCGTCGTGCGCGTGCGACTCTACCTGTCGACCAACACCTCCTTCGACAGCTCGGACTACCGCGCGTCCCTGGACTACAGCGGTTCGCAGTTCTCGACCTCCACGCTCAACAGCTCGGGCATCGAGACGCGGAACGTCGAGTGCGCGCCGGGAGACATCTCCATCCCCCCGACGCTCCCCTTCGGCACGTACTATTGGATCGCCGTGGTCGACTACGACAACCAGCACTACGAGTCGTCCGAGTCGAACAACGTCCTCGTCGGCGGGCTCGCCACCGTCCGCTGATCCGCGTTCGCGCGGGAGCCTCTCGAAGTCCCGCCCCGCCCCGCTCGCCACCCATCGCCGACGAACACACCGCGGCATCTTGACCGCGGCGACGCCCGCACGATATTGCGTGCCCCATGTGCGAAGCGTGGGCGAATCGAGGGCGGGCCGCTAGATCTGTGCTGGTGGGTCTGATGGCGACTGCTCTCACGGTCGCGTTGGTTGCGTTTGCTCCCGTCTCCCTCGCCCAGGTCGCGCCGGACCAGACCGTGCCCGACCACGTGAGGGTCACGGTCACCTACGAGGACCACGAAGGGACCCCGACCCAAACGCCGCCACGCAGCTGGAGGTGCGCCACCAGCATGACCCTGTCGGAGCTGGTGGCGGTGCAACCCGACTGGTCGCGCCACGACCCAGAGCGGGTCGGCGACTTGCGCTGGGAGGTCACCGTGCAGCATCGGCAAAACCGGTTCTTCTCGGTGATCGGAACCTTCGAGGGCGACCAGTCCCTTGGGCGTGACGACGATGAGGCCCGCACCTGCGACGCGCTCCTCGATCAGGCAGCCATTTACATCGCCCGCATGGTTCGCGCGCCGCGCGCCCGCACACCTCCGGCGGAAAGCCCGGCGGCTCCCGTCGCATCCGCCTCACCACCCGATTCGCCGTTGGTCCCCGCGACCGGGACGCCTGTTGTACCCGTCATCCCCGTCACGCCGCCGGTGCCGGCCGCCGCGCCGACACCCGCGGCAACACCCGCTGTTGGCCCCTCCACGACGCCAGAGCCGCCGCGCTGGGCGGTATACGCCGGCGGACACGCTGCATTCGGCGTCCTCCCAGGCGTCGCGCCGGGGATCCAAATCGGATTCTCGTGGAGACGCCGGCGGTTCTCGGTCGGCGGCGAGCTTCGCGCGGCGATCTCGCAGGAGGTCGCCGTGCAGGGCGTCACCCTGTCGTCGGGCGCCTACTCCGTGGCGGCCGTGGGGTGCGTCCACCAGTGGTGGCTCGGTGGGTGCGCTCTGGCCGCCGTGGGAGCCGTCACGGCCGAACGGCTTCCCGAGGGGACGACCGATCTGTCCCTCTGGGTCGCCGCGGGCGTCCGCCTGATGCTCGACATCCCCCTTCCCGCGGGCCTCCGCGCGCGCGTGCGCTCCGAACTCACGGCGAACGTCGTCCGGGCTGTGGCTCAAACGGAAGGGAGCCCCCGCGTCTGGTCGCAGGACTTGCTGGCGCACACCCACGGAGCAGAGATCGCCTGGTCGTGGTGACGAGCTCGCCCCGCTCGCGCATGGAGAGTCCAGATGCAAGGTGAGCCACACGTCCCTAGGAGCGCATGGCGCCGACGCCTTGACGAACACCGCCGCTGGCTGCGACGTTGGCTCGTCGAGCAGGGCGTCGAGGACCCGGAGGCCACGCTGTGGCCCGTCCGCGACGTCGCCGCCGAACGCGCCGTGGCTCGGGTCATCGAGCGCCGTCCTCTCTCCGCGTCGGAGCTCGCCGAGGTGCAACGGTGGTTCATCGAGGCGCGGGTTCAGATCTTGAAGGTGCTGGCGATGCGGCGGATCCCTGCTCACGAACACGATGACATCGCCCAGGAGGCCCTCGCCCGCGCGCTGGCGGCGCTCGGGCGCTTCCACCCCGACGGCCCCAACCTCGGCGACTCGCTCCGGCGCTGGATCCTCGGCTTCGCGAGGCACGTGCTCCACGAGCGCCAGCGGACGGGGAGCGCGCGGGAGATCCCCACGGAGCAGGTGGCCGACGCGCCCGCGCATGGCCTCCCGCCGGAGGCGCTCGCCGACCTCGAACGTCGCGGCCCCACGCTCGTCGATCGCCTCGAAGCGCTCTCCGACACGCGCCGCGCCGCGTGGCTCGCGATCGACCTGGAGGAGGCGGAGATCAAGGTGTTCGCCGCGGCGACGCGCACGCCGTACGACACCGTCTGTACCAACCTCAAGATCGCTCGTGCGAAGCTCCTCGAACCGACGCACTCGCCTTCAGGGAAGATGCCATGAGCGACCCGAGCGACGACATGCCCGACGCACTGCGGTCGCTTACCGAGGCGATGCGGGACACGCCCCGCCGTGACACGGAGGCCGAGGATGCCCTCGCGCGGGCGGTGGAGGCCGCCGTCCGTGGGCTCGTGCCGGTGCTGCCGGACGGAGCCCCGGTGGGTGCACCGGCGGCCGACGCGCCGCCCGCTTCGCCGACCGCGCCCACGCCTCCTCGCGGGGTGGGGACGGCCGGGCGCGTGCTGGCCGCGGTCACCTTCTTCGTCGGCGTGGGCGTCGGGGTGGGCGTCTCGGCGCTCCTCCATCGGCCGCCGCGCGCCGACGCCGTTGCCCGGGCGGTGACGACGCAAGCGCACCCGCTCTCCTCGGCCGCCCCGACGATCGAGGCACCGCACGGCACCCCGCCGGAAGTCGCACGCGAAGCGCCGACGACTCGCGCCGCCCCGGCTTCCCCCGTCCTCGCGTCCCCAGCGCACACCTCCCACGACGGCGGGTCCGGCGAAAGGCCCGCCGAGCTGTCCGCAGCTCGGGTGCGTGAACAGCTCCAGCGGGCGGAGCAGCTCCTCGACGACGGTCACGCGGCTGAGGCGCTGACCCGGCTGCGCGCGCTCGACCGCATTGCGCTTCGATCGCCCGTGCTCGCGGGAGTACGCGAGGTGCTGGCCGTGCGCGCGCTTCGCGAGACCGGCCGCGTCTCCGAGGCCGACGAGCGGGCGCGCCGCTACCTGAGCGCCCACCCCGGGAGCGCGCACGTGCGCGAACTCAACGCCCCGAACGGAGGTGATCGATGAGGCTCACGATTCCATTGATTGGCGTCGCGATCGGAGGCTGCGAGTCGACGCTCGACTTGCAGCGCGGCGACGCGACCATCGCCCTCGACCGGCCGAGCCCACGGGAGGTGTGGCTCCCCTCCGAGGATGACGCTGGCCTGGACGAGGCGCTGCTTGACCCCTACGACGACGTGGCGCTGGCCCCGGTCGTCACGGCGGCAAAGGAGACGCGCTGCGACGGACTGGATGACCCCGACGACGACCCCGACGACGGAGTCGACGAGGACTGCACCTACGCCGCTGCCGATTGTCGGACCTGCGCACCCCCACTTACGCCGGAGAGCATGCGATTCCGCGTCGCCCGCTCCGCGGCCCTGGGCGGTGGGTTCGCGCTCGGGGTGTGGCGCGAGGGCTTCATGCAGGATGACAACCGCATGATGTTCTCCCTCGCGCGCGTTGACGCCGCCGGCCTGGTGCCCGTTCGAAGCGGCCTCCTCCAACCCGGCGTCGACGAGGCCCAGCCGGCGGCCTTCGCATCGGCGGTTCGCCTGCCCGACCGCTTCCTCACGATGTGGGCGCCGCCCGCGCGCCGGTGCGTCGAAGGCACATGCCGGATCGGGGTCGCGGCGATCAACGACGAGGGTGCCCTCGCGGGATCCGCCACCCTGTCCGTGGGTGGGTACACGGTCAGCAACCTCATCGCGACGGACGCGGTCGTGCCCGGGATGCGGGGTGCGCTCTTCGGCGTCGTCAGCGCGTCCTCGAACGAGGTCATGATCCATCGCATCGCCCCCGACGCGAACGAAGCGGGGCCACCGCGACCGCTCGACCTCGGCGTCGACTCCGGCGTGCTCGACCTTCGAGGGGTCGCGTACCGCAACGAGATCGCGTGGGTTTTCGTGCGTCTCGAGGGGCGGCGGACTCCGGTCTACCTGGCCCGAACGGACGTCGAGGGGCGCCGCGCGGGCGCCCCCGTGCAGCTCCTCCCGTGGGGGAGGTTCCCTTCGGAGACGCAAGGCGGCGCGATGCAGGCCGCCGGCCGCGTCGTCGTGAGCGCCCTCGTGCCCGACCGGGGCCTCCTGCTCACGTCCTGGGCCGCCGAGACCGGCCCGGCGGCCCCGGTGCTGATCGCGGCCGAACCCAACCTGCTGTCCGTCGCCGGCGACGGCGCCTCGGTGTTCACCTGCCACTGCGCGGACTACGAGTGCAGCGTTCGCCGGCTCTCGCCCGCGGGGGTGCGCCTCGGCGCCGACACTGCGCTACGTAGAAGCTTCTCGGAGTGCGAGCTCGCCGCGGACCAAGGCCGCGTCCTCGCCGCGCTCGGCGACTACGGCATGTACTTGAACCCGTACCTCGCGCTCGTCGGCCCGAGGGCGCCGTGAGCCCGCGCCTTCGCCAGCTCGTGCGCTGCGTGCTCCCCGTCCTCTCCGTCCAGGCGTCGTGCGTCCAGCGGCTCGACCTGTCGACGCGAGACGCCGCGGTCGACCAGCAGGTCCTGGGTGACCTCCCCGAGCGATGTGACGCGGGCCAGTCGCGCGCCTGCTTCTCCGCCCCCGACCGCTTCGCCAGCGCGGGGCAGTGCCAGCGGGGGACCGAGCGCTGCGGCCCGGACGGGCGCTGGTCGGACGCGTGCGAGAGCGAGGTCCTCCCCGCGCCCGAGACCTGCAACCTGATCGACGACGACTGCGACGGCGAGGTGGACGAGACGAGCGCCTACGCGCCCGACAGCCAGCCGGCCGCCCAGCCGGGGACTTCACTCACGGGGGTGATCGCGTTCGCGCGCTCTGCCGTGGGACCCTCGCGCATCGCGAACGTCACGTTCGACACGGCGCTCGTCTGGAACAACGGCGTCGGGGCGTCCAATTGCAGCGACGCCCTACACTTCGAGCTCTTCGACGAGCGGGGCACCCACGTGGCGCCCTTCGCCATCCGCAACACGCCGGCGATGCCCGGCTGGACGGTCGCCATCCGCGGGGACGCCGTCGAGGCCGCCGCGCAGACTCAGCCGTACGTCCAGGGGGGGTGCGTTCCCCCGATCAACGTCAACGTCTGCCCCGTCGTGACGGCGCGCGTGAGGCCCGAGGGAGAAGGCGCCCGGTCCTGGAGGGGGTCGCTTTGCGGCGTCGCGGAGCGCGTGGCCGTCGACGATGGCTTCCTGTTCGCGAAAGCACTCCCCGACGACGGCGACCGGCGCCGCTTCACGCTCTACACCGTCCGTGACGGTGCGGCCCCTGTGGTGCTCCCTGAGGAGTTGACCTTCCCCCTCCCGCCGGACGCCGAGGCCGACCGGGGCATGCTCCTCGCCCTGCGCGACGGGCCGTCCCTGGTATGGCTCCTGGGCACGAGCGACGGATCGCTCTCGCTCCGCACGACCGACCTCGCCGGTCGCGCCCGCCCCGAGAGCCCCGACTCGCTGGCGCGCCTCGCCGGCGGCTTCGGCGCGGTGACGGGGGCGGCCATCGCGGCCGCGGCGGTTCGACGCTCTCGACGCGGCTAGTGCGCGTGTCGCTCGCGGACGGCAGCATCCAGGGGGAGTGGCCCGTCGGGATGTACGGCGGGGTCGACGTCGCTACCGCCCGGGGCGGGCAGGAGCTGTACCTCTGCGGCGTCGGCTTCGGCCTGACCTTCATGCGCTACTCGCTGCGCGGCCGCGCGATGCAACCCCCGGTTCCGCTCGACGCGCGCCTCGGGCGAAGCCACCGGTGCCGCGTGACCTCCACCACCCGCGGGGCGCTCGTCGCCTGGTCGCAGAACCTCGATGGCCTCGTCCGCTGGACGCGCCTGGGGTGCCCGGCGCGCTGAATCGCTCCGACCGATCGCCAGTCGAGCTGACGGACGTCACGTCGCCGCGCATGGACGAGGGCGGGAGGCGGCCGTCCGCTCCGCACGATCCACAACCCTCGGAGCCATGCGATGAGACCCACACCGAGACCCCGGCGACTCACGTTCCCGTGCGCGCTCACCCCCACGGCGCCCCTCCCGCGCTTCACCTCCGACGAGCTGCGCGTACGCGCTCTCGTCCGCAACCACTGACCCCAGGGGGACCGCCATGGCACGACACGGCATCTCTTTCCTCTTCGCCCTGTGCGCACACCTCGTCGCCGGCTCCTGCCGACGCTCACCGCCCGCGCCCGAGGCCGTCATCGAGGGCGAGGTCCTCGACAACTTCGGCCGCCCCGTCCGCGGCGCGGTCGCCACCATCCGGGACTCTGCTTTCCGCGCAACCACGAACGAGCGGGGGAGGTTCGAACTGCCGTTCGCGCCGGGCTCCTTCACGCTCCAGATCGAGGCGGACCACTGCACGCCCTTCACGCGAGACCTCCAGGTGACCCAAGCCGTGCGCTACCCGCTCGGCGCGAAGATGCTCTTCCGCATCCCCGAGACGCCGGGCGAGACGGTCATGGTCGCGACGGTGGACGGGTATCAGCCGCTGCCTACAACCGAGTTCGACAAGCGCGTCGTGAACTTCGGGTCGGTCTACGCCGCCTTCCCCAACCGGTGCGCGGTGTTCACGCTCAGCGGCCCGGTCTCGACGCTCCGCGGGAGCCACCCCCTCGTCGTCGTCCCCGACGCGCAGTTCCGCCTGGTGCAGGTCGACAACGGGCACGTCACGACGGACAACTACCCGCGCACGACGGAGGAGTGCCCCGCGCGGCCCTTCGGTTCGCACGGCATCGACACGCGCAGCATCGCGGCGCCCGACCGCGTGTTCATGGTCACCCAGTCGCTCGCGCCCGGCACCTACTGCCTCATCCGCGCGAACCGCTTCAACCCCGACGACGCGGCGAGCGAGCGCGGCCACTGCTTCCGCTGGGAGATCGACCCGCAGGTCCGCTGGGGCTCGCACCTGACGCTGGCCGTCGGGGATGGACCGATGGGCCAGACCGCAGAAGGCGACCACTCCCCGAACGCGGGCGGCCCGCCCGTCGACTGCCCGCGCCGCAACGGGGTGATCCCCTGCACGGAGGCGTGCTACCGCGCCGACGCACGCTGGCCCGGCCCCGACGACCCCGCGGCCTTCCTCGCCAGCGAGCGCGAGTCGGGCGAGTGCTACAGCCCCTGACCCGCCGCCGTCCGCGCGCTCGACGGGACAAGCCGCCCGGATAAAGGGGCGACGCCCACGGCGACCATGCCTCCGGTGGCGTGATGCCCCAGCGGGAGCCTGACGGCCAGTTGGGTTCGTTGCGGGGAGCATCGCGGTGAGGATGCCGCGGGTTGACGAAGGGCGGCGCCTTCTTGCAGAAGCGATCGGCGGGCGGCGGACGCGCTATCGAACGATCACCCGTACCGCATCGACTCTCCAGCTCGTGCCGCACGGGTCTTCGCAGACGTTGGTGAGGCGGAAGCCAACCAGGAGCGACGCCCGCCCGAGGTACGCGGCGAGGTCGACGCTACGCAAGGTCCACCCCGACCTCGGCACCGTCACCACTGAGTCCCAGGTGACGCCGCCGTCGCCGCTGGCAACCACCTCGATCGTATCGAACGCGCAGAAGTCCGCGTTGCTCGCGAACTCCATGCGAGCCGCCGTCGCTCGGGACAGGTCGATCGCCCGCCGTGTGTACGCCGTGGAGGTGACGCTGCAATCGGCGGGGTACCTGACGGCGTAGCCGTGCAGGGACGCCAGGCCGCTGTACCCGCCGGCGTCGATGAACCAGCGTGACCCGAGCACCCACGCGCCATCGCCCGCCTCGAAGCCCTCGTCGAGGACCCTCTCCTCGCAGCGCCCGCCCACACAGGCACCTGCGCAGGCGACGCCGCATCGCCCGCAGCTGGCGGGCGCGTCCAGCGAAGCCTCGCACCCATCCGCCGCGACGCCGTTGCAGTCGGCGAAGCCCGGCGAGCACGCGGCGACCACGCAGCGCCCCGCCTCGCACGCCGACCGGCCGTTGCGCGCCGCGCACGCGTTGTCGCAGGCACCGCAGTGGGCGGGGTCGGACGCGCTGGCGACGCAGCGGCCACCGCACACCGTGAACCCGGGGTTGCACTGCACGCCGCAGGCGCGGCCGTCGCACGTCGGCGACCCGTTCGCGCCCGGGCCGGCGCATGGGGCGCACGAGGCCCCGCACGATTCGACGCTCCGGTCGCTCACGCAGCGATCACCACAGCGGTGGAAGCCTGCGTTGCACGCGAACCCGCAGGCCCCCGCTTCGCAAACGGCGGCACCGTTCACAGGGCTCTCGCAGGGAGCACAGGCCATCCCGCACGAGTCGGCGCTCGCATTGCTGAGACACCGGTCGCCGCAGCGGTGGAATCCGGATCGGCACACGAAACCGCAGGCTACGCCATCGCAGGTCGCGGCCGCGTTCGGAGGCGGTGGTGGGCACGGCGCGCACGAGGCGCCGCAGGACTCGACGCTCACGTCGGCGACGCATGACGCGCCGCAGCGGTGGTGCCCGGGCGCGCAGCGCAGCCCACACGCCCCCGCTGCGCAGGTCGGCGTCCCGTTGACGGCTGTGGGGCATGCCCGACCGCACCCGCCGCAATGCTCGATCGACGTCGCGGGGTCGACACAGCGCATGTCGCATCGGAGGGGGGTCGCGCCCGAGCAGCCGCTCTCGCATTGAAACGCGACTCCTCCATCGACGACAGTCATGTTGCAGAGCGGGTCGGGCTCGACGCAGCGGGTCGCACACGCCCCACAGCGATCCGCCGTCGTCACGTCGGCCTCACAGCCTTGCAGCGGGTCAGCGGAGCAGTGCATGCGGCCGGGGACGCAGTCATCGCGCACCTCACAGACGCCCCCAACGCATCGAACCCCCTGTCCGCGCACGCCGGGCAAGGTGCGGCAGTTGATCTCGCAGCCGCCACAGTGCTCGGGGTCGGTGCGGAGGTCGGCGCAAGCCCCGTCACACCACCGGGCTCCGCCGGGGCAGGCGGGGGTGTCAGGCGGGGGCGGCGCGAGGTCCGCGCCGAAGGCGTCCCCTGTCGGCATGTCGCCCGAGGGCGCATCCTCCGAGGCCTCGACCTCGGCGGTCGCGCCGTCCTCCGCGGGAGCGTCGGAGCGCGGGTCGGGCGACGCATCGAAGGCATCCGGGGAAGGCGAGTCCATCGGGAGCGCACGGTCGACCTCCACCCATCGATCCGCGCCTGCGTCTGGGAGGTCCAGCGCTTCGGGCGCGCCGCACGCTGCAACCGCTATCGCGCTGAGAAGCGCCATGAGAGCGTTGCGCATCACATCACCAGGTGCAGGTGCTGAGGGACGGAACCGTGGTTCCGGGAGGGCACGTCACCTGGATCGACCCCTGGGTACGATCGAGGGCGTAGCTGAACTCCGCGGTGCGCGTCGGGCGCCCGGCGTCGTCGAGTTCAACGGGTACCTCGGCGATCCGCAGCGTGAGGCGGTTCACCTCGTCCAGGTAGCGGAGGGCCTCCTCGTTGCTGTTGACGCCGAGGTTGAACACCAGGAAACCACTCCACTCGTCACCGTTGAGGAGCTCGATCGAGCGGTTCATGAGCTGGATCTGGCCAACCGCGGCGCGTACCTGCGGGAGCGTCTGCGCGGCGACGTCGGGTGCAGCGGCCGTAGCCTGGCTCCAGATGGACTCGTTCCAGGCGACGAGTTCGGGGGTGCCGGTGAAGATCTGGTGGGCGCGCCCGAGGTTGTCCTGGAGGCGGAAGATGCTCTGTGTCAGCCGGACCACGTGGCCCGTGTGGTTGCTCACCCTCACCTGAAACGCCGGCATCGGGAACAGGTTGGTGTCGAACGAGTCCTGGCTCTGACGCACCTGCTGGCCGACCACCGCGGTGCGGGTCCAGTTGACCACCCGGTGCGCCTGCGGAAAGCGCCGGAAGTTATCCACCGTCACGGGCGTGACCGACAGCGTCAGGCCGTCGCGCGTGATCTCCTGCTCGTCGTGCACGCGCACGCTCCCGACGCTCATCGTGGCCACGACCGGGGGCCGCGGCGCCGAGATGCAGTCCGTCAGTGCCACCGCCGCCGCAAATGACGCGGCCAACGCGGCCAGGAATCGAAGACTCCTCCACATGGTTCTCTCCTCGCTGTCGGGGATTGGCAATGGTGGACGACGATGCCGGCGCCGTGCCTGACCTCGCGTCGCAACCAACCCTTCGCCTACTCCATGAGCGGGGGGGAGGTTTGCGTCACACAAAAGTGACGCCGCCCGCACTCACGGCAGCCCACGCAGAAACACGAGCACCCGCTCGGCTGCCTCCCCCGCGGTCATGCTCGTTGTGTCGATGTGAATCTCGGGCGCCTCGGGCGCCTCGTAGGGCGAGTCGATGCCCGTGAAGTCCTGGATCTCGCCGCGCCGCGCTCTGCGGTAGAGCCCCTTCGGATCGCGCTGCTCTGCGACGGCCAGCGGCACGTCGACGAACACCTCCACGAACTCCCCCGCGGGCATCAGCTCGCGCGCCATCTTTCGGTCCGCGCGGAACGGCGAGATGAACGCCGCGATGACGATCAGCCCGGCGTCCGCCATCAACCGCGCGACCTCCGCGACGCGACGGATGTTCTCGACGCGGTCGGCCTCGCCGAACCCGAGGTCCTTGTTCAGCCCGCCACGCAGGTTGTCGCCGTCGAGCACGTAGGTGTGTCGGCCGAGCTCATGGAGGCGAGCGTCGACGAGGTTGGCGATGGTCGACTTGCCCGCGGCTGAGAGTCCGGTGAACCACAGCACGCGCGGGCGCTGGCCCTTCATCCCGGCGCGAGCCTGCCTGCCCACGGTGAACGCCTGCCGCTGGAGGTGCCTGTCGCCCGGCGGTGGCATCACGAGACCACCCTGCCGAGCAACGACGCGTCGAAGGGGACATCGACCCGGCGCAGCGGAAGCCCGCGCTCGACCCACTCCTCGAAGCGTCCGTACCACTGCTTCGAGTAGGCGAGGTCGTCGTACTGCGCGGACGACCCACCCCGCGCCGGCCGGGCCTGCAACTGCGCCTCCCAGCGAGCGCGCTCTGGCAGCAGAAGGATCACCTCTTCGTCGGCGCTCAGCGGGAAGAGCGCGACCTCGGGGACGAGTCCCGCCACCACCAGGATCGGAGGATGCCCGGCGTTGTCAGGGTGCAGTTCCACCGCGCGAACAGCTGCGACGAGGTGGGCGTTAGCGGTGAGCACGCCTCGGCGCACCCGAAGGGGGTCCACCAGCGGCCCCAGCATCGCGGTGAACTCCACGATCCTCGCCACGCCCGCCATGCTGCGCGCGTAGGTGCTCTTGCCCGCCCCGGGGGGTCCCACCAGCCACGTCAGTCTACGCACGACACACCTCCTACGAGCGGAACGTCGCCAAGGGGCACCCCGGCCGCGGCCCGTGATGCGAGCGGATGCCGCGGCGCACGGGCAGGGTTCCAGCGAGAGTCCGGCGAGAGCCACGTACTCGCCCACGCACGCCGAGGACTTCCGGAGGTGTTTCGCTGCGAGCGGTGGAAGGTGCGCGGGTGGAAGATCACGGCGTCACCCGGATCAAGCGTCGGTTGCACGACCTCGAAGCGGCCCACGTCGGGCAGGTGACCACCGCTCCCCTCCTGCGCGGCGCCGGTGTGCAGGTCGACGGCAGGGCCGAGCTCGCCGAGGTGGCTCCCAACCGCAAACTCGACGGCGCCGTTGGAGGCGCCGACGGGGTCGAGCGCGCACCACACGACCGCCCCCCAGACGCAGTCGAGCGGCCAGAAGGGTTCGTCCTGGTGCCACGGGAACTCCCTGTGCTCGATGTGCTTTGACAGCAGCACGTCCTGGAACGGCAGCAGCGGACGTTGCGCGAAGCGCGCGAGCCACGCCCGGAGCGACCGCATCGCCTCCTCGGTGCTGCCCTCGCCCACGAGGCGGTGCGGGTTGAGCCACTGCTGCATCAACGCACCGAAGTCCGCGCGGTGGCCGCTCGGCTCGCGGTGGGTGTACAGCACCTGCCGGGAGGTCGGGACACCGCGGGTGTCGAGGGCCGCGAAGCAGCCCCGCAACGACGCGACGAGCGCATCCGAGAGGACGCCGCGCACCACGACGAGGCCCGTGCGTTCGAGCGCTTCGCACGTCGGGTTCATCGCCCGCCTCCTTGAGCATGCAGGCGCCCTTCGACCACGATGCCGTCGAGCCTCAGCGCCCCTGCGACGCTCAGCGAGTCGGAGACGGTGTGGGCGACGGGCTCCCCGCGGCCGTTGAGGGAGGTGTTGAGCAGCAGCGGGGGGTGTCCGAAGGCACGCAAGCGCGCGAGCAAGGCGGCGAGTCGAGGGGCTTCGCGAGAGGTGACGGTGTGCAGCCTCGACGTCCCGTCGACGTGGAGCACCGCGGGGATCTCGGCGCGCCTCTCGCGTCGAGCACCCACGATGCGCAGCATGTACGGGGAGTCGTCGTCGCAGTCGAACCACGCGCCGACCTCCTCGCGCAGCACGGAGCAGCCGAACGGGCGAAACGACTCGCGCCGCTTCACGCGCTCGTTGATGTGGTCGCGCATCCATGGGAATCGTGGCGACGCCAGGATGCTGCGGTGCCCGAGCGCGCGTGGCCCGGCTTCGTCGGCCCCCTCAAACCAGCCGAGCACCTCACCCCGAACGAGACGGGCGACAACTTCATCGAGGTCGTCCGGGGCGTCAGCGCACGAGACCGTCGGGCCGAGATACGGCGACAGGGGGACACCCGCAGCTCGCACGCCGTCGCCCGCAGCCCAGGCGGCCAGTGAGGCAGCGCCGAGCGAGAGCCCGCGGTCGTCGGTGCACGGCGGGACGTAGAGCGCGTCGACGACCCTTCGGGCGATCAACCGTTGGCTAACGAGCCCATTCAGCGCCACACCCCCAGCAAGGCATACCGCGCGCTCCCCAGAGCGCAGCACGGCGGCCGCGACGAGTCGCTCCACGAGGTCTTCGGTGAGCCGCTGAACGCTCGCCGCCATGTCACAGTGGGCGCCATCGTGCGCACCCGGCGCGGCGGGCGGGCGCCCCGTCACCCTGGCCATCCACGCGACGATGCGGGGCACCTGCCGAAACAGGTCGGGTTCGTCCTCCGGCGGCAGGAAGCGAAATCCTCCATCGGGTGCGGGAGCCGTGTGTCGAACGAAGGCGTCGACGAATCGGGGTTCACCGTACGCAGCGAGCGCCATCGTCTTTCCGGCCGCGTGGTGCCCGGGCAACCCCGCGTACTCGCTCGCCGCCCACCAGAGCCGGCCGAGAGAGTGAGCCGACGGGACGAACATCTCCACCTCCGGCGCGACGGCGCGCGAACAGGAGCCCGCTGCGGCGCTCCAACCGTCGCCCTTCCCGTCGATCGAGATCACGGTCGCCCGCTCGAAGGGCGACGCGACGAACCCGCACGCGAGGTGGCAGTGGTGGTGACCATGCACCGACCAGGGCACGTCGCCGAACCTCCGTGAGAGCCAGGGGGTGAGCCACGTCGCGTGCTCGCGCTGCCAGGCGATGTCGGCGATCGCAACGTGGTCGACCGTGTCGATCCGCAGACGATCGAGCAAGGCGTCGAGCGCCTCGGGGCTGTCGAGCCCCTGGTTCTTGCGCCGCGTGACGCGTTCGAGCTCCAGGAATGACGTGACCTCGCCGTCGTCGAGCACCGTCGCAGACCCGTTGTGGTCGAGACCACCGAGACCGAGCACCCTCATCGCAGCGCCTCCCTGGGCTGGCGTGGAAGCAGCATCCCGAACTCTGCGGGCCATCCGGGGGCCTCGGGGAGTACGTTCCGCATGAGCAGTCGGGGGATGGCGAACACGTGCGGCGCGTCGCATAGGGTCCCCACTTCGACCGTACATCCCGCCCCGAACCCGGCGGCCTCGGTCGCAGCAACCACCCGCGCGTCGTACGCGCCGTCGGGGTAGCAGAACGGAGGCATTGACGTCGGCGCTACCGCCTCGACCATCCTCCGCGACGCGCGAAGCTCACGCTGGAGCGCCTCGTCGTCGAGCTGGGTGAGCCGGGTGTGCGTCGCGCCGTGCCCGCCGACGCAGTGCCCGCCGTCCGCGAGCCGCCGCAGCTCCTCGTGCGTGAGATAGAGGTCAGACGCGCTCGTGCGACCATCCGCATCGAGCACCTCCGCCAGCGCCGCGAGTGCGAGCAACCGCGCCGACGGAGCCAGGTCCTGGAGGCGTTCCTTGAGCGGGCCGCGGACCCACCACCGGAGGTCCTCGTCGATCGCCGGAGCGCTCTCGTTGCTCTGGAGGGAGAGCGCGGCGAAGGGAACGCCCCGCCGTCTCCGCGCGCGATGCAGGATGTCGTAGTAGCGGTCGAACCACAGCGGCTCGCGCGCGTCTCCGGAGTGCTCCGCGACGGCGAACACCGTAATCGGGATGTCGATCCCCACGGCGACGAGCGCGTCGCGGTAGCTGTCGTCGAAGGTGACCACGCACCGCGGCGCAGAGTCGTCGCACGACCCGAGCGCGTCCGCGAGGGTGACGATGCGAGCGCGGGCGCGCAGCCACGCCATCTGCGCCTCGAAGCGCGCGGGAGTGACGGCGGTCCCCCGCGCGAACCAGCAGGCGCTCTGCGCATCGAGCTCGCAGATCCGGTGGTACATCAGCACGAACGTCAGGGCGGTCATTCGCTTCCCTTGCGCTGCGCTTCAGCGTCGTTGGCGCACTTGCTCAGATAGCGCTTCATGGCCTGCCCCTTGTCGAATCCGAGAGCGCGTGCGGCGGCGTTGTCGCCGCGAGGGTGGTCACGTCGGGCAGCTTCGACCCGCCGACGCGCGAGCTCGTACACCTCGGCGCGCAGCCCGCGCGGGCGAGCGGAGCTCATCGCGGGCATGTACGGCCTCAGGTTGGTGGCTGTGAGCGAGTCTGTGTCGTTGTTCGCGGCCCACGCCTGGCGAACCACCCCGTGCAGCTGCCGCACGTTGCCGGGCCACTGACACGCGCGCAGCAGGGACTGCGCGTCCTTGAGGATCTGCTTCGGGCCGCACTTGTGTCGGTCGTAGAGGCGCGCCAGTGCCGCCTCGGCGATCTCCAGAACATCGTCGCCGCGGTCGCGGAGCGGTGGAATCTCCACGCGGATCCCCGTCACGCGGAAGAGGAGGTCGTCCCGTATGGACGCCAGCTCCAACTCCATGCACGGCTGGATCGCTGTGACCAGACGCACGTCGAGGCGATGACTCTTCTCCTGCCCGAGGGGCGTCACTTCGAGTGCGCCATCCATCGCGTGGTTGAACGTGCGGAGGAGCATCGCCTGGATCGACGTTGGGACGGCGAGCAACTCGTCGAGGAAAAACGTCCCCCCGTTGGCCTCGCGAATGCGCCCGATTCGGTTTGCATCGGCGCCCGTGAATGCACCCTTCACGTGCCCGCAGAGTTCGTCCTCCGCTCGCACCGGGTCGAGTAGTGCGCCGTTCACGGCGATGATGTTGCCCTTGCGTCCGGAGGCATCGTGAAGCAACTGTGCGCAGAGCTCCTTGCCGACGCCCGTCTCGCCCTCAAGAAGCACCGGGAACGGAAGTGGCGCGTATCGTTCAAGCGCGGCGACCAGCGTCTTCATCGCCGTCGACGAGCCGATCAATTGCTGGCGAGCGTTCGCCCCCGTCGGTTGGGTTCGTAGGTCGAGTCGCCGCGCGAGCGCGGGACTGACCTCGGGGCGACGAGTGTTGCCCGTGCCTGGATCGACGATTCGAACCTCCTCACGAAGCACGAGCACCATTCCGCATGCAACGGCGAGTTCAGGCCAGGAGCTTTGCAGTACGATGTCGAGCGCATACGACTCTCTTCCCATCTTCGCGGGACGAGTCTCCGCGAGGTACACCGCGAGCGCCGAGACATCGTGCTCAGCGTCGGTGCCGCGCAGCGCCGGTGGCGCGAAGACCGAGCAGCTATGCCCCGCGGCTGTCACCTTCGCGCGAACCCGAGCGATCTCCGCGTCGGCGTCTTCGGCACGGACAACGAATACCAGCGCCCGCTCATACTTCGACCTGGACGATTCGTCTCCGAGGCGTTCGACGGCCACCTTGACGTCCGCGTCGATACCCGCCCGCACGGGGATCACGAGCTCCCGTCTGAGTTCCACAGCCCGTGTCACGGCAGCCCCTCAATGTCGAAGAGCTTTGGCCGAGTACCGAAGGTCCCCAGATCGACGCGCGACACGAGCCTCCCCGTTCGCCGCTCGAACGCGAGGATGGACGTCTCCGTCGTTTCGAAGGGGCGGTCGCACCAGCGGTACCGGGGCATCCGCTCGATGGCCGTCAGGCCGACAACGATGAGGTCGCTCGTTACCGCGAGCCCGCGGCACCACCCCGAACGACCGCTCCGCTCGAAGACGTCCATGCGTTCCACCTCACGGGCTGTCACCCTTCCGCGCTCGATGGCGTAGGCCACGACGACACCTCGCGTACAAGTGAGCCAGAACCGGTCGCCCTCCGCCACACCATCGTGCGGGTGCCCGGGCGTCTGCGGGATGACGTGCGACCAGTCGGAGACGTCCTGCACGGCCAGGTCCTGGAAGCGGGTCACGATCACGCGCCCGTCGACGACGGCGACGTGGTTCGGGTGCACGAAGTCCCTCATCTTCCGCGCGTGAAACGGCTCTTCGCGCGCGGTGTTCGCGTAGTAGCCGGCGTCCATCGGCTCCTCATCGAGCGGGCGAGCTGCCACCGCCCACCCGGGACGGAGCGCGGCCTGCCATGCGGCTCGCGAGGGATTGGCTCCGCCGTGACGAGCGGCGGAGACCCAGGCCGGCGCGAAGTCCCACCCGCCGAGGTAGTCGCCGTCGAGGCCGAACGCGTCGACGCGGTCGGCACCCGTGTTGGCGACAAGCAGTCGGCCGCCGTCGAAGGCGACGTGATGGAGGTCGTTCATGCCGGGGTCGTGGAGCACGCCGATCACCTCCCAGCGCGCGATGTCGACCCGGCAGATGCACGAGTGCGCAGCGACCGCGAGCGGCGCCTGCCCGGGTTCCCCTAGCCATGCGAGCCCCGTGAAGCCCTTTCCCTTCACGCGCAGCGACGGCGGCGGGAGCCAGGTCAACACCTCGCGGGCGCGCCCGCCTGCGAGGTCGACCTCCACGATCCGTCCGACGCCTTCGTCGGCGAAGTCGCCGAGTGTTGCCAGCACCTTCATCGTGCACCTCCGCGCCAGCCGCTCCCGACGTCGCCCGCCTCGAGGCGCAGCACCTCCGTCGCTCGAAGCGCGAGTTCGATCACCTCGTCGACGCTCCGGGCGGTGGCGATGGGTTCGGCGTGACGGTGGTCGAGCGTGCGCCCGGCGAGGTCCTCG
>JBILLV010000132.1:0-23760 GCA_044375895.1 Polyangiales bacterium | reverse complement strand
GTGCACGCCGACGTGCAGCGCGGGCTACACCTGCGTCACGGGGGCCTGCGTCGCGGTGTGCGCCCCCGCGTGTGAGGGCGGGCAGAGCTGCGTCGTCACGGCCGGGGTCGCGTCGTGCAGCGGCGGAGACGCGGGGAGCGACGTGGTGGTCTCCCAGGACGCTACGCCCGACGCCGCGAAGGACGTCGTGACGGTCGACGCGACGCCGGACGCCACCTCCGACGCCGCGCCCGACGCCACCGTGGGACCCGACGTCACCTCGGACGTCGAGCCCGATGTCGTCACGCCCCCGACGTGCACGCCCGCCTGCAGCGCGGGCTACACCTGCGTCGCGGGCGCCTGCGTGGCCCTGTGCAACCCGATGTGCGGCGCGGGCGAGACCTGCACGGTGCGCGACGGCGTCACCGTGTGCCTGCGCATCACCGTCGATGCCGGGAGCGACGTCGCCGACGTCCCCGCCACGATGGACGTCCCCGCGGGCGACCGCCCAGCCCCCACGGACGCGCCGGTCGGCATGGACGCCCCGCCGACGATGGACGCCCCCGCGATGGACGTCCCGGCCGACACCGCGCCCGCCCCGTGCGGGATGACGGGCCAGCCCTGCTGCGGCTTCGACCCGACGATCCCGTCGTCGGTGGGCTCGTGCCGCGGCGCCAACGTCTGCGACCGGACGACGCGCCGCTGCGT
Organism: Polyangiales bacterium; assembly: GCA_044375895.1. Classification (GTDB taxonomy): domain Bacteria; phylum Myxococcota_A; class Polyangia; order Polyangiales; genus CAISKJ01. The sequence continues at coordinate 23,073 of JBILLV010000132.1, read as the reverse complement.
CGCCTACACGCTGGAGAGCAACGAGTGCACGACGACGGGCGAGTGCCCGGCCGGCCAGGTGTGCGGGCTCGGGGATTTCTGTTCGAGCAACACGCGGAGCTGCCTGCGCTGCACGGCCCGCGTTGGGATGGGCGCGCTCGCGGCGGGCATGCCCTGCGGCGGCGCCATCACCGCGCCCTGCGCCGACGGCATCTGCGCCAACGGCCGCTGCACCCGCGCGTGCGTGCCGGGCGCGGCGGGCGACGCGGTGTGCCAGGGCTTCCGCGCGGGGACGGTCTGCGCCGAGCTCTCGCAGTCGGTTCGCCTCGAAGCCGGCACGAGCAACCCCGTGACCTTCGGGGCGTGCATCCGCGCCTGCCGCCGCGACATGGACTGCGCCGACCCGACGGGCAACCTGCGCTGCGGGCTCTCCCTGCGCCGCCTCGACGACGCGCTGCTGCAGACCTGCCGCGTTGCGTTCGGGACCATCGCGGCGGGGGCCAACTGCCCGCTGAACCCCACCAGCGGGTCCGATCCGATGATGTACTGCCAGAGCGGCCAGTGCTTCTCGGTGCCGACGAGCATGACGACGGGCTTCTGCTCGGCCTTCTGCGCGACGGACGCCGACTGCCCCGCGTCGGCCCCGGCGTGCCGCGACATCCCCTTCTTCCGCCCCAGCGGGACGGGCGCCCCGACGCAGCCCATTCGGATGTGCGAGCGGCGGTAGAGCGCCTCAACCGTCCGCGGCGGTCGGCGGCCTCGCGTGCCCCGCGCGAAGCTCCTACGGCGCTCGACCGTGTTGCGCGGGACGGTGTGGGTGTGATCCCATCGGGGGATGGCTCCGTCCTTCAACCTCTGGGAAGGGGTGATCCGCGGCAGGTGGAGGGCGCTCCTCGCGTGGCTCTCCCTCCTCGTCGGGGTCATCTTCACGCCCCTTGCGTGGGCTGACGGCGGCGTCCTCCCTCGCTGCGGCGACCTCACCTGCAACGGCGTCGAGACCTGCGCCACATGCCCCCTCGACTGCGGCCCGTGTGTCATGGACGCCGGAGCTCCCCCGGACACCATCGTGCCCGACGTTGGCAGCTTCGACACCCCCGTCCTCGACACGACGCTGACCGACATCGGGCGCGGCGACGTGGCGGATGCGTCCGACGTGCTCCGCCCGCCCGACCTCCCGCCTCCTCCAGATGTCTCTGTCGACACCACCCCCGTGCCCTTCTGCGGCGACAGCGTGTGCGGAGCGGGGGAGACGTGCTCCACCTGCGCGATGGATTGTGGGCCTTGCCGTGCTTGCGGTGATGGGATGTGCACCTCCCCTGAGACCTGCGGCACCTGCCCCTTCGACTGTCCCTGCGGCGACGCCGGTGTGGACGTGCCGCGCGTCGACGTGATCGTCCCTGACGTGATCGCACCCGATGCCCCATTCACCGACGCGCGGCCACCGGACGTGCCGCTCGACATCGGGCCACCCCCGATGGATGCGCCCGATGCGGATGTCTTTGTCGTCGACGCGCCTCTGGACGCGCGCCCTCCTGACGCGCCTCTCGATGCGCCCGCCGACCGCGCCGACGCCGCCGCGGATGTCGCGCGTGATGTCGTGCGTGATGTCGGGGACGCGGGGTGCTCTCAGCTCCCGTCGCGCATCACGGCCAGCAACTTCATGGTGAGCCTCCGCGCCGCGACCCCGTCGGCCCTCGGGACACGCGGGGAGGTCTTCGCCGAGAGCGGGGGGATGCTGTCGAGCGGAGCGCGCGACAACATGGGGACGCCGGAGTGCTACATGGGCGCGTCGCTCGGCGGGCAGATCCGCGTGTGCGTCGCCGTCGGCGGCCAGGAGACGTGCCAGTCCGCGGGCCTCACCGCGAGCGTCAACTGCACCGTCCCGGCGGTGTGCGCTGCGCCGCCGATGTGGACTTGCGACGAGTCGCGCCACTGCTGCACGGGGATGCTGACCGGCAACGTCGGGCTCTCGCGCACCTGGACGTGGGGGCCGCGCATCGGCACCTGGGTCTACAACCTCATGGTCGGGGTCGGCGTGACGAGCTCGGTCAGCGGGAGCCGCACGAGCGGTCCTGGATGCGCCTGCCCGTCTGGCGTGACAAACGCGCAGGTGACCGTCACCGGCAGCGGGATGGGCGGCGGCACCGTGGGGGTTCGGCTCTTCGGGAGCGAGTACACGGTGGCCGCCAACGCCGGGGTGTGTCTCCAGGTCGGCGGGCAGCTCCGCGTGGGCTGTGGGGTGAGCGCGTCGCCCGTCACCGGCGCCGCCGTGAGCGTCGCGATCCCGGCCATCCGGCTGGGCTTCTTTACGTTCGAGTGGAGCCATCGCTGGGAGGCCGGAAGTGGTTGCTGATCGTCCGCGCGACGCGCGCGTCTCTCTCCTCTGCCTGCTCCTCGCCGCGGCTTCGGGCTGCGACGACGCGCCGGGAACGGCCGACGCTGGCGGTGACGTGTCTCCGCGCCGCCCCGCGACGCCCGCCCCCGCGCCGGCCGGCCTCGGTGAGCCTTCGCGGCCGGTGTTCTCGCTCGACACGGCGCAGCGTGAGCACCGCTTCCCCATCGCTGGAGACGCCGCCCACGTGCTCATCGCGACGCTGGTCGACGCGCAGGGGCGGCGCGACCTCCGTTATGCGCGCGTCGATGGCGCGGAGGCCGTGTCGCTCGCCGCGGGGGACTGGATCCTCCCGCCCACCGGCGCCGTCGTCATGGGTGGCGCCACGGCCGTCTGCTGGAACGTCCTCACCGGCGCTCCTTCTCGCTACACCGCCGGCGCCGTCCCCGAGCCCGCGCAGGGCATGCTGTTGCTGTGTCGCGTGGGCGCAGGGGCTCGCTGGGGCGCAGCGGTGTCACTCGACGCGCCCACCACCGGGGTGTGGGTCGAGCGCGTCATCGGGCGACAGGACGGGGCCTTCTCCGTCCAGTACCTCGGCGACGACGGGTGGCTCGCGGCGCCCGCGCGGCCGGGCCATGGCACCTACGAGGCCATCCTGCGCGGCGGTCGGTTCGAAGCGCCGCGGCTCGTCGTCCCGGGCGGCGACGGCACGTAGCAGGTCGTCACCAACGTTCCGACGTGATGCCCGAGAACGCCCGCAATCGACGGGCGTCGTCGGTGGGCTCTCCGCGCGCGTCGCGGAGCGTGAGGGTCACGTCGAAGTTCGTGTCCGCTTCGAAGCGCAACGCCCACACGCTGAACAGCGGCCGTTGCCCGGCGCGCGGCAGCACCACCCAGCGGCCCACGCGCGTGAGCCCCGCCGCCTCCGTCGCCGTCGCGACGCGGGTGTCGGCGTCGGCGTCCCCACACAGCACGAAGGTCCCCGTCGGCGCCAGCACGCGCCGCGCGGCGGTGACGTAGGCCTCGACGCCGCCGCGGTACTCGACGCGGGCGTAGGCGCGCTGCGCGTCCATCGCGTCGATGGAGGTGCTCGGGGGGAAATACGGTGGGGTGCCAGTGACGAGGTCGAAGCCGTCGCCGAGGCGAGCGATGACTTCTTCTTCGCGGAGGTCGCCGTGGTGGACGGTGACGCGCGCGGCGACGCCGTTGTGGGCGACGTTGCGCTGGAGGAGGGCGAACGACACCGCTTGCGCCTCCACGCCGACGAGGGTGGCCTCCGGCGCGCACCACGCGACGTGCAGGAGCACCGACCCGATGCCGCAGCCGAGGTCGAGGGCGCGCACCGGGCGCGGGACGAGATGCATCGCGGCCCACGCGGTGACGATGTCGTCGGAGGAGAAGCGGTGGCCGCGCTTCCGCTGGAAGAGCTGGAAGTCGCGCGTGAGGCGGTCGCAGGTGATCGGGTCGTCGTCGGGGGCGGTCACGGGGGGCGTCTGCGAGCGTACACCTCGGGCGCGGGAAGTGTGCGACGCTGCCCGGCGCCATGACGCTCTGCCTGCGGTGCCGTGACTTCGTGAGGGACGTCGCGCTCGATCGGTGCCCGGCCTGCGCCGGCGCGCTCGTCGAGGACACCCCCGAGCACCGCGCGCTGCTCGTCGACCTCCTGGTGTTCTCTCGCGTGGGCGGAATGGTCGACCAGTGGCGCGCGGAGGACATCGTCAAGGCCGGCTCCGCCCGTCGCCTCCACGCGTGGGTCGCGCTGCGGGAGTCCGAGCTCACGGCGATGATCCCGGCGCCTCCCCCGCCGATCGAGGCCCCGCCCGAGGAGGCTCCACCCACCGCCGAGCCGCCCGCTGCGGAGCCACGGGTCGACGCACCGCCCGCGCCCCCGCGCCACGACGACCACGCCCACGCCCACGACGAAAACGACGCGAGCCCCGCGGCGTCGGTCTTCGCGTCGTCGGAGGTCGCCCACGGCGCGCTCGACGCCTTCGTGGGACTCGACGCGCCGAAGGGCCCCGCGGAGGGCGACGGCCCGTCGCGCTGGGAGACCGAGGTCCGCCCGCTCCTCTACGAGAACATCGGGTGGTTCATCGGGACGCTCTTCGTGCTCGCGGGGTCGGTGTACGGCGTCCGCGAGGCGTGGCGGACCTTCGGGGGCGTCCCCCGCCACCTCATCGTCGCCGCAGCCTTCATGGCCTACCACGCGGGCTTCGCGGGCATCGCGAGGCTCCTCGCGTCGCGCTCGGCCGCCACCGGGCGGGTGCTGGGGAGCATTGCCATTGGGCTCCTCCCGGTCGTGTTTGTCGCCCTCTCGTCGCTCACCGCGCTCAACCTCCCGATCGGCGTCGCGGCGTCGGTCGTGTGCGCGGCCGTCGCAACGTGGACGCTCCGCGGCGTCGCGCGGCGCTTCGAAGCGCCCGGCGCCCTGGCGTCGTCGGTCGTCCCCGTCCTCCTCGCGCAGGTGCCGCTCGCGTCGCTCGCTCCCTCGTCGTGGGGGCGCGTGCTGCTCGGGGCGGTGGGCGTCGCCGCCGTCGCGCGGGCCGGGAGCCTCTCCTTCCCTGACGACCGCGCCCCGCCGACCGAACACGCGCCCCTCCACCCGCCCGTCGCCGCGCTCTACGTCACGGCGGCGCTCGTCGTGTTCGCCCTCACCGGCGCGTCGGACGAGGGGAGCGACCTCGCGCGCCTGTCCTCGGGCTTCTCCTTCGTGGTCGCGGTCCTCGCGGCGACGGTGGCGACCCTCGCTGGCCGCCAGTCCGCGCGCCGGGCTCACCCCCGCGGCGCGGACGTGACGGAGGTCCTCGCGCTCGGCGGCCTGTCGATCGCCTCGCTCTCGGCCGCGACCTCCGCGCAGCGATCCGTTGCGCTCACGACGCCGGGGCTGGTCGCGGCGGCCGCCTCGCTCCTCGCGGCTGCGACCTTCGCGCGGGCCTCCCGCCGCCACCCCGGGGCGCTCCACTTCGTCCTCCCCGCGGCCACCGTCGGGGCCTGGCTCGCCACCTGCGCGCTCGCGCCTCGCCCCGAGCGCGTGTGGCCCGCGGGGACGATCCTCGCCGCGTGCGCTGGGCTCTTCGCCGCCCGTTGGCTCGACGGCGCGGCCGAACTCCGCGCGCGGAAGGTGGTGCTCCGGTGGAGCGTCGCGATCGGCGCCGCGTTGGTACTATGCGCGCTCGTCGTCGACGCCTCCGTGGCGGGCCCCAACGTGTGGACGATGAGCGCGCTGACCGCCGCGGTGTTCGGCCTGAGCGCCCACCTCGCGGGCGGGTGGAGCCTGCGTTCGCTCCACCTCGCCGCCGCCCCCTCCCTCGTGCTCGCCCTCGCGACGTACGGACGCTCCGCGGGCTGGTGGGTGGACACGGGCTCCGCGTGGGTGGGCTCCCTCGCCGCGGCGGGCCTCGCGTACGGGGCCGCGGCGCTCCCCTACGAGTCCGTCGCCGCGAAGCGCGGTACGACCGATCGCTTCGAGGTGATGGACGACCTGTCGCGCCTGTCGCTCCTCGGCGCGTTCGCGTGGGCGTCGATCGATCGCGCGCCGCCCCTCTGGGTGGCGGCCGTGGGCGCCGCGCTCCTCGCCCGCTCCCTGCGCGACCGGAGCCGCGACGTGGGCCTCGCGGGCGCCCTCGCGCTGGGGTACGCCGCGCACCTCGCGAGCGGCGCGGTCGTCGTCGCGCAGCGGGCCATGGTGCTCGGGGCTCTCACGCTCGTCGCCGCCGTCGTCGCCACGGCGCTCGGGCACATCGACCGCACGCGCGGCGTCGCGGAAGGCGTCGAGGCGCGCCGCCTGTTCGGCGGGATGCCACTGCCCGGCGCGGCGACGGGCGTCGTCCTCGCGCGCGACGCCTTCGCCGATGCGGCGGTCGTCGGCTACGCGCTCGGCGCCGCCATCCTCGCCCTCTGGATCACCCGCTGGGACGCCCCCTCCCGCCCCTGGGCGCTGCAGGGGGGCGCGCTCCTCGTCGCGTCGTGCGTCGCGGCGTTCCTCTCGCCGGGCTTCGTCGACCGGCGGGTGCGCGGGGCGACGGCGACGCTGTTCGCGGCGGGCGCGGCGGTCGCCCTCACGGCGGTGGCCAACCGCATCGGGAGGCCGCTCGCGCCGCAGGTCATCGGCCTGCGGCTCACGCTCATCGCCGCGGCGGTGTGGGGGCTCCGCCAGCTCGCGGAGCGCTACGGCCCGCGCGTGGCGGTGTGGCTCGACGCCCGGGCGGCGGGCACGCGCTACAAGGCTGTGTTCTCCGTCGGCGTGGTGGCGCTCGCGTGCGTCATGGTCGTCGACGCCGCGCTGGTCGGCGCGCCCGACCTCGACCGCGCGCTCCTGGTGACGCCGCCCCTCCTCCTCCTCGGCGCGTCCCTCGCGCTCGCGCTGATGGCGCGCGGGACGCGGTGGTCGGGGTACTGGTTCCCCGCCGCGGCGCTGGTGGTACCGGGCGCGGCCCTCGCCGCGGCGCAGCGGGGCGCCATCGGGCTCGCGCTGGAGGCGTTGACCGACGGGACGTCGCGCTGGGTCCCGTCGGGCTCTGCGGCGGCTGCGGCTCCGGGGCGCTGGCGCGACCCTGTGGCCCTGATGGTCACCCCCGAGGCGCTCGATGGCGTGCGGGCGCGGGCCGTGACGGGCGTGGCGCTGGTGGCGCTCCTCTTCGCGCTCACCGCAGCCTTCATCGAGCGGAGCGGGGAGTCCGCGCCACGGCGTCTCGCACCGCTCTTCGGCGAGCAGTCCGTCGACCACACGCGCGGGCTGCGCGGCGCGCTGGTGCTCTGGAGCGCCCTCGGCGGCGCCGTCGTCCTCGCGACCTCGTGGTGGCGCGGGAACCTCCCCGCCAGCGCCCTCGTGGCCCTCGCAGGCGTCGCGCTGGTGGGCGCCAGGTCGCGCCGGGCGGGCGTCGCGGGCGTGGTGTTGGGGGCGATGGCGTCGGTCCACGCGCTCGCCCTGACAGCGCCGCAAATCCCCTGGTGGGCTGGCGTCGCGTGGATGGCGCTCGCGATGGCCATCGTCCACACCGGCCCCTGGGTGGCGCGGCGCTACGAGCTCGACCCCGAGGAGGTGTACGAGCGGACGCACCCCCTCGCGCTCGCCGTCGGCATGGCCGCCCTGGTCTACGCGCTCGCGACCGGTGGCGCGTGGACGGACGCCTCCGCGGGGGCCGACGTGCTCTGGTGCGCCTTCACGGGCCTGGGCGGCCGGTGGATGGCGTCCCCCTCCCTCCCGCTCACCCTCGGCCTCGCGGCGTGGTGCGCGGGCGCCGCGGCCTCGCAGTGGGAAGCGGAAGGTGAAGACCGCGCCGCCCGCACGACCGCCGCGAGCGCCGTTCTGCTCGCCGCGGTCGCGACGTGGACGGGCATGATCGGCGGCTACGTGGTGACCCACGCGACGGTGTCCGCGGGCGCCTGGACGCTCCCCTTCGCGCGCGGATGGCTCGCCCTCCGCACGCTGGGAACACCGCTGTCCCTCGCGTCGGCGCTCGTCGCGGGGGCGGCGCACGCGCTCGGTCGGGCCCCCTCGCGCGGCGGCGACCGCGGTCGCACGGCGGGCGCGCGCTGGGGGCGCGACGCGATGCTGCTCGCGGCGGTGGGGTGGGCGGCGGTCTTCGCGGGCCTCGCGTCACGGGGCGGTGCGGCAGTGGCGCCATCGTGGGCGCTCGAGGTGGGCATCGCGGGCTTCTGCGCGGGCGTCCTCGTCGCGGGTCACGCGGCGTGGGCCGAGGGGACCGCGCGCCACGTGTACTTCATCCAGACGGCCATCGTGGCCGTGTACGGGCTCGTTCGAACGGAGCTCGCCCGCGACCTCCCGCCCGAGGCTGACGCGGTGTTCGGGCTGGTGATGGGCTTCCTCCTCGTGGGCGTGACGGTGCAGGCGCGGCGGGGGGGAATCCCCCCCGTCGCCGCGGCCACCCGTCGCTTCGCGGCGCTCCTCCCGCTGGGCGTCGCGCTGGTGCTGCCGCAGGAGGCGACCCTCTCGACGGCGATGGCCGCGGCGGGCTCGGCGATCCTCTACGGAACGCTCGGCTACCTGGAGCGGAGCCGTCTCCTGGGCTCGCTCGGCGCGGCGGCGGGCAACCTCGCGCTCCTGCTCTTCGCGCTCTCGCGGGGGCTGCAGGGCGTCGAGGTGTGGCTCGCGCCCGCCGGGCTCTTCGTCCTCGCCATCGCGCAGCTCTTCGCGGCGAGCCTCGCGCACCCGTCGCGGGTGACGCTCCGCGTGGTGGGGAGCCTGCTGCTGTACCTCCCCGCGGCGACGCAGATCGCCTTCCAGGTGGGCAACGCGCGCGAGGGGGCCTACCCCGTGGTCTTCGGCCTCGCGTGCCTGGTGGGGGTCGCCGCGGGGATGGTGCTCCACATCCGCGCGTACCTCGCGCTGGGGGTGACCTTCCTGGTGCTCGACGTGGTGGCGAGCCTCGTGCGGGCGGGGCTGCGCGACCACCGGGTGGGCTTCCTGCTGCTGTCGTCCGCGGGCCTCGCGATCCTCGGCGGGATGGTGTTCGTGACGCTGCGACGGGAGGCGGTGCGGGGGTGGATGGCGAGGTGGCGCGCGCGGCTCCGCGCGTGGGATTGATGGGCGATGCGCGGGCGTCGCCCCCGCCACCCCCGCCACCCCTCCGCCACCCCTCCGCCACCCCCCGCCACCCCGCGACCGCCACCCCACCCATCGAAACGCCCGGGAATTCGCATCGGCACAGCGCGCGCAAACGTTCGCTCCCGTGCGACGCGACCCCTTCGACATCTTCGCAAAGGACTGCCTGGAGCTTCTTCTGGAGGACGCTGGGCGTGTGGAGCGCTCCCACGAGGTGGTGCTCCCTGCGCAGTTCATCGACGCGACCTTCTCGCCGACGGGCGCCGGGCGCGCGAAGCTGCGCAGCCGCGGCCTGCTCGGGCAGCTCGCACGGCGGCGGTGCGCGTGGGAGTGCTTCCACGACTCGCCCTCCCTGTCCGACCTCCGCGATGTCGCCCGCAAGCACCTCGCCTGGCACCACCACCTGACGCTTCGAGCGCGCCGCAAGGATCGTAACAAGGAGGTGCCGCTGCCCGATCTCTACGTCGTGTGCGCCGCGCGCCCGACCGAAGCCATGGAGCGCCTGCTCGCGACGCCCCACCCCGAGCACGGCGACGGCCTCTACGGCGTGGCGCTGGCGCTCGTGGGGATGTGCGTGATCGTGGTAGCCGAGCTGCCGAAGACGAAGGCGACGCTGCCGCTGCGGCTGCTCGGGCGCGACGCGGTGCTCGAGGAGGCGCTCGCGGAGGTCGCCGTCCTGCCGCCTGGCAGGTGGGAGCACCGGATCCAACCTGCCATGATAGAGTTGATGAAGCGCCGCGCTGGCGGTGAAGGGAGTGACGCGATGGGAAGGCTGTCCGCACTGTACGAAGCAAGGGAGAAGGCGCGCCGGAGGGCGGAGGAGAAGAGGGCCCGTGAGCGCGCCCGCGCTGCAGAAACGAAGGGCCTGGAGAAGGGCCTGGAGAAGGGCCTGGAGGAGGGGCTGGAGAAGGGGCGTAGCGAGGTGCTCATCCCCGTGGTGGAGGCGCGCCTCGGGCGGCGACTCCGGCGCGCCGAAGTAGACACGCTCCGCGCGAAGGTGAGCACCCTCGGCCCCACTCGCACCGCGCGCGTCGTGGTCGGCCGGGAGCCGGAGGCGCTCGCCGCGTGGCTCGCGGGTCAGTGAGCGCCACTTCGCGCCTACCGCGCCCGCTTCTTCGGCGCTGCCTTCTTCTTCGCCGCCACCACCGGCGCGGTGAGCTCGCTCAGCGCCCGCGTCACCTCCTCGGCGGTGAGCTCCGCCTCCGCGCCGCGGAGCACCGCCCCCACCGTCCACGATCCGATCCCGATGTGCTTCGCCAGGTCCTTCTGCTTGCGGTCGCCCTCGGCGAGCCAGCGCTTCATCGCCTCCCGCAGCCGCGCGACGTCCTCCGCCGCGGGCTTCGCCAGCGCCGCCGTCACGGGCACGGCCTCCGCCACCGCCTCCATCACGTCGCCCGCCTCCTCGTCGTCGACGTCGTCGCCTGACGCGTCGCCGAGCAGCGCCGCGACCTCGGCCTCGCTGAGCCCCTTCAGCGCGCCGTCTTCGGTCTCTCCCACGGCGGCTTCGGCGAGGGTGCGCTTGCGGGCCTTGAGCGCCTCGATGCGGTCTTCCACCGTCCCTCTCGCCACGAGCCGTAGCACGGTCACCCGGCGCGTCTGGCCGATGCGGTGGGCGCGGTCGGTGGCCTGGTCTTCGACGGCGGGGTTCCACCACGGGTCGCAGTGGACGACGGTGTCGGCGGCGGTGAGGTTGAGCCCCGCGCCACCCGCCTTCAGCGAGATGAGAAACAGCGGCGCGTCGCCGCCCTGGAAGCGCGCCACGGCTCCGTCGCGGTCGCGCGTGCTCCCGTCGAGGTATTCGTAGGCGATGCCCTCGCGGTCGAGGTCGGCCCGCCATAGCGTCAGCAGCTCGACAAACTGCGAGAACACCAGCGCCCGCCGCCCCTCCGCCACGAGGTCGCGCACGAGCCGCAGGAAGGCCTCCCGCTTCGCGCTCGGCGCCGCTGGGGCTCCGGGCATCAGCCGCGGGTCGCACGCCACCTGGCGCAGCCGCAGGAGCGCCGTGAACACCGCCAGCTCCCGCTGCCCGCCCGCCTGCGCGCCGAGGCTCTCCCGCGCGAGCTTCGCCGTGGCGTCGTAGAGCGCGCGCTGCGCCGGCGGGAGCACGCAGGGGACGTCGATCTCCTCCTTCGCGGGGAGCTCGCTGAGCACCGCCCGCTTCGTCCGACGCAGCACGAAGGGGCGGACGAGCGCGCGGAGTCGGCGCGCCGCGCCCCCCTTGGGATCGAGCGCGATGGGCGTGGCGAAGCGCCGCGCGAAGGCCGAGCGGGCGCCGAGCAGCCCGGGGTTCACCACGTCCATCAGCGACCAGAGCTCGTCGAGGCGGTTCTCGACGGGCGTGCCCGAGAGCGCGAGGCGGAGCTCGGCGCGCAGCCCGCGGGCGGCCTTCGCGGTGGCGGCGGAGGCGTTCTTGATCACCTGCGCCTCGTCGAAGATGAGCGCGCGCAGGGGCGTCATCGCGAGGGCCGCCTCGTCGCGGCGGAGCAGCCCATAGCTGGTCACCAGGAGGTCGTGGGCGGCGAGCGTCTCGGGCGTGAGGTCGCGGTCGCCGCCGTGGAGCACCCGCACGCGGAGCGACGGCGCGAAGCGGGCGGCCTCGCGGGCCCAGTTGCCGAGCACCGAGGTCGGGCATACCACCAGCGACGGCGCCGGGCCGCGGCGCTCGCGCGCGGAGAGGATGAGGCACAGCGCGGTGAGCGTCTTGCCGAGGCCCATGTCGTCGGCGAGGATCCCGCCGAGGCCGAGGTCTTCGAGCATGCGGAGCCACGAGAAGCCCGCGTGTTGGTAGGGGCGAAGCGTCGCCGTGAGGCCCGTCGGCAGCTCGGCCAGGCTTGCTTCGAACACACGGATGCGCTCCCGCACGCGAACGGTCCCCGCGTCGGACTGTGCGCGCTCACCCGCGAGGTGGAGCCACCGCTCGACGCGCCCCACCTGGTGAACCGCGAGCCGCGCGTGACCGCCCGCGTCGAGGGCCTCGTCGCCGTCGGAGAGCAGCTCGGCGACCTCCTCCGTGATCTCCGCGAGGGAGCCGTCGTCGAGCGCGACCCAGCGCCGCCCGTCACTGAGCGCCGCGCGCAGTCGCGCGAGGTCGACCGGGACGTCGTCCGCCACCACGTCGACGTCCGTCTCGAACCACCCGCCGACGAGCTTCACGCGCACCCCCGGCACCAGCGGGCGGCGCTTCGAAGCGCGGGCGAGCGCGTGGGGGATGAGGAGTTCCAGCGGCGGGTCACCGTCGGCGCGGAGCGACGCCACCCCCTCGCTCCAGAGCCGCGCGGCGTCGTGATCGTCGGCCACCCACGCGCGATCAGCCGAGGACCACGGCAGGCCGAGGGCGGTGACGCGCGCGAGCGCCGCGGCTTCGGTGGGGAGGTCGCGCGTGGCCGCGGGGTCTTCGTCGGTGGCGCCTGGCGCGAGCGCGACAGCACCCGCGCCGTAGGCCGCTTCGAGCGTGAGGGTGACGTGCAGCGGGTCGCCCGCGAGGCGCACGCGCAGGGCAGGCGTCTCGGCCTCGGCGAGCCCGAGTTCGGGGAGGGCGGGGAGCTCGACGGCCGTCCCCGTGAGGCCCGCGCGGAGGGCGCGGAAGAGCGTCGGCGCGTGGCCTTCGGCGACCTCCACGGAGGGCGTGACGAAGAGGCGGAAGGCCGCGTCGGGCGAGAGGCTCTCGGGGATCGGGTACATCGTCGCGGTGGCCGGCACCCACAGCCACGCGCTCAGCCCCACGAACAGAATGACGTCCGCCGAGGGCAGGTCGAGCGCGCCGTCGCGGGTGAACCACCGCGCTTCGAGGCACGCCACCTCGTCCAGCGCGCGACCCGTCGGGGCCACGTCCGAGGCGCGGCCCCAGTGGCGGCCGTGGTAGGGGTGCGGCGCGTAGGTGCTCCGCGCGCCGACGCGGTGCCGCGGGAGCTTCGTCCGCACGACGCGGAGGAGGGCCGGGGCGCGCGCGAAGCGGACGGGGCGCCCGTCGGTGAGGTGCAGGTCGGCGCCGCGGAGGAGCTCGATGACCGTCGCCGCGCCGTCGCCCGTGGCGTAGAAGCCTTTGTTGCCCGAGGGGACGGGCTGGCAGCGGCGGAGGGCCTTCTGGTCGCGCGTGGGGAGGCGGATGCTCTCCAGACGGTCTTTGTCGAGGATGGCGCGCTCGCCGGGGAGGCGCGGCCGGAGCTCGAGGAGCGGGTGCGTCCCCCAGCTCGGCGCGTACGTCCCGTGGTGCTCCGAGAGCGTGTCGTGCACCGTGAGCTCGTAGCGGAGCGACGGAGCGAGGGCGGCGGCCTCGCGTGGCGCCCAGAGCTTCTGCGCGTTGCGGGTGATCACCTCCAGGCGCGCCGCGCGGCGCTGCAGGGGGAGCGCGTCGAGCAGCGGCGCGGCGTCGCGCCCGGCCGCGAGCGCATCGCGGAGCGCGGCGGAGACGGCGAGGTCGGCGAGGAGCGCGTCGACGCCGTCACAGGGCGCGGCGTAGCCCTCGCGGGCGTTGCAGGTGCAGCGGAAGTCGGCCGCGAGGGGGTAGCCCGTCGCGCGCGGCGTGGCGGTGATCTCGTGGCGCTTCTTGCCCGCGGCGAGCGTCGCGCGGAGGACTCCCTTGTCGTCGAGGGCGGGCGCGGACTCGTAGTGGAGCGTGTGCTCGAGGGCGGCAGGGAGGCTGCGCTCCAAGGCGCCGCGCGCGAGGGCGGAGAGGTCGAGGTGGCGGAGCCAGTCGGGGAGCGTGCGGAGGTTCATGGCTACACCGCCGACCTTCGCGCGAAGCGGTACAGCTCCGCGGGGCGGTGATCGACGCCGCGCTGCGAGCGCCCCGTCGCGTCGAGCTGCCCCGAGGCGAGCATGCGCCGACGAAACGAGTCCTTGTTCACTGGCCGCCCGAGCACCGTCTCGTGGACGCGCTGAAGCTCCAGCAGCGTGAAGGTGTCGCCGAGCAACTGGAACCCGATCGGCGCGTAGTCGAGCTTGCCGCGCAGGCGCTTGATGGCCATGCCGATGACGTCGTCGTGGTCGAAGGCGAGCCGCAGCGCCCGCCCCGTCGCGTCGACGAGCTCGACGGGTCCGCCCGTCTCGCCCTCCCACGGGACGCGCACGGTGGCGGTGATCGCGTCCTTGCCGGCGGTGGCCTTCTGGAAGCGCTTCGCGTCGACGAGGGCGTAGTACGCGACGGTGACCACGCGGGTGCGCGGGTCGCGGCCGACGTCGCCGAAGGTGTAGAGCTGCTCCAGGTACACGCCGCGCAGGCCCGTCTTCGTCAGGAGCTGACGCTCCGCGGCCTCGTCGAGCCCTTCGCCCTCGCGCAGGAAGCCCCCGGGGAGCGCCTGGAAACCCTTGAAGGGGTGCTCGGTGCGGGTGATGACGAGGGTCGCGAGCTCGCCCTCGACGGCCGTCACCAGCACCACGTCGACCGCCACCGACGGCCGGTAGAACTGCGACGCGTCGTAGCCCTCGAGGAAGCTCTTCTCGTCGGTGGGCAGTGGCGCCGCCGCGCGCGCAGATTTCTTCACGACCATCGTGGGCGGAGTGTCGTCCTACGAGCGCACGAGGCGCAAGCGCTCCGGTGCGACGCCGAGGTCGACGCGCTGACCCCAGCCGAAGGCGATGCGGTCGTCTTCGATGCCGTCGCCGAAGAGCGTCCCCGCCTCGTCCATCTCCGAGCGGAGCGTGAGGGTGCCCCCCTCCGCGATGCACCCCGCCTCCAACGACGTCCCCGTGGCCACGCTCGGGAAGGGCTCACGCACCAGGAACACCAGCGCCCTTTGCCCGGGCGTCGGGAGCGGCGGCGTCGCCCTCCGCTGCCGCGCGATGGAGCGCGTCCAGCCCGTGGCGCCCGTCCCCGTCGCGACGATGACGCCCGACGACGAGTGGGCCTCCTCCGTCGCTCCGTGCGTGATGCGGTAGCGCGCCGACTGGTGCGTGCGGTGCCCGACGAAGATCTCGTTGAGCGCGAGGAGCCGCTGCCCGTCGTCGAGGCGGGCCTCCACCATGGTGCGCTCCTCGACCTTCGCGCGGCCGCCAGCAACAGCGGCGAGGAGGTCGCCCGTGGCCTCGGCGCGGTGCGGCGCGAGGACGCCGTCGTTGCGGCTCGGGTCGGGGTTGACGCCCACGACGGGCTGCCCGCGGAGGTACTTGGCGACGTTGGCGACGAGGCCGTCCTGGCCCACCACCACGACGACATCCTCGGGGCCGAAGACGAAGCGCGAGAGGTCGGCCCGGTCGATGCGCGCCCTCCGCCAGCGCAGCGGGACGGCCGCGGACACCACCTCAAGCGCGCGCTGGAGCTTCCGGTGGCGGGCGTCGAGCTCGTCGATCGTGCGGCCGCTCTGGCGGAGGAAGAAGCTCGCCTGCTCGCGCGTGCCGTGGCGGGCCACGACGAGCTCGTACTCGGTGGGCCGCGTCACCACCACCGCGCGCGGGCTGACGGTGCTCATCGCGCGGCGCCCTTGGGGAGCTCCTTCGCGCCCACGCGCTCGACGAGGCTGGAGAGCAGCGGCGCGAGGAGGTCGGGGGTGATCTGCAGGTGGTCGATGCGCTGGAGCTTCGACGCGAGCTCCTGCGCGGCGAGCGACACCAGCACGCTCGGGGGCATCGTGCGGTACACCTCCATGCGCTCGCGGTCGATGGCGAGGCGGGCGCCGTCGACGAGGCGCGTGGCGTCGGCCTTCGCCTCGGCGTCGATGTGCGCGCGGGCGGCGCCGGCCTCCGCGGCGATGCGGGCGGCCTCGGCGTTCTCAGTCGCCTCGCGGCGGGCGTTGGCTCCCTTCTGGTCGATGAGCTGCGACTCGCGGCGGGCGAGCTCGATCTGGTTCTGCAGCTCGTTCTCCTGGATGGCGCGCTCCTTCTCGACGGCGAGGGCGCGGCGGCGGAAGGCGGCCTCGTCGGCGGACTCTTGAATGCGCTCACGTGTGGGTGCTTCGAGCGCTCGCTCCACCTGCGCCTCGGGGCGGACGGGCTCCAGGCGCACCGACACCAGCTCCAGGCCGAGGTCGGCGAGCAGCGACGCGCTGGTCATGCCTGCCTCGATGATGTCGCGCAGGGGCGAAGCGCCGCCCGCCACGAGGTCGCGCAGGGCGGTGGACTGCACCCGCCCCATGCAGTGCTGCTGGGCGAGCTGAGTGAGCATCGAGGCGATCTTCTCCAGGGGCTGCCGGAGGTGCGTGCCGCGGCGCGAGTCGATGGAGAAGTCCACGCGCTGCGCGAGGAGGGCCGGGTCGACGATGCGGTACCCGATGGCCCCTTGGATGACGACGTCCTGGAAGTCGGCGGTGCGCCCGTGGAAGGCGAGCACCACCTCGCGGTCGTCGAGCGGCACCTCCGCGAGGCTCGCCGACCAGGGCCAGAACCAGAACGCCAGCCCCCGCCCGCTGCGCCGCAGCGTGGCGCCCTCGTAGTGAAGTACGTGCCCCGCGCTCTCCGCGCGCAGGTGCCGAAACGGCCCGAAGCCCGAAATCTCTGCCATGACGACGTGATCCTCCCATCGAAGCGGTGACTTCGATACTACATACATATATGCCATGCGCATCCAAGTCAAGGCGGGGGTCTGGCGGAGGGAAGGCGCCTTCCGTCGGAGACCACCCTTCGCGGTGCGTGGACGGCGACGGAACGCTCAGCGCTCGTGGGCGCCGAGGTCGGGCGCCGCGCCGCGCAGCCGCGGGCTCCCCGCGAGGTCGACCGTCCCGTCGCGCGCGGCGTCGAAGGGCTGCGCCCGATCGAGCGCGGGCGAGCCGGCCTGGAGTCGGAAGTCCGCCGTCGCCTCGCTCACGAAGCGCGGGTCGCCGCTCACCATGCGCGTCCCCACCGTGAGCCCAGACACGCCGCCGCGGAAGGTGAGGTTGTAGTCCACGGTGTTGCCGCGGTTCATCGTGCCGCCGGAGGCGATGGCCGAGCGCCCGGAGCCCGTCGACGAGACGATGACGTTGTTGACGTAGACGTTGTCGACGTTGCGGTTCTGGAGGAGGAGCCCGGTGTTGGCCCAGCCGCTGCGTGACGCGTCGACGATGGTGTTGTGCGCGACGACACAGCGGATCGCGCTGCCGCCGCCGGGGCCGGTGCCCGGGTCGTAGCCCCCGGTGCTGATGCCCGTGACGTCGTGGAGCCACAGGGCGTTGTTGCGCACGGTGATCTCGCGCGTGCTGAGGCCCGCGTGCTCGCTCGCGAGCTCGACGCCGAGGTCGCAGTGGTGGGCGCGGTTGCGCTCGATCACGATCCGGGCGCCGCCGTCGACGTAGAAGCACCCCGCGGCCTTCTCGCCCGCGTAGGCGGGGTTGCGCGCGCTGGTGACGTTGTAGGCGAGGTTCTCTGCGACGAGGCCGTCGCGCGCGCGGTTGACGGTGGCGCTGTCCACCACGTCGGTGCCGCCGCACGACGGGCAGACGTCCCGCTCGAAGCCGATGAAGTCGAAGGCGATGTTGTTCACGTCGTGCACGGTGTTGCCGCGCACGGTGAAGCGCCGCACGTTGCCGTTGAGCACCATCGCCTCGCTCGGGCCCAGCACCATCGCGCGGAGCTCGTTGCCCTCGAGGACGACGTTCTCGGTGGGCGTGGTGCGGGTGCCGTACACCGCGATGCCGTGGGCGCCGTGGTCGCGGCCGCCGTTCTCCGCGTGGATGGTGTGGACGACGTTGTCGCGGACGGTGACGTCCGAGCACGCGCCGCGCACCCAGACGCCCGCGGGGAAGTTGCCGCCCACGCCCGTCAGCCCGCGGAGTTCGAAGCCCTGCACGGTGACAAACGAGCGGTCTTCGATACGCACGAGGGCGGGCGCCGCGACGCCGCGGCCCAGGCCCACGCCGTCGACGATGGGGCGCTCGCCGCACACCGCCCGCAGCGTGATGGGCGCCCCCGCGCGCCCCGAGCGGGGGAAGGTCACCAGCTCGCGGTAGATTCCTGCGCCGACCGCCACCGTCTCCCCGGGCTGCGCCGCCGCGAGCCCGCGGGCGATCGTCGCGAAGGGACGCGCCGCCGAGCCGTCGTTGGCGTCCGCGCCCCGCGCGCTCACGTAGTACACCCGCCCGCTCAGCACACAGCCGCCGCCGTCGACCGGCGCGACGTCGGGGGCGGGCAGGTCGGGCGCCGGTGCGTCGGGGGGCGCGTCCACAGGCGCGTCGAGCCTCGGCACGTCCGCGGCGGGCACGTCCGTCGCGGGCACGTTCAGCGCGGTGTCGTCGGTGATGTCCTCGGGCGCAGAGGCGTCGATCGGTGCATCGATCGCGGCGTCCCGGACCGTGGGATCGCGCTCCTCGATCGGGGCTGCGTCGACGGGGGCGTCCGTGGTTTCAGCGTCGAGCGGCAGTGGGTCCGAGGGGCAGCCCGCGGTGACAGCGACGAGGCAGATCCAGCGGACGTGGCGCATGCGGACGGATCGTAGCGCGGTGCCCCACAGGGTCCCCACCGCTTTCGACGCCGGGATGAACGCTTGACAGCGGGCACCGTCGTCGCGTGCGATCGCCCGCGTGAAGCGCGCGAACCTGAGGTGCATCGTCGGAGCCTGGCTGATCGTCGGCTGTGGAGAGGACGTCGGAGCGCCACCCGGACCCGTCGACGCGCCCGCTGACATGGCGGCGGAGGTCGCCGACGACGCGCCGCTCGCTCCGCCGGACGCCGTGGCGGGCGAGGACGCTTCGAAGACGCCACCGGACGCATCGGTCTCCGACGACCTCCCTTCCCTCGACGCGGATGCGACGAGCATCGACGTCACCCGCCCCGACGCGCCCGCACCCGACGCGCCTGCACCCGACGCGCCCCCCGACGCACCGGCACCCGACGCGCCTGCACCCGACGCGCCCTCGTCGCCGACGCGTGCGTTCGACGGGGCGGAGGGCTTCGGCGCCAACGCCGCGGGCGGCCGGGGCGGCACCGTGTACACCGTCACCAACCTCAACGACTCGGGCACCGGCAGCCTGCGCTGGGCCGTCGAGCGGAGCGGGCGGCGCATCGTCCAGTTTGCCGTCGACGGCGTCATCCAGCTCCGGAGCGCGCTCGACATCCGCGACCCCTACGTCACCATCGACGGCCGCGGCGCCCTCGACCCCGGCGAGCGCGGCATCACCCTGCGCGACTACCCCATCAACATCCGCACCAACGACGTCATCATCCGCTACCTGCGCGTGCGCCTCGGGGACTACGCCGTGCTGCGACGGGTGGCCCTGGGCGGCCTGTCGCGCCCGGCCAACTCCAACGACCTCGACTGCATCAACATCGACAACGCGCGCAACGTCATCGTCGACCACGTCTCCGCCTCGTGGAGCACCGACGAGATCGTCTCCGTCACCAACAGCCGCAACGTCACGGTGCAGTGGTCGATCCTCTCCGAGCCCATCAGCAACCCGCGGGCGCACCCCTACGGCGACAACCACGCGTTCTGCGCCAACAACAGCGCGTCGACGCTGACGTACCACCACAACCTCTTCGCCCACTTCGTCTTCCGCGGGCCGCAGTTTGAGGCCAACGACGCCGCGTCGTGGCGCCCGCCGTCCAACCCGTCGTTCGAAGCGGTCAACAACGTCGTCTACGCCTACACGTCGAGCGGCTCGCGCTTCCGCTTCGGCTTCGAGCGCGCCTCCGACCGCAACACGCAGGTGCAGTTTCTCTACCACTTCGTCGGCAACCGCTACGTCAACGCCAGCCGCGGCGACTCGGAGATCAACGCCGCGGTGGACTTCGGCGTCGAGCGCAACGTGCGGTCGTGGTTCAGCGACAACGTCGGCCCGCACCGGGCGGCGGGGGCCACCGATCAGCTCTCCCTCGTCTTCACTGACAACAACGCGTCGAACCCGCTGCGCAGCAACGCCGCCGCGCTCCGACAGGTGGCGACGGCGCCGCTCTTCACCAGCACCGTGCCGGTCACCGTCCAGCGGGCGGATGACGCCATGCGCGTCGTGCTCGACACCGCCGGGTGCAACCTCGGCCGCGACGCCATCGACCAGCGCATCGTCGCCGACGTGCGGGCGGTGCGCCCGGCCGCCATCGTCACCTCGCAGGCCAACGTGCCCGGCGGCTGGCCCACGTACCGCTGACCACGCGCTCATCGTGCGTGCACGAAGGATCCATCGCTCGATGGCATCGCGCTCGCTTGTGTGCGAAGGAGGATGACTGGTCGACCCACCAGTGAGCGAACGGTGACGTGCCTGGAGGCGAGATGGTGACGTGGCGGGCGGGGTGGATCTTGATGGTCGCGTGTCTGGGGGCTTGCGGGGCGGAGCCTCAGTCGGCCGAGTGCCGTCAGTTTGTCGCGTGCGTGCGCGCCCTCGACGCACAAGACGGCCGCAGCACGAACACCGTGCGATTCGAACCCAATGGACCGTGCTGGGGCGGGGCGGTCGGCGCGAAGCTCTGCACCGACTCGTGCGTTCGTGGGCTCGCGTACGTCCGACGTGCCGCGACGGCTCCCATGGCCTGCACCGCGGCGGTGTCGCCGTGAGGCTCCACCGACACACTGTGGCGATCGGCCTCGTCACCCTCACGGCTTCGGCCTGGGCCCACGCGCCCGGCACGCTCCTGCCCGGCACTCCCTTCGAAGTCCCCGACGCGACCATCAGCCGGGCGCTCTACGGCTCGTTCGTGACGGGCGCCGAGGTGTTCGTCATCCGGATGACCTTCCCCACGGATTTCGCCCTCCCGATGGAGCTGATGGTGCCGCACAAGGAGTCGCTGCGCGAGCACCGCCCCGCGTACGCCTTCGCCTGCGCGGGCATGCCCGAACCCACTGCCGAGGAGCGCGCCGCCCTCCCGCGCCCGTTGCCCGCGGGGTGGGGCGCCTTCGTCGACCTGGGTCGCGTCACGCCGCGTCCGGCGTTCTATGAGAGCTTCACCCGCCGCTTCTTCTGGACCACGGGCGTGATCGCGCTGCGCGCGCCGCGCGGCCCCTGCGAGGTGTGGATCTGGTCGCCGCAGCGCACCGCGGGCGCCTTCGCCTGGGGCGGCGGCGTCGAGGAGCGCATCAACGTCAGCGAGGCCCTCGCGGACTGGGGCACCTATGCGTACTGAAGCGCTCACGGCGGTCGTCGGCTGCGCCACCCTGCTCTCCGCGGGGACGGCGCGCGCGGAGGGGTGGCTCGATCACTTCGAGTTCGGCCTCGCGCCCGAGATCACCCTGGTGGGTCTCGCGGGTGGCGCGCGCGCGCAGGTGCACTGGCGCCCCGGCGGGCCGCGCACGGTGAGCCGCTTGCTGCTCGCTCCGGGGGTGCTCATCGGGCCGGAGTTCGACTACGTCCCGGTGGCGCTGGGGTACCGGGCGATCTTCCGCGCGGGCTCGATCGTGCGGCCGATGGTGGGCGCCGGGCTGGAGTACCAGCACCGCTGGGTCGACGACGCACCCGCGGCGCGGCAGCTCGCGTTCTACCTCGAGTTCGGCTCGCTCTTCGCGGTGGCGCCGCAGTGGAACGTCGGCATCGCGGCGGGCATGGACGTCACCTTTGTGGGCGGCATGGGCTTCGGGCTCCTCGGGCGCGCGATCGTCACCTGGTCCCCCGCGCCCTCGCGCTGACACTGACGGCCGCGCGGCTCGCTACCAGGTCGCGCAGGAGTGGATCTGCAACGCCAGCAGCGTGACGACGGCCACGCGCGCGCACCACACGGCGAGCTTCGGGAGCACCGCGCGCGCCTGAAGCTTCGCGACCGTGAGCCGCTCGAAGGGAGCCAGCGCCCGCGCGAGCAGCAGCGCCACGAGCGCGCCGCAGAGCCCCTGGAGCGCGATGGGGCTGCCCGGCGGCATCCGATGGTGCCCCTTGGTCACGCCGAAGGCGAAGGTCATCAGGTCGAAGAAGGCGAAGACCGTCCCGAAGAGGTAGAGCAGCGCCCGCCCGAAGCCCCCGATGCTCTGGACGTAGGCGCCGCGCGCGCCGTTGCTGAAGAGCGACTGGTAGAGGTTGAAGTTCTTGCGCGCACGGGGGCGCTCGTAGAGGTCGACGAAGAGCGCGTCGGGGAGCTTGGGGTTGGCCGAGACGGCGGCGATCACCACGCCCTCGGGGTCGTCGGCGAGCGCGGTGAGGGCCTCCTCGGGCGCGTCGGGGTTGCGCGCCACCGCCGTGCGCACGCGAACGTCAGCGTGGCGGGCGAGGAGCGAGAGCGTCGTCGCGTCGCGGGCCTCGCGGGCCTGCTCAACCTCCGGCGGGGGCGGGCCGAGGGGAGCGGCAACGGAGGCGCCGCGACGAGTCTCAGGGCCGTCGACGGTGCAGGTCACCGAGGTCGCGGGGGGCGGGGACGCGCTCATGACGGCGAGCATGAGCAGCGGTCGTGCCGAGGCGTCAAGCGGCGAGAATCGCGGGGATGTGAGCGTCAGGGGCAGCGACGCGGCGGCGGTGCCAGTGGCACGTGCCACACTTCTCCACGGCACATGCGCGGTTGTGCCAGGCTTCACGACGCGGTGATCGACGTGCCCGCTGAGTCAACCGCGCGTCTGGCTTGAAGCCCTCGACGCGTTCGGCGACGACCGGAACGAGCCACCTCCCGCGTGTCTGCTTTGTGTTAGGGTCGCGACATGTCGCGCCTCACGGCGATCGAACTGACTCGCTGGCGTGCGTTCGAGCGCAAGCAGCGCATCGAACTGCGCCCGATCACCCTGTTCTTCGGCTGGAACAACACCGGCAAAAGCGCCCTGCTCCGCGCGCTGCCGCTGATCGCAGACTCCGCGCGCCCGGACGCGGCGGCGCCCCTCAACCTCAAGGGGGCCGTCGCGCGCGGGGCGACTTTCCGCGACGTGAGCTGGCGAGGTGAGCGCAATGGCCTCTCGATCGCGTTGGAGTGGGAAGGGGAGGTGCCGCCCCGCTACGAGGTCGAGCTGCTGATCGACGACGACCCGCCCAAGCAACCGGTCATGCGGGTGAAGCGATTCTCCTGGCGAGGCGAGCGTGGTGACCAGATCGAAGGTGTATGGAACCTCACCGACGCGAACGGCCACGGGTCGGGCTTCGATCTTTCTGGGACGACGACAGGGCCGGCGACGCTACGCTTCACCGGCTTGCGCCCGCGAGGGCAGGACGAAGCCGTGAACGACCGGCTCCTCGGGGCGGTGAGACGCATCGAGGCGCTCGATGACGCGGTGCAATGGCTCGCCTCCGTGCGGGCGGTCCCGTATGGACCCGTGCGCGTGCAGGAAGGCGTCTCCGCGCACATCGAGCCCGACGGCCGCGACGTGCTCGACGTGCTTCAGCAGTCGCCCACCGTGCTGGCGCGCGTGAACGACTGGCTCGAAGCGCACGCGCAGCGCTCCCTGGAGTTGAAG
>JBILLV010000451.1:0-6169 GCA_044375895.1 Polyangiales bacterium | reverse complement strand
CGCCGCGTCGACGCCGTTCTGCAGGAGCTCGAGGAGCTGTCGATCGTGGTAGCCGCCGCGCCGGAAGCTGTCCTCCTGGTTCACCCACTCGCGCAGGTCGCTCCGTGCCGCCGGGCTGCCCGGCTCCATCCGTCGCAGGCGATCTCCCGTGAAGGTCTCCACGTACCGCAGCAGCGCCTCGTCCGTACCCCATTCGTGGCGTCCCAGCCCGTCTCGCTCGCTCATCCGCTCCTCCGTGGTGCCCCTCCCAGACGCGCCGCACACCCGCGATCTGACAGGCGCGGCGAGCGTACCCGTCAACCTGCCGACCACAAAGACGATTGACGCCCTGCGCCTCACCCCGCGAAACTCCCCGCACCGTGACCGATCCGACCGAGGCGCTCCGACAGCTCCGCGCGCAGGTCGACGCGGGAGAGTCTCCGGTCGTGAGCGTGCGTGAGCTCCTGCGCTGGTACGGCTCGCCCCGGCTCACGCTCTCCCTCCGCTGGCAGGTGCGCGAGCAACTGGCGGCTGTCGGGCTCCTGGTGTTGCCCTCCCTCGACGACGCCGCGCTCGACACCGTGCTCACCGTCCGGCGCGATGGACTCGCCTCCGCCGTCCCTGCTCCACATGCGGCTGCACCCCACCCGCAGCGCGCCGTGGCACCGCCGCCGACGCCGACGCGCAGCGACGTCACCATCCGCCTCGCCGATCTGCGCGACTGCCTGGAGCGGGCGGTCATCCTTCCCCCTGAAGCGCCGCTCTCCCGCGCCGCCTCGCTCCTTGCCACGGAAGAGGTCACCTGCCTCGTGGTGGCCTCAGGCCTGCGCGCTCCCAAGGGCGTGATCACATGGGAGCGGGTCGGCCGCGCAGCTCTCGCTGCCCCCGCCAACGCCACCGTCGGCGCCTGGACCCGCCCCGTCGACGTGCTCGATGACCGCACCGCCCTCTTCGACGCGATCGATGGCGTCGAGCGCGATGGCGCTGTGGTGGTCACTGCGCACGACCGCACCATCACCGCGGTGCTCACCGCATCTGCTGCGGCGCGCGCGCTCCGTCAGGTGGCCGCTCCCTTCGTGCTCCTCGACGAGATCGAGCGGCGCCTCCGCGAGCGCATTGCACAACGCGCCCCCAATGTCCTCCAATCGCAGTCCGCCCCAAGCTTCGGGGACTACCTCCGCGCGCTCGAAGACCCGTCGGTGTATCCGCGCCTCGGGCTCGGGGTCGACCGTGACGTGCTGCGCGACCTCGTCGACACCGCGCGCCTTGTGCGCAACCGCTGCATGCACTTCGCGCCCGAGGGCCTCGACGCCGACGACCTCCGCGCGCTCGGCCGCCTCCTCAACTTTCTTCGCGACGTTCGCTGACCCACCTGTCAGATCGTTGCGCCCTCGAGCGTCTCCCTCGCACCATGAGCCCCTCGATGCCCACCACCGCTACGATCCCCCCGCAGCACCTCTCGGTCCGCGTCCCCTGGCACGACACCGCCTGGGACGGGCGCGTCTGCAGTGACCCTGCGCGCAACACCTCGTGCCTAATCCTCAAGCGCATCGCAGAGAGCCGCGACGACGTCGCGGAGGCGTGCTGTGCGGGCAAGCGATGGGACGAGCTCGACGAGGGGCAGCGCCCGCCCTGCGTCTCCGAACACGCCGGCTTCCTCACGCCTGACACCCTCACGCGGAAGCTCCGCCACCCGTACCAACGGACCAACCCGCAGCTCTATGCGCACTTCGCCGAGACGCCCTACCGCCACGAAGCCTTCAGCGCGGCGGCGGTGCCGTTCCGCTGGATGCTGCGCTCCATGGCTGGGGGCGACGAGGGCGGCGTGTCGATCGCGGAGGCGCACGGCATCCCGTACCGCCGTGAGCGCGAGGAGGCAGCCGACGCCATGATCGGCTTCTCTCCGGCCTTCGTCACCGACTGCGAGAACCAGCGCCTCATGCTCGACGGCTTCTTCCGCGCCGTCGAGCCGCAGACATCGCTCTGCTTCTTCTACGCCAAGCGGACCCCCCTGGCAGATAGCACGAAGCGTGTCCTCGTCGGCGTCGGACTGGTGACGGGTGTGGGCCGATCGACGGAGTACCAGTACGAGAACGCTCCGCCCGGCGCGATTCGCTCGATGGCGTGGGAGCGCGAGGTCCACCACTCCATCCGCCCCGACGGCCGCGATGGCTTCGTCCTCCCGTACCAGCAGGTGCTCGCGCTCGCCGCCCGCGACGCGCGGATCGACCCCGCGCGCTTCGTGGTGTTCGCGCCCGACGAGGCCTTCGAATCCTTCTCCTACGGCACCGAGCACGTCTCTAACGACCACGCCATCGCCTCGCTCCTCGCCTTCGTGCCGGTGCTCGAGCGCCTCAAGGAAGTGGTCGAAGGCCCGTGGGACGAGCACCTCCGATGGGTCAACGACCAGCTCAACCGACTCTGGTCGATGCGCGGCCCCTTCCCCGGGATGGGCGCCGCCCTCCAGGCGCTCGGGCTCGCGCGGGGCACCCTCCTCGCGTGGCGGATCGCCGCCCTCCAGGCCCACGCGAAGACCACCTGGACGGAGGACCCCTGGGCCCTCTTCGAGGCCGCCCTCGCCGACCCGTCGCGCCTGGGGGACACCTTCCGCGAAGACCTCTCCCCCTCCGTGCGGAAGCTCTGGCAGGGACTCCGCGCCGAGCGCCGCGCGCTCCTGATGCTCCTGTCGCGCTTCGACCTCCGCGCCGACCAGACCGCCCGCTTCTACGACCCCGCGATGCGCGAGGGCGCGGGCATCTCGGCGACCGACGCCGAGCTCCTGGCCAACCCCTACCAGCTCTACCTGCTCGACCGCGGTGCGCTCAACGCGATCGGGCTCGATGTCATCGACCGCGGGATGCGACCCGACGACGTGGTGCGGACGGAATTCCCGGTGCCTGCCCCGTCGGCCCTCGACGGGGACATGGACGAGCGTCGCGTGGGGGCCTTCGTCGCCTACGCGCTGGAGTCGGCCGCCCTTGACGGGCACACCGTCCAGACGCGGGGGCAGGTGGTCCGCGCGATCGAGGCGCACGCCGCCCGGCCGCGGGTCCCGTGCAACTCCGACGTGCTCGACGCGCAGCTCGCGGGCTACGCGCCGTGGGTGGAGCCGATCGGTCCGCGCGAGCTCCAACTCGACCGCTACCGAGCCACCGCGAAGCGCATCGAGCGCGAGGTGAACAAGCGCGTCGACCTCCCCCCCGCGAAGCGGCACGCGTTTCAAGCCGACTGGCGCGGGCTCATCGACGCCGCCATCGGCGCCCCGATGCCCGCTGACCCCGACGAGCGGACCTTGGAGGAGAAGGCCCGCGCTGAGAAGTCCGCCGCGCTCGAGGAACTCTTCTCCGCGCGCCTCTCGGTGCTCGTCGGCCCCGCGGGGACGGGCAAGACCACGCTCCTCCGCGCGCTCTGCGCGATCGAGCGGGTGAAGACCGGCGGTGTGCTCCTTCTCGCGCCCACGGGCAAGGCCCGCGTTCAGCTCATGAAGAGCGCGGCGGGGCTGGAGACGCGCACCCTCGCGCAGAGCCTCCTCGCGTCGAAGCGCTACGACCCGCTCACCGGCGCGTACCGCCTGCGTGACGTCCCCGCGACGACGAAGGCATACAAGACCGTGATCATCGACGAGTGCTCGATGCTGACGGAGGAGGCGCTCGCGGCGACCCTCGAAGACCTCGCCGGGGTCGAGCGGCTCATCTTGGTGGGCGACCCCCGGCAGCTCCCGCCCATCGGCGCGGGTCGGCCCTTCGTCGACCTCGTCGCGCGCCTGCGGCCCGATGGGATCGAGGGGAAGGCGGTGCGTGTCGGACCCTCCTACGGAGAGCTCACGGTGCCGCGACGGCAGTCGCATGTCGACGCGGGCGCGGCGACCTCCTCGGCGCGCGACGACGTGCTGCTGGCGTCGTGGTTCGCGGGCGGCGCCGTCCACCCCGGCGCCGACGAGGTTTGGGACCGCATCGCCAGCGGCGCGGCCGAGGGCGTGGAGGCGATCCGCTGGGACAGCCCCGAGGAGCTCGATGCGAAGCTCACGGCCGCGATCGTGCGTCACCTCGGGCTGAAGGGCCCCGACGACGAGCCGGGCTTCAGCGCGCGCCTTGGTGGCGGGGAGTTCAAGGGAGAGCTGTACTTCCACCCGCAGGGGAAGATCAACGAGGGCGGCTGCGGTCCGCTCGCAGAGGCGTGGCAGGTGCTCTCGCCGGTGCGTGCCAACGGGTGGGGCGTCGGGGCGCTCAACCGCATGATCCAGTCGCGCTTCCGCCCGCGCATGAAGGAGCGGGCCGCGGTGCGCGAATGGCGCAAGGTCCCCGCGCCCGTCGGGCGAGACGGGATCCTCTACGGCGACAAGGTGATCTGCGTGGCCAACGGGAAGCGCGAAGGCTACGCGGGCGAGGGCGACAAGAAGCCCCTCTACATCGCCAACGGCGACATCGGCGTGGTCGTGGGCGACTACGGATCGAAAGGCAAGCTCGGCGGCCCGAAGAACCTCTCCGTGGAGTTCAAGAACGCGCCCCGTTACCGCGTCACCTTCTGGCGCGACAGCGACTTCGCCGAGGAGGGGAGTGACCGCCTGGAGCTCGCCTACGCCCTCACCGTGCACAAGGCACAGGGGAGCGAGTTCGACGTGGTGTTCGTGGTGGTGCCCAACCCCTGCCGCCCGCTCTCGCGCGAGCTTCTCTACACTGCCCTCACGCGGCAGAAGCAGCGGGTGGTGCTCCTCCACCAGGGCGACCTCCACGGGCTCCGCGACTTCAGCGGGAGCGAGCGCTCCGAGGTGAGCCGCCGCCTCACCAGCCTCCTGCGCGACGGGCGCCGCCCGCTCGTCCTCACGGAGCGCGGTCAGGACGTTCGAGACGAGGGGCTCATCCACCGCACGCGCCGCGGCGAGCTGGTCCGCTCGAAGTCCGAGCTCATCATCGCCAACCTGCTCTCCAGCGAGTTCGAGGTGGACTACACGTACGAGTTCGAGCTGCGCGCGTCCGACGGGAGCGTGCGCTACCCCGACTTCTTCGTCGACGACAGCGCCGCGGGGTCGAAGCTCTACATCGAGCACCTCGGGCTCCTCGACGACCCTACCTACGCGCGCCGCTGGGCGGCCAAGGAGCGCTGGTACCGCGCGCAGGGCATCCTCCCGCTGGAGGAGGGCGGCGGCCCGGAAGGCACGCTGGTCACCACCACCGAGCTCGGCGGCTTCGACGAGCCGGCGGTCCGGGCGCGCATCGCGAAGGCCCTCGGCCGCGCCTGAGCCGCGCCCATCAGTTCACGGGGTCGAGGTCGTCGAGGATCATCTGCGCCGTGAGCCGGTCGGCGGAGGCCCCTTCGAAGTACTTCCCGAGCCCGACGGCCTCGTAGTGTGGGCGCACGCGGTCGCTGAGCAGCCCGATCTCGCGGAGGTTGGGCACCATGCGGCGGAACATCACGTCGCGGAAGGTGGAGAGCCCCTTCGAGCGGTAGATGAAGTCCTTCCACTGGGCGCGCGAGAGGCGGTGCGCGTAGGACTCCTCGTAGAGCTCGAAGGCCATGAAGCGGTTGCGCATGAGGAGGGCCGTCTCGAAGGCCCAGGCCTCGCGCTCCTGGCGCTCGCGCTCGGTGAGGGCGGTGCGGAAGTGCTCGCGCAGCGCGAGGACGCCGTAGTGGACGTGGCGGGCCTCGTCTTGAATCACGTTGCGCAGGAGGGCCTTGAGGAGCGGCTCCTTCGTCATGCGATGGATGGTGCCGAAGGCCCCGAGCGCGAGCCCCTCCACCATGATCTGCATCCCGAGGAACTTCATGTCCCAGCGCCCGTCGGTCATGAGGGCGTCGAGGATGGTGAAGAGGTTGTCGTTGACCTGGTAGAGCTTCTCCAGCTTGGTGTCGAGGTAACGGTGAAACACCTCGACGTGGCGCCCTTCGTCGACCACCTGCGTCGCGCCGTAGAGCTTGCCGTCGAAGAACTGCACGGCCTCGGTCACCTGCGCGGCGGCGTAGAGGGCCCCCTGCTCGCCGTGGAGAAACTGCGAGAGCGTCCACGAGGCGGCGTCGTGGAGGAGGCGCCGTCGCTCGCGGGCGTCGAGGTGGACGCCGTGCTCGGCGAGGACTTCGAAGGCGAGGAAGTCGTCGGGGAGGATGCCGACGTCAGGGCGCTCGAGGTCGACGTCGGTGGCCCAGGGGAGGTCGTTGCCGTTCCACTGGCCGGCCTTGGCGCGCTCGTAGAGTT